>CAZVQJ010000047.1:0-13954 GCA_964629165.1 uncultured Puniceicoccaceae bacterium
CCTCAGGGCTAGTCTATGTCACCGCCTTCCCAAACCGGGCCATCATGGGGCGATACCTTGGTGATATTGCATGGGAAACGGAAGTCTGGGTAGCCGACGCCCCATCGCATCTTATTCATTTTAACGGTGAGCGCTTTCTTGGGCCTTACAATGCGCCCTAACAAACGCTTCGAGGATCGGACGATGAGGAAGGATATTGCGAGAGCAGCACACGAAATTGCTCGAGAGATCAGGAAGGCATTGCCCAGATAGGGGTTCTCCAACAAACGCTGCGAGCCAACTTCGCCACTTCGTGGATTCGCGGCTCCAGCGTAGCGTTGGATGAAAGAATGAAACGAATAGTTCTCCCAATTCTCGTTGGCTTCGTCGCCGCTCTTCAAGGAACTGATTTTGGAATCATTTGCGAAGATATAGATTCGGTAAGTATCGCCGAAATCATATCGTTCACGAAAGTGAATTTCCGGATTTACGAAACTGAAACAAAAGCGATCAATCACCCTGATCAGCCTGCCGCCCTACAGTCCCCAGCTCAACCCGATCGAGAACCTCTGGAAAGTCATCCGGGAGCGCTTCTTCCCCAAGCTCGACTTTGAGCACAGGGACCAACTCGAGGAGAACCGCGCCGACACCCTCCTGCACTCGAGCAATCACCCGCCATCGTCCGATCTGTTACCGGCTACCGTTGGATACTTCAAATGCTCAGTTTTTAGAAAGAGCCTTCGGTCTCAGCGGCTGAAATGGGCGGTGGGGACGTTGAGGTGCGGCAAGGCTTGTTCAATTGCGGAGCTCGCGTGCTGGAACTGCTTGGGGAGTTTCAGTCCGCTGCCCAGCTCATCGAGTGCTTCGTCCACGGTGAAGCCGGGGTTTTCGGTGGCGATCTCGAAGAGAATGCCAGCGGGCTCACGGTAGTAGATGGAATGGAAGTAATCGCGGTCGCGCACGCCGGAGGTGGCGTATCCCGCACGCTGCAACGCCTCCTGCATCGACAACTCTGCTGGATCGTCGGGCACGCTCCAGGCAACATGATGGATGGTTCCGACGCCGCCCGCACCTCTGCGGGCTTTGGGATCGACCACGAGGTCGACGAAGTGACCGGAGCCTCCGGGGCCGACTTCGAAACGCACGCGCTGACCATCGTCACGGACGAAGCGATGGCCCATTTTTTCGACCAGGAGGTCCTGGGTTCGTTCGCCAGAATTCACCGTCAGCTCGGCTGTGTGCAGGCCGCGCAAGGCCTGTTCGGCGGGGATTCCCGCACCTTGCCAACCCCGTCGTGAATCCTCGGCGACGGCGACGATCTCGACCGGAATGTGATCCGGATCGGCGAACTGCAGTGAATCCTCATCGAAACGGCGCACGCGTCGCACGTCGACCTGATTGGCCTGCAAGCGTGATTCCCAGAAGCGGAGGGCATCCGGTGCGGCTGAAAAGGAGAGGGCGGTGCTCTGGCCAGCGCCAATCCGGCCCCGCGCGGCCAGTCCGGGCCAGTAGAAGAAGGTGACGATGCTGCCGGCGCTGCCCGTCTCGTCGCCGTAATACAGATGATAGGCGGCGGGATCGTCGAAGTTGACGGTTCGCTTCACCAGGCGCAGGCCGAGCAGTCCGGTATAGAAGTCCAGATTGGGCTGCGGGTCGCTGGCGATGGCGGTGACGTGGTGGATTCCGGTGATGGGTGTGGTCATTGATCGAATTCGGGGGAGTCACCTTTGCGGGGGATTCTGCGTACAGGCGTGGCGGGTTGCGGTTCAGAAAGGGATGAAAATGGAGCGGCGTGTGCCGGGGCTGCGTTGGCGGGTGCGGTGACCGCGGGTATCGTTGACGTCCTCGAGGCGGAGGATGTCGCCACCCCGGAAGCGGCGGATCTCTCCGTCACCCGTCTCAATCTCGATTTCGCCGTCGAGCAGGATGAGCCACTGACGCCGCGGTGCCGGATGCCAGTCGTAGTCGTACCGGTCATCCGTCTTGCGAAAGATGATTCCATGGCCGTCGTGGAGCTCCGACAGATTGCCGATTTCGCCGCTGTCCCGCAGGGGGATCTCCGAATCGGAGAAGTGAGTGATACCGTCGCTGTCGGCGTAGAGGATGGTGAACTGCATGGCGTTCTCGGGTGCTGGTGAAGAGAGGCCTCTGCCGACCGTGGTCCGAATCCGAAAGTTTCGGGAGCGGGCCACGGTCGCAGGCCATGGGTGTTGAGCTTACGCCTTCGGTGCGGCGCCCGCAATGGCGAGGGAAAGCTCGATCGTTTCCGCGACTTGGTCGGTCATCTGTCCGGCCTGGATGCCGAAGTCGCTCCGGTTCACTTCGAAATCGGCGCGGAGCACGAGCAGGTCGCCCTGGATCGATTCATCGCCGATTCGGGCACCGAGTCGGTCCGCGAGGTGAGTGAAACGAACCGGCACCGTGACCTCCTTTGTGACGCCGTTGAGGGAGAGGCGTCCGGTGATCTCGGCAACGGTACTGTTGCTTTCGGAACGGGCGTCCCGCACTTGGACCACTTCAAAGACGATCGCAGGGTGCTCGGCGACGTTCAGCCAGTCGGCGCTGTGAAGGTGCTCCTGCATCAGCGGATTGCCTACGGTGAGGCTGCTGGCATCGACGATGATCCGGCCGCGCGTATTCTCCGGAGCGGAGAGGTCGAAGCGCACCTCGCCGGAGATTCCCGTGCTCGTGCCCGAAATGGACTCAAGGGGCGCGTCGAGCTGGAAGCGCACGTTATTGACGCCCTTCGGGTCCTTGAAATCAAAGGTCTGAGGGGCTGCATGGAGGACTCCAGCGCTGAGGCCGAGGATGGTGGCGAAAGTAGCGAATTGATGGATACGTGTTTTCATTTTGATGAACTTTGGGTTGTTTGTTGAAAGGTGGTTGATGTTTGAATGAAGCGACTGCCGTGGCTGGCGTTCAGGCTTCGGTCGGGCGGGTGAGATCAACTGTGCTGACTCGCTTGCGGCGTGTTCCGATGAAGCTGGCACCACCGACGAGAGCGGCGGTCAGGAATCCGGCTCCGAGAAACTCGACGCCCGGAACGAAGGCGGCGTGTTGGACGGGATATTCGATCCCGGTGAACTCGTCGACGTGCATTTCTGTGACGCGTGTTTGCGTCCAGCCGCGGTGGGCGCCACCGGCGAACCAGAGAGTGGTGGTGAGAAGGAAGAGGACGATCGCCAGAAGGCGGAGGATGGATGAGCGGGTTGTTTGCATGGTCCGAGAATATCAGACCGGCGGCTTCCTGGATAATGCCAAGGAAGGCTTGCGGTTATGCGCTTTGCGCATATCAGATGCAGGGTCATGAATCTCGACTTGCTGCGCAGCTTCTTCGTGGTGCTCGATGCGGGGAGCCTGAACAAGGCGGCCGCGCGCCTGCATGTTTCGCAGTCGACCCTCACCCGGCAGATCCAGGCGCTCGAGCACGCGGTTGGGGGGCAGTTGCTCGAGCGCACTTCGAGCGGAGTGGTGGCGACGGCTACCGGGCAGCAACTGGCGGATGGGATGGGGCCAGTGCTGGAGCGCTTTGAGACAGTCCTGCAGGACGTCCAGCGATTCGCCCGGGGCCAGCGAGAAACCCTGCGCATCGGCTATCTCGCGTCCGCTGCTGCCCGCTTCCTCAACCCCGCATTGGCGCGGCTGCGCCAGGCCCATCCGGAAATGAAGCTGCAGCTGCTCGACCTTTCACCCGGTGAACAGATCGAAGGGCTTCGGCAGGCTGAACTCGATGTCGCCCTGCTCGGTCATGCCGGACCGCTGCTCTCCCGGGAATTCTATACGCGCCTGATCGCGACCCTGGGTGTTTGTGTAGCCATGGCTGAAACGAATCGGTTGACGGCGCGCGACGCTGTGCAGCTCGCGGATCTGCACGAAGAGCTTTTTGTGGGCGCGCCCGAGGCCGACATGCCGGGGCACAACCAGTGGGTGCGGCAACTCTGCCGCCGGGCGGGTTTTCGGCCGCAGTTCGTGCTCAACGCGGAGAGCCTCTCGCACGGGCTGTCCTTGCTTGTCACTGAAGGTGCCGTCATGCTCGTGCCCGAGTACCTCGCCGCCGCACCCGCTCCCGGCATTGCCTTCCGACCTCTTGACGACGCCGAAGCCCGATGGGAAATTCACGTGGCCTGGCAACGGGGGAAAATCGCGGAAGCGGTCAAGGTGCTGCTCCAGGGCCTCGCTGGCAACCCCTTGCTTCAGACCGGCACGACATCCACCGGGTAGAGGCGGACAAGGGCGTCGCGGGAGGCGAATCGCCAGCGCCAGCTCGCGGCCTGGGCGATCGAACGGGGCGTTGTGATGCCAGGGGAGACCTGTGCTGGCGGCGGCATCTTCCTGCCAGTTGTCACCATGGGTGACGATGTAACGGAATAATCGAATCACAATTCGACGAAAAATGAGATCCGCTCCCGGTCAGACTTTGGCTGTTGGCGCCGCACGCAGAATCCTCGTGCGTGAGCTGGTGCCGCTTCGGACGCTCCTTCCGCCCTCGGGAGAGGTTCTCTCACGGGCGACCGGGGAGGAATCGCGGGTGACTAACGCTGCACCGGATCGTGGGAATCCCGATATAGGAGATTCGCGCTTTTTTCGCGCGAGAGAACCGGGAACCACTTACATGAATTTCTTGAATCGACTGCATCTGCGGTGGCGATTGATGGCCACCTTTGGTCTACTGCTATTGGCGGTGGGCGCCTTCAGTATTTTCGTCTACTCGACGACCCTGCGGAATTTAAACAACAACCGATGGGTCGATCATACCTATCAGGTTCTGGACACGGCGAACGTGGCGATGGGGAGCTTGGTCGATATGGAGACGGGGCTGCGCGGGTTCATGATCGGGGGTGCGGACGCGTTTCTGGAGCCTTACGAGGGAGGGCGTGCGCAGTATCAGGAATCCATCGCCGAACTGAAGGAACTGACATCGGACAATCCCGAGCAGGTGGCGCGTTGGGAACAGATCGGCGAACGGGTCGTGGAGTGGGAAGAGCAGATCTCCACACCGGCCATCGAGCTGAGACGCCGCGTGAATGCGGGGACGATTGCCTTTGACGAGCTGGCAGCCTTCGCCTCACGGCCGGATGGAAAACAGATCTTTGACCGGATCAGGACCATTTTTGCCGAAGCTACCGGGGCAGAGGATGCCCTTCTTCAGGTCCGGTTGGCGGAAACCGCCGAATCCAGCCGCTGGCTTCTCCGGATCACACTTTGGGGCAGCCTTGGAATCGTAGCGGGAGGATTGGCCTTATCCTACTTGTTTTCGGGTTCACTCGCCAAGCCGCTTGAGCGCACGGCGGGGGAACTTGCGATGGCAGCGGAAGGCCTCGGCTCGGTTGCCGGTCAGGTTTCCTCTTCAAGTCAGTCGCTCTCTCAGGGTGCAAGTGAGCAAGCGGCCTCGATCGAGGAAACCAGTGCCTCCCTCGAAGAGCTTTCCGGCATGGCCAGATCGAATGGAGGACATGCGGAGAAGGCCCGTCAGACGGCCGCTACGGCCCGCGAGTCGGCTGACGCGGGCGCCGTGCAGGTGCAAGCGCTACAATCTGCAATGAGCGCGATCGAGGTGGCAGGTAACGAAATCACCAAGATCCTCCGGACCATTGATGACATTGCATTCCAGACGAACATCCTGGCGCTGAATGCTTCGGTTGAAGCGGCTCGGGCGGGTGAGCACGGGGCGGGTTTCGCGGTGGTCGCGGAAGAGGTCCGCTCACTGGCCAAACGCAGTTCGCAGGCGGCGGCAGAAACGGCCGTGAAGATCGAGGATTCGCTGCAGAAGAGCCAGGAGGGCACGCGCGCGAGCAACGAAGTGGCCCGGCAAATTGGGATAATTCAGGAAGAGGTACGGCAACTGGATGACCTTGTGAAGGACATCGCCGCGGCCACCAGTGAGCAGAGTCAGGGGATCGGACAGATCGGCATGGCGATGCAGCAGGTCGATCGTGTCACCCAGACCAACGCAAGCAGTGCGGAGGAAACCGCGGCCGCGGCAGAGGAACTGAACCGTCAGGCAGTTGAACAGAAGCGGTCGGTAGAGCGCCTCATTGGGTTGGTTCGCGGCTTTGATGGCCAGGGAACGGATGATCAGGCAGCGGCACGTCGATCCGCCGAAATGCTTCGCTTTAGGCGTTCGAGCCAAAACGGCCACACCCGCAGCGCGCATTCCCTCGACAACGCTCTCGCCGACCGGGATGAGCCCTTCACCTTCGAGGATCAGCACGAAGGCGTTCTGCGAGGCCGCGACTCGGCACGGGTTTGAACAAACTTCGGCTTACGCCCCCCACTTTTGGTGCCGAATTTCACGCCCGCGGGCGTTCACGCTTCAGCGCGTTTGCGGTGAATCCCGATCCCCGGCAACCGGCTTCGGCATCTCCGCAGGCGGCGGGTGCCGGCGGTTGTGCATTCTGACGGAGCAGCTGCCAATGTGAATGAACCGGTGAATGGGCGAAGACGGGCGCGGCCTTACTGGAGACGCAAAATTGTGAGGGAATGCGGCGGCAGGACGCGCTCGAACCGGCCGTCGACTCGCGTGGACTCCTCCTTGACCGGCACCGCCATCGGCTGGCCATCTTCATGGGTGATGTCGGCATTTTCGTGGGCGAGCACGCTGGCGCTGAGCACGTAGCCAGTGTTGCCAGACGAAATGAGGTTGAAGCGGCAGGGCGCGGGGCTGGATTCGCCATTGACGAGCTTGATGATCAGGTCGCCCGTTGTCGAATCGCGTACGACCGAGGCGGCCAGCTTCCGGCCATCCGAAACGCCGGAAAGCTCGAAGGGCAGTGCGCTGTCGCCGGCATGGAGACTGAAGAGCTGCTGGACTTGGTAGTTGATTGTGGGGTACACTTCGGTGCCCGTGAAGTAGATCAGATCCGGTGTCCACTGCGTGTGTCCGCGACGTGCGAGGAGCGGCGCATAGGAGGCGAACTGGACAAGGTCACCGTTGCGCTCGAATCCGAGCAGGCCCACGGCTTCCGCCAGGGCGGAGCGGAGTGTGTTTCGGCGATCAGGTTCGTGGGCGGCGTATTCACCGACATAGACCTTGGCGCTATCGCGGTCGTAGCGGTCGTAGCGGTCCCGGTTGTCCCAGAACCATTGCGGCTCCATGTAGAAGTGCTCGTCCACCAGTTCGAGATCCAGCTCCCTCGCAAACTCCCATCCCTTGTCGTAGTCCTCGCCACTGGCAAAAGGCCCCACCGTGCCGACCACGACGATCTCCGGATGCTTCTCGGCGAGCACTTCGTGGATCATCCGAAAGCGCTCCCTGAAGATTTCAGTGATGGCGTCCTCGTTGCCCACTCCGAGGTATTTCAGACCGAAGGGCTCCGGGTGTCCGGCCGCGGCACGCACCGCTCCCCAGCGTGAGTCAAGAGGACCGTTCGCCCATTCGATCAGATCGAGGATATCCTGGATGTAGGCAGGCATCTCCTCCATGGGCAGGCCCTCCTGTCCGCGATGAGGGCTGTCGCCGGCATGCTGGCAGCAAACGCCTGCGGAAACGACAGGGAGCGGAATTGCGCCGATGTCCTCGCTGAACTGGAAATACTCAAAATAGCCGAGCCCGAAGGTCTGGTGATAACCCCAGATGTTGCGCTGCGCCCGCCGTTGCTCGACCGGACCCACGGTGGCCTTCCAGTCGTAGTAGTGGCGCACGCCCGGGCCGTGCACGAGGCAGCCGCCAGGGAAGCGCAGAAACCGCGGCTGGAGGTCGGCGATGGCCTCCGCGAGGTCGCGCCTCAGCCCATTCGGGCGGCCCTGAAAGGTGTCCTTTGGGAAGAGCGAAACCATGTCCACCGCGAGGCATCCGGGCTTGTGCGCGAGCAGGACAAAGCGCGCTCTTTCGGAGGATTCCGAGGGAACGAGGGTCGCGGCATGCCGGGTCCATTCACGCCCTTTTACCGCAAGCGTCGCCTCGGCGAGCACACTGCCGTCCTCGGCTTCCAGCCGCAGGGTCACCGGCATGGGCTCGTCCTCTTCCGCCGGATCGCCGCTCCACCGGCGCCCCATGTAGGCCTGATAAGTCCAGAAAGACGCCTCGTAAGACTTGCCTGCCTCAACCGGGATCTGGTCAAAACCGCCGTTCGCCACACCCACCCCGGACCCGGCCTCCGTCACCGTCAGGAGCAGGTAGTGTGGATTGTTGAGGTGCACCGGACGCGCATTGCCAAGCCCGAGGTGGCCCTTCCCGCCACCGCTCTCGACGAGATCCCAGAAGGAAAACGGGCCCCACTCAGGCTGCTCCGTCGCGCTGTATTCAAACGAACGGTTCTGGATCAGCTCCGCATACAGTCCCCCGTCAGCCGCATAATTCAGGTCCTCAAAAAAGATCCCCACCAGATCCGAACTGATCGCCTTGCCGGGCGACTCCAGGTCGACCACCAGCTCGGCCTCGCCACCGGCACCCTCTCCGGCAAGAGGAAGGAAAATGGAAGGCAGCGCCGCGAGGAGGCGAACGCTGGGGGGAAAGAGGGAGTTTCTCATAGGAGGCATTGTCAGCATTCAAGGGATCTGCATGGGCAAGCGATCGTCAATGGAGAAGGGATTTGGGGGAAGGAACGCGTCGTCGAGCGCCAGATCTCTCCCGACGCTCGCTCATTCCGAAAGCAGCCAACGCTGGCGCTCCCGCGCTCGTGACGGGCGCGACCAACCGTATTCAGCGTAAGGATCATCATTACAAACGTTTCAATCCAATCCGCGCGCCCGTGAGGGGCGCGCCTCGTCGTTGATCCGACCACAAGCGGCAGTGAGGAGGTTGGGCGACGGCTCAACTTTGGCTCTTCTGGGTGGCACCGCTCGTCGGTGGAGCGATCGGAGCTGTCATTTATCGATACACCTTGGAAGGTCTGTGAGCGGGAACCGGCGAACACACGAGCTCAATCAGGGAATAGCCGTCGACGAAGTCGAAATGGTCCTGCAGGGAAAGGTCAGACGCCCGACACTGCATCCAAAGTCGAGGGCACGGTGGGAATGAGTCGGATTCTGTCGTTCGGAAACCGAGGATTGACCAGAGGGCGTTCTTTTGGGCAAAGGCTTCCCTTGTCTTTCCGAGATTCTCCAAGTCCTTGGGGATGTGATTGATCAATGGGAAGGCTTCCGGGCAAAGAGAGAATTGCCTCGGCTCGTCCTTGCCGCGACCCGCCGGTTGTCGAGGCGAACCTTGCGGGTGGCCCTGGGCTTGCCTTAGCGCCAAAATGGCACATCTTGAAAGGATGCCAGCATCGGTTCTAGTGGTTGACGACGAAAAGCATACGCGGGAGGGGCTGATGCTCGCCCTTGAGGATGAATATGATGTCTATTTGGCGAGCGATGCGGACGAGGCGTTCAATCTGATGGAGAGTGAACGGTTTGAGGTAGTCCTGACAGATTTGCGGATGGCCGGAAAAAGCGGGATGAAGGTCATCGAGCATGCGATTGGCCTGCATCCGCGCCCGATCGTGATCATGATGACGGCCTACGGGAGCGTCGAGACGGCGGTCGAAGCGATGAAACGCGGCGCCTACGACTTTCTGACCAAACCGGTCAACATCGAGCGATTGGAGCTGCTCATCCGGCGTGCCTTGCATGGGCGGCAGACGGAGAAGGAAGTGGTCGAGTTGCACCAGCGGCTGGACCGCAAATTCCGTTTTGAGGGGATTATCGGGAACTCGAAGGCGCTTGAAGAAGTGGTTGAAAAGGTCAAGCGGGTGGCGCCGAGCCGGGCGAGCGTCCTGATCGAGGGTGAGACGGGAACGGGCAAGGAGCTCATTGCGCAGGCGATCCACCAGAACAGCGAGCGGGCACGGAAGCCGTTCGTGGCGGTGCATGCGGCGGCGCTCTCGGCCAATTTGCTCGAAAGTGAACTCTTCGGCCATGAGCGGGGAGCGTTCACGGGCGCGACGGAAAGGCGAATGGGCCGGTTCGAGGCGGCCGATGGGGGCACCTTGTTTCTCGATGAAATCGGTGAGATCGATGCCTCGACCCAGGTAAAGCTGCTGCGTTTTCTGGAGACGCGGTCCTTCGAGCGGCTGGGCAGCGTCAAGCCGGTGAAGGTCGATGTGCGGCTGGTCGCGGCGACAAACCGGGACCTCGTGGCGATGGTGGAAGAGGGGGAATTTCGGGAAGACCTCCTCTACCGCCTCAACGTGGTCCGTCTGCGGATGCCGCCCCTGCGGGAGCGCCCGGAGGACATTCCGCTGCTCGTCTCTCATTTTCTTGCGCATTACGCGGAGGAAAACGAAGTGGAACCGTTGGAAATCGAACCTGGAACGATGCACTTGCTCCAGCGTTATCGTTGGCCCGGGAACATCCGGGAACTGCGCAATTTTGCCGAAAACGCAGTCGTCATGAAGCGGGGAGGGCGGCTCACGGAGTACGACCTTGATGCAAAGTTCCTCGATCCGCTGGGGCAGATGGGCGGTGAGAACACGGGGCTTGCGCAGAATCCGCTATCGGTGGAAGAAAACGAGAAACGGCTGCTGCGCAATGCCCTCGTCCAGGCAAAGGGCAACCGAACGCAGGCCGCGAAGCTGCTCGGGATGAGTCGGCGCACGCTCCACCGGAAGCTCAATCAGTGGCCGGACCTGGACGTGACGTGACTTTTGCCGGTTCGACGTGTGTGTTGACCCAGATGATGCGCAGGGCGGGATCCGTTTCGAGCCGACCGCGCAGTGCGTGGGCCAGGTCGTGACCCTCTCGCACCGTCATCGCCCCGTTCACTTCCACGTGCAGATCGACGAGGAACCGGTTGCCTGACTTGCGCAGATGGACCGTCTCGAGCCGGACGATACCGGGAATGGCGGCGGCATGGTCGTGGATCTTCTGCACGCGTTCCCCTTCCACGCGGCGGTCCATCAGTTCATCGATCGACGGGCGCATGAGGCGCAGTCCGTTAAACGCGATCAGGACGCTTACGAGGAGGGCGGCGACATCGTCGGCGGAGGCGAAGCGCGGCCCCGCAAAGACGGCGATTCCGATGCCGATGAGGACTGCGAACGAGGTGATCGCATCGGAACGGTGATGCCAGGCCTCAACCGCGAGGGCATGGCTTTCATGAAGCTTGCTCTGCTGGCGGAGCCAGTGGTGGAGCGCCTCCTTCGTCACGATGATGAGGACGAGAACAGGGAGGGTGAAGGCGGCCGGGGCGACGCTGGGGCGCAGGATGCCGCCGACCGCGTGCCACGCGATGACGCCGGCGGAGACGAGGAGGGCGACGGCGGCGACAAAACCTCCGAGAGACTCGGCCTTGCCATGCCCGAAAGGATGTTCCCGGTCCGGTGCCAACTGAGCGATGCGCAGCCCGCGCCAGACGATGAGCGAAGAAAACACGTCCGCAATCGATTCGATCCCATCGGCGATGAGTGCGTAGGAGTTTCCAATCACCCCGGTAAGAATCTTCAGAATGGAAAGCCCCAGATTGGCGGTCACGCTGATCAGCCCATAACGATCGGGGGAGGTCTCCATCGCCTCCATCATGCCGGTGGTGATGGAGGTCGAACAAATCAATTCTCATTCGGTACTGCGACGAGCGGCTGAGGCCCCCCGGGGGCAATTTCGGTGATTTCTCAATGGCTGGAAGGCCGTTTCCGCCGAGGGGAAAGATGCCTTCTCTTCGGGCAGCGGAGACGAAAGCCATAAAAACGGAAGGGGAAAGATTGCACGTTCCGGGCGTCGGCACCAGATTGCTTCCCCAGTTAAATGAGCGCGTCATTGCCTGATGGATTTCATCGAGCAGCACGGCCGGGAGGATGGTGAGCCCTTGGCTTCACGGGGAGGTTGGCAATCAGCTTGCATCCGGTCGGAATGCTCTCTGCGATGACCGCTTTGCGACGGGGAATCCGGAATCATGAGCACAACAAAAGAATTTGCTTACGACAGCAAAATCGAGGGCGATGTCATCGTCTCGCGGGCCGATTCGGTGATCAACTGGGTCCGGCGCCACTCGGTTTGGCCGATGCCGATGGGGCTGGCCTGCTGCGCGATCGAACTGATGGGGGTCGGAGGATCGCGCTTCGACATATCCCGTTTCGGCATGGAGGTCATGCGTTTTTCTCCCCGACAGAGCGACTGCATGATCGTCGCTGGAACGGTCACCTACAAGATGGCCGAGGTTGTCCGTCGGATCTATGATCAGATGGCGGAGCCCAAATGGGTGGTGGCGATGGGAGCCTGCGCCTCGACCGGCGGGATGTATCGCAGCTACGCCGTTCTTCAGGGGGTCGACCGGATCGTCCCGGTGGATGTTTACATTTCGGGGTGCCCACCACGCCCGGAGGCATTGCTCGACGGCATGATGCTGCTCCAGAAGAAAATCGAGAAGGAGAAGTCCGTTGGTCGGCTGCTCCGGCACCGCCCGGTCCGGGAACTCGCCTTCAAGAACAACCCGTGATGGCATCGAGCCGAAACGCCGCGATGGCACCCATGACCGAACTGCTCTCCCGCTACGAGTTCCTCCAGCTGCGCGACAGCCTGGATCATCTGGCGGTCAACTGTCCCCAGGAAACACTCGTCGACTTCATGCGCGCGATGCGCGATGAACACGGTTTCGACCTTCTCTCGGACGTCACCGCCATCGATCACTACGAATCGTCGCCGCGGTTCGAGGTGGTCTATCACCTCTTTTCGACGAGCAAGAGCCACTGGATCCGCATTTGCACGCCGTGTGCGGATGATGAAGATCCCGTCTGCCCGAGCGTCGTCGAGCTCTGGCCGGCCGCCAACTGGCATGAACGGGAGGCCTTTGACATGTTCGGAATCCGCTTTGCAGGACATCCTGACCTGCGGCGCATCCTCATGTGGGACAGCTATCCGTATTTCCCGCTGCGCAAGGAATTTCCGCTTGCCGGGCACGAGGTTGCGCTGCCGTCCGCCGAGACAACCGAACGGACGGGAGCCAGCGTTCTCCCGGCGCCCATGATGGGAGGGCCGTTCCATTCACCGCAAAAAGGAACGATGAAACACCGCGAACCGCGAGCGGACGACGAGTCCTGGACCGAATTCGACCACCCGGAGACGCCACCTCCTCTCGACCACCCGCGCGACTTCAACGACTATCCACCGCGTCCCGACCATGGCTGAAACAAGAGAGATTTCGATCGGAGATATCGCCACCCGCTCGGCCTCGGCCGAAGAGGCCTACCACGGCGACAAGATGACAATCAACATGGGCCCGTCGCACCCCGCGACGCACGGGGTGTTGCGCCTCAACCTCGAGTTGAACGGCGAGACCGTGACGAAGTGTGATCCGGTCATCGGTCATCTGCATCGCGGTGACGAAAAAATCGCCGAGAACATGACCTATAACCAGTTCATCCCCTACACGGATCGGCTGGATTACCTCGGGCCGATTCACAACAACGTCACTTTCGCGATGGCGGTTGAGAAACTTGCGGGTCTTGAAATGCCCCCGCGCTGCCAGTCGATCCGCCTGCTCTGCTGTGAACTCGCCCGGCTGCAGAGTCACCTCATCGGCTGCGGGGTTTACGGGATGGATACGGGAGCGCTCACCGTCTTCATGTACACGTTTACCGAACGCGAGAAGATCTACTCCCTCATGGAGCAGCTTTGCGGGGCACGTTTCACGACCAGCTACACCCGGATCGGCGGCCTCATGCGCGATATCCCCGAGGGTTGGCTGGGAAATGTCCTGAAGGCGGTGAACGAAATGGAGCCGGTCATCGAGGAGATCGATAAGCTTCTCACCCGCAACCGGATTTTTTATGACCGCACGGTCGGAGTCGGGGTCATCTCAAAAGAGGACGCCATCGCCTACGGCATGACCGGACCAAACCTGCGGGCGAGCGGCGCCCCGGTCGACCTGCGCAAGGACAGCCCGTATCTGGGCTACGAAAACTATGACTTCGACGTGCCGATCGGGAGCAACGGGGACTGCTACGACCGTTGGCTCGTACGGATGGAGGAAATGCGCCAATCCATCCGCATCATTCGCCAGGTGATCGACCAGATGCCGGACGGCCCATGGTATGCGGAGGACGCAAAAAAGATCTTCAAG
>CAZVQJ010000047.1:13964-15864 GCA_964629165.1 uncultured Puniceicoccaceae bacterium
AGCATGGAGGAGCTGATCCAGAACTTCATGCTGGTGACCGAAGGACCTCAGATGCCCGCCGGCGAAGTCTATTTTGAAGCCGAGAACCCCAAGGGGGCGCTCGGGTTTTTCATTGTTTCGAAGGGCGGCGGGGTCCCTTTTCGGTTGAAGATCCGCGGCCCTTCCTTCTGCAATCTCTCCATCCTGCCCAAGGTCTGTGTGGGCGAGATGGTTCCGGATATTCCGGTCATCCTCGGGAGTCTCGATTTCGTTCTCGGTGAGTGCGACCGCTGATACCGCGGCTTCGGTATCCATCCTTCAGGCACAGCATGGCATTCCAAATTTCCAACGAAACGGCCGCCTACATCGACCGCGTGATCCCGCGTTATCCGCAGCAGCGCAGCGCTCTCATGATGATCCTGCATGCGATCCAGAAGGAACAGGGTTTCCTTCCGCTCGAGGCGCAGGAATGGGTCGCGGAGCGGCTTGAATTGACGCCTCAGCAGGTGCGGGAGGTCGTCACCTTCTACCCGTTTTATCGCGAACATCCCGTGGGCAAACGCCTTGTGCGGGTCTGTCGCACGCTGAGCTGCGCCCTCAACGGCAGCTACAAGGTTTGCGACCAGATCTGCGATGCCTTTGGAACGCGTCTCGACGACATCTCACCGGACGGGCGGGTTACAGTCGAGTTTGCGGAATGCCTCGCAAGCTGCGGAACTGCACCGGTTGTCATGATCGACGATGAGCTGCACGAGAATGTGTCGCCCGAGAAGGCAGCCGAACTCTGCGAGCGCATCAAGGCGGAAACCCCGGGCTCACCCGTGACCCATACCCACTGAACAGCGACGGAGCGTGCACATGCTGGACCTGACCACACTCAATTTCCCGAAAAGCGAAGCGCATCCGAAGGAGCGTCGCATTATCCTCCGCGACGCGGAAGATCCCGATTTCAACGCAACGCTCGCCGCCTACCGCGCTCGGGGAGGCTACGAAACCCTCCGCAAGGCGCTCGGGATGAAGCCCGAAGAGGTGCATCAGGAGGTGATGGAGAGCGGCATCCGCGGGCGGGGCGGGGCTGGTTTTTCGGCGGGCTTGAAATGGAAATTCCTCGACCGCAAGAGTGGGAAGCCGATCTACCTCATCTGCAACGCGGACGAATCGGAACCGGGGACCTTCAAGGACCGCCAGATCATCCACAAGGATCCGCACCAGCTCATTGAGGGCATGATGATCACCGCCTATGCGATCAATGCCGCCCTGGCCTTCATTTATATCCGCGAAGAAATGCCCTACGGGGCGCAGATTCTCGAGCAGGCCATCGAGGAAGCGCGGGACGCGGGGTTCCTCGGGGAGAATATCGGTGGAAGCGGTTATGCTTGTGACATTGTTGTCCACCGCGGCGCGGCTGCCTATATTTGTGGCGAAGAGACCGGTCTGATTGAGTCCCTTGAGGGCAAACGTGCTTATCCGCGGATCAAACCTCCCTATTTTCCCGCCGCTCTCGGACTCTACATGTGTCCGACGATCGTGAACAACGTCGAGACGTTGTGTCATGTGAAGCACATCGTCGAACGGGGCGGCAAAGCCTATGCGGAAATCGGCACGGTGAACAACACGGGCACCCGCATCTGGTGCCTGAGCGGCCACGTCAACAAGCCGGGCTACTACGAGCTGGAGACCGGAAAAGTGACCTACGGTGAACTCATTCACGACCTCGGGGGCGGATTGCGGTCGGGGAGGAGCCTCCAGGCGGTCATACCCGGTGGTTCGAGTTCCAAGGTCTGGCGCGCCGGCGAACGGTTCACCGGAAAATTGCGCAACGGCGACCCCTTTGACTGGTCCATCGATGACGTCCCCCTCGACTTCGACAGTCCGATGGCGGCTGGCTCGATGAGTGGATCGGGTGCGGTCATCGTGATCG
>CAZVQJ010000048.1:0-15492 GCA_964629165.1 uncultured Puniceicoccaceae bacterium
CTGCTGCGCGACGCCACTGTCGAAAAGCTGTGTGCCGAAGAGGGGAAGGGTCTCATCCTCCTGCGCGCTGAGGAGGGATGGAAGCCCGATCACTGCTGCAAAAATCGCACCAACCGCCAGCCTCAGAATCGGAACCTGCGGAAACCCGCGCAGCATGCATGTGAGAGACCTCATAAGAAAAGCCCTGAGCCCAATTCTATGGGAGTGCTATTGGCAAACAAAAATGCCGCCGGAGCGCATCGAAAGCCAAACTTCGCTGGCGGTTCTCCAACGTGTGACCGAATAGACAGCGGTGCCATCGAGGGACATCTCAGGATGCCACTGCCGTGTGCCGACGTTCGTGCGGCCCGCGGGGATGGTCTTGGCGATTTCCGGTCTGTGGATGGTCCGGCCGATGCGCTTGCTGACGGGCGGCTCGGAAAGCCATCCCTACCACGCGCCGCCAATCGATGCATCTCTTTGGGATGCTGCGTGAAAGGGCTTGCACCGGAAAGATAGGCGCGACTTTTTGTGAGCCTTGTCCATCTTTGCCCGGGTGGCGGAATTGGCAGACGCGACGGACTCAAAATCCGTTTCCCGCGAGGGAGTGCGGGTTCGACCCCCGCCCCGGGTACCACTTGTGGCCGAACGGTGAGATGGGGGACTGGAACGAGCGCAGCGTAATCCAGTTCCCTCGATCGATTTGTTAGCCCCTCTTGGCTACCTGACCGACCTGCTTCTTTCCGCGGTGCCGCCTCCCGCGACTTCACCGCTGAGGCGGAGGGGTGATCTGAGAGCTGTCGATCGGCTCAGGACAGGAGCAGGTTCAGCCGTTGGGGGTTTAGAAAGGTGGAAAGAATCGAGTCGGTGTCGAGGGCGGAGGGGTCGTCCTGGGGGGAGTTGATTACGGCGCTGTAGATGCTCGCGAGGCGATGTCCGTAGCGGTCGAGGCTGAGATGTTCACGGATCTTCTGTCGTTGGGTGTCAACCGTGGCAGCACTTGGGAGCGGCTCGAGAACGCTTGCGAGGGGAGCGAAGCGGGCGGGATTTTCGCGTGCGTCCCGAATGACACCTTCCTGCAGCGATTCGTCGAGGCGACCAAAGTCCCACCCGGGGTGGGTGCGCATGGAGTCGAGCGCGCGTTCCACGGCCCCGCCGGGGAGTGTGCGGTCGAAGGCGGTGTATTGCGCGTTCAGTGACGCCTCGATCCTCCGGCGAAGATCTTTTGGGTCGATCGAATCCTCCGGGACGGGAAGGGAGTCGTAGAGGTGATTCAGGTGGATGCCCCACTGGTGGAAGTCGGGCGTGATTTCGGGAAGATTCCGTCCGACGATGGGCTTGCCGCTCAGGGCGGGTTCGAGGAAGGCGAGGCCAAAGCCTTCTGCAACGCTGGTTGTGATAATGGCGTTGGCCCGTGCGAGGAGGGCAGCGAAATCATGCTTTTCGGCGAGGCCGAACGTGACGGGGAGATTCAGCTCGTGGGCGATCTCTTCCCATCGGTCGTGGATGGGCTGCCACTGCGGATTATCGGGTCGGAGGGTCGTGGCAAAGCGGGTCGGGGTGCGTGTCGTCGCGGCAAGGAGGAGCAGTTCGCCGATATTCTTGCGGCGGATCGCGCGGGTGGGGTAGAGGAGGAATCGACCGGCTTCGGGGAAGAGGGGCTCCGCGACAGGCGCGGCCGCCGGCATCGAGACGGGATTGGGAAGGTAGTGGCAGGCACGCGCCGGTGCGCCTGCCGCACGGATCGCGGCGGCATCCCGGAGATTGATCAGCGCGTAATGAATCTGCGGAGCGGCCGGATAGATCGACGCGGCGAAATCGGCGTCATCGGGACAACCCTGCCGCATGCGCTGGTAATCACGAGGTCGGCCATCCTCCGCAAAATCGTGGATCTGGAGGAGAAGTCGGACCCCGGAGCGGGCAAAGGCGCGGATGGTTGCGGGGAAGTTGGCATTTTTTCCGAGGCTGTGGTTGTGAAAGTGCCAGAGGTCCGGTTCGCCACCAAAGACCTCCCGGGCAGCTTCGCGCAGGCGTCGGGCCAACGCTTCGCCGGCTCCCGCCCGGAAGGCATCGTCGTAGTCGAGACCCGGCACGACGGTGTGCAAAGGTAAACCGTTGCCCGCGGATGACTGGCCGGAGAATGCGGCAATTTCAACGCCGTGGCCCTGCAGGGCTGCGACGGCATTTGCAACCACGCGGGTCACGCCGCCGGGACGGAAATGGGCATGAACAATGGCGACTTTCACCGGTATGGCCGCTTTCAGGAGTGCCCGAATTTCTCCCGGTATTCAGGGATCGAGATCATCGGAGGGCGTTCCTCCTCGATAATCTGGTGGGTCACTTGCTCGTAGCGATTACCCTCTGCCTGAAATTGCCGGAAAACATTGCTCATCTCCGGGAGTTTGCTGATCCGTCCGTCCTGTTCGATCCGCTTGATGAATGCCTGGAGGATGCCGAAAGCCATTTTCCCCAGATCGCGGGTGGTCTGATTGCGGTGAACTCGCTGATCGAGGTCGGTTTGCCCGAAGGCGGCGAGTCCATAGCGGCTGTAGACATCGATGATGTGGGAAGTTTCGACACCGTAACCGATCGGGAACGGGATCTTTTCGAGCGTATCCCGGCGGACCGCGTACTCCCCGGAGAGAGGCTGCACGAGGGCGGTGAGTTCGGGGAAGAAGAGGGAGAAAAGCGGACGTACCAGGATTTCTGTGACACGTCCGCCACCGGAAGGACGGATCTCCTGGCTGAACGCGATCGGGCGGTCGTAGAAGGCTTTCACGTAGCGGATCGAATCGTGGAAGATGAGAGGGGCGACGAGGCCGGTGACGAACCGATGGTGGATGTTTTTGATGTCGGCGTCGACATAGACGATGATATCGCCCTTCAGCTGGTAGATCGCTTTCCAGAGGTTTTCCCCCTTGCCGCGCTTGAAGCCGTGAGCAGGCAGGATGTCTCCCGAGAGGTGAACATCGGCGCCATAGGCCGCGGCGATCTCTCTCGTCTGATCGGTTGAGGCGGAATCGATGACGACGATCTCATCGAGGAGGGGGTAGCGGTCCATCAGTTCGCTTTTGAAGATGATGACCTCCTTCCCGATCGTCTTCTCTTCGTTGTATGTGGGGATGCAGAGGCTGATCGTGAGGTTCTTGCGCTCCTTTTCCCGGACCAGTTCGAGAATATCCCAGAACTCGCCGTGGTGAAAGGTGTTCGTCTCCAGCCAGCGTTTAATCTTCTCCATTGTTCATCGCTCCGTCGATGTATTGGAGGACCCCGGTGATTTGCGCGAGGCCGCGAAAGATCGGTTCGATTTCGATCTGCTCGTCGAGATCGTGCTTATGTTCGCCGTGCGTGACCCCGAGGGTGAGCGAAGGGATGTCGCGCTCGAGGAGGACGGAAAGCGCGCTCGTGCTGGGCAGGATGGCTGGCTGCAATTGAAGGTCTTCCATAATGGAGCGGGTTGCCCGGACGAGCGGATGGCTGAACCCGATACTGCCGGGGCGGCGTCTCGCAACGATCCGGAGCGTGGCCCGCACGGGTTGTTCGGCATTCGCCTCTTCGATGATCTCCTCGATCTGCTCCCGAATGCTGGCGACCATGCCGGGGGCTTCACTGCGAACCTCGAAGCGGAGCAGGGCCCGGGTAGGGGGCACGTTAAATCCGCTGCCGGCAGAGATCGATCCGAGAATGATTGATGTCCTCGGCTCCGATGGAATCGGAATCGCGAGGATGCGCTGCACGATGCGATTCATTTCGCTGATCGCGGTTCCTGCGCGTCGCGGCTGCCACTCGTCGGCCTCCACGGTACGGACCTCGATTTCCCCCCGGTTCATGCCAAGGCACGAGTAGCTCAGCCGGCCGAGTTGGACGCCTTCGATACAGACCGCGGAGGCCACCGCCATGCGGGTATTATCGAGGAAAAAGCGGATCCCTTCGAGGTCTCCTTTTCCCATGCTCCGGGTCGCGCCGAGGAGCACAAGATTGTTCCGCAGCCGGATTCCCAGAAACTCGAGAATGCGCGGAAGCGAAACAACCGTGCCGGCTCCAAGGCTGTTGTCAGCCACTCCCGGACCGGAAAGGTGCGACGGGCTCACCGTCACGGTGTGGTTGACCGTGCTGTCCCAGATTTTGTCGACATGTGCGGCGACGAGAATATTGCCGGCCTTGTTGCCGAGGGTTCCGGGAAGGACGGCGGAAGCATTTCCCTTCTCGTCTTCGGACACCTGCTGCAATCCACTCTCGGTAAAGCGGTCCCGCATGAACCGCACAAGTGCGGCCTCGCCGAAGGTGGGCGCGGGGATTTCAGCGCATATGATGGTGTTTGCGAGCACCTGTTCCCGCAACGCAACGAGAGCAGAAACATAGTCTGCGACGGCGCCGGGAATCGGCTCCCGGAAAGATTCGGATTCCATTGTATTTACCATGCCAGCGCGCGGGAACAACGCAAGGGCCGGAGGTGGAGCGTCTGCCGGTGGCGCGGTCACAGGGGAAAAGGGACTTCTTCCTTTCCAACCACAGGGTACTGTATTCAGTGGGTTGACGGCGTGCCGAGAGATCATGGGTAAACGATTTGGATTTGTATCAACGCGATTTGCAGGAACCGACGGAGTCTCGCTCGAGAGCGCAAAATGGGCAGAAGTTCTCTGGGATGACCGCCACGTGGCGCATTGGTACGGGGGCCTCATGGATCGGCAGGAGGAGATCAGCATGTGCGTGCCGGAAGCGCATTTTGGCCATCCAGAGGTGCAGTGGATCGATCGCCAGGTCTGGGGGAGGCTCCATCGCAGCCCTCTTGTCACCCGGCGCATCCAGGAACTGGCGGATTATCTCAAGAGCACCCTCTATCGTTTTATCGAGCGTTTCGGGATCGATGTACTCGTGCCCGAGAACGCGCTGACGATCCCCATGAATCTGCCCCTCGGGGTGGCCTTGACCCAGTTGATCGCGGAGACGGGCATTCCCACCATTGCGCATCATCATGACTTCTATTGGGAACGGACGCGCTTCTCGATCTCGGCGGTGGAGGACTATCTCGACATGGCGTTTCCCCCACGCCTCGGGACGATCGCCCACACCGTCATCAATGCGCCGGCCCAGGAACAGCTTTCGTTGCGCAAGGGCGTCGGCAGTCTCGTCATCCCGAATGTATTCAAATTCGAAGAAGCGCCACCGCAACCCGATGAGTACGCCGCGGACGTCCGCCGGGAGCTCGGTCTGGCAGAGGATGATATCTTCATCCTGCAGCCCACCCGGGTGGTGCCTCGCAAGGGAATCGAGCATGCGATCAAACTTGTCAGCATGCTGCAAAGCCCGCGGGCGAAGCTGGTCGTCTCACACGATGCGGGGGATGAAGGCTTTGAGTACAAGCACATGCTGGAAGACCTTGCGCAGGAAGAAGGCGTGGACCTTCGTTTTGTCGGGGACCGGGTGAGTGAGGTCCGACAGTTTGACGGCCTCGGGCGTAAGCTCTACACCCTCTGGGACCTCTATCCTCATGCTGACCTCGTCACGTATCCGAGCACCTATGAAGGGTTTGGAAACGCCCTCCTCGAAGCGGTCTATTTCAAGAAGCCGATTGTGATCAACCGGTATTCAATCTTCATCCGCGACATCGAGCCCAAGGGATTCCGTTTGGCGGTGATCGACGGGTTCATCACCCGGGGGGTGGTCGCAGAGGTGGAACGGCTCCTTCGTGATGAGCGTTACCGGGAAGCAACGGTGGAGCATAACTACGCAGTCGCGAATCGGTATTACAGCTACAGCGTGTTGCGGCGGAGTCTGCGGACGATTCTCACCAACCTCACGGGATGGGCACCACCCTCGCGGCCCTCTGGAAACAGCACGCGTAATCCGCCCAGAACAGGCGCATGAAATACATCACGAAACAGCAAGCCGAGCGCATCGAAGGTCGCTTTGCGCGTCTCTACGGGGACCAGTCGCGGGATTTGATAGAGCGGTTCTACATGCTCCTTGGCCGGTATGGCGTCGGCATCGATGCCCCTCTCCCCACTCAGTTCTGGGACAGGGATGATGTCATCCTGATCACCTATGCCGATAGCATCCGTTCCCCTGATGAGGTTCCCTTGCGCACCTTGCACCGGTTCTGCAAAAAGCACCTTGGAAAGGCGATCTCGGTGGTTCATCTGCTGCCCTTTTTCCCATGGTCGTCCGACGACGGGTTCTCGGTCATCGACTATCGGAGGGTGGATCCGGCGGTGGGGAGCTGGAAAGACGTCGAAGCGATTGGGGAGGATTTCGGGCTCATGTTCGACCTTGTTCTCAATCACTGCTCGCGGGAGAGCGGGTGGTTCCGGGACTTCGTCACCGGGACCGCTCCGGCGAGACACTATTTTCTTCCTGCCGATCCGTCGGCCGACCTGAGCGCAGTGGTGCGGCCCCGGCCATGGCCCTTGCTGACGGAGGTCCATACCCGCGATGGCAAGAAGCACGTCTGGACGACCTTCAGCGACGATCAGGTCGACCTGAACTGGCAGCACCCGGATGTCCTCTTCGAATTCCTGGACATCCTTTTTCTCTACCTGTCGAAAGGATGCCGGATCCTCCGGCTCGATGCGATCGCCTTCCTCTGGAAGAAGATCGGGACTTCGTGTATCCATCTTCCAGAGACGCATGAAATCGTCCGGTTGTTCCGTGACATCCTCGGGATCGTCGCGCCCGACACGTTGCTGCTGACCGAGACAAATGTGCCCCACCGGGAGAACATGAGCTATTTCGGGGAGGGGGATGAGGCGCAGATGATCTACAACTTTTCGCTACCTCCGCTCCTTTTGCACGGCCTTCTCCGCGGCGACAGTCGCCATCTCACCGCTTGGGCGCGATCCCTCCCGGACCTTCCCGAGGGGCAGGCATTCGTGAATTTCGCCGCCTCCCATGACGGTGTGGGCCTGCGCCCGCTGCAGGGCATTCTGGAGGCGGAAGAACTGGCGTGGCTGGTCGAGGAGGTCGTTGCGCGGGGAGGCCAGGTATCGATGCGCGCCATGCCGGATGGCACGGAGAGACCCTATGAGCTGAACATCGCTTATGTCGACGCCTTGGGCGAACCCGACGAGGTCGAACTCTCCATCGCGCGTTTCCTGTGCTCACAGGCGATTGTCCTCGCCTTCCGGGGCATGCCCGCGGTGTATCTGCAAAGTCTCCTCGGCACGCCGAGCTGGCAGGCGGGGTTTGAACAGACGGGGGAGAAGCGGACCCTCAACCGGCGCCAATGGACCGAGAGTGACCTTTTTGAGGTGCTCGGCGAAAGGGAGGGGAAACAGGCCCGCATCTTCAAGCGGTACCGTGAATGGCTTGTCCGGCGCCGTGGCCATTCCGCGTTTCATCCCGATGCGCAACAGGAAATCCGCGATCTGGGCCCCGAACTCTTCTGCTTCGTCCGCACCTCTCGGGAGGGGGAAGAACGCATTGCCTGCGTTTTCAACTTCACGAGGTCCGCGCAGCCTGTGATCCTCGCTGAAATCGACGAAGCCTTCGCGGGCGTCCGCCATTGCCGCAATTTGCTCTCCGGGAAGAACCTGAAGCTACGGAAAGACGGGGCCGCCGCGATGCCGCCCTATGGGGCATGGTGGTTGGTCGCCGATCGGGAATCCAGCCTGCTCGTCAATTAACGGTCAAAGAAAGAGAAAAAGCTGCGCTCCGGCAGGTTTTCGGCCGATGGAAGTCAGGTGGGAGAATCCCCGCAGGTCTACTTATGATTCCTGGCGTCCAGAAATATGGCTCGGATCTGACTCCATACCAGGCGTCCGCGCAGAACAGCGCAGGCGGTGACCGTTCGCGTCCCGATGATGTTCGCCCGGCGATTGCGCCGGCACCAAAGGTTGAGGGGGTTGCGTCGAGGCGTGCCCGGAAGGATGCGATGGGATTGACGAAGAAAGAACGGCAACGCCTCGAAGCTCTCCGTCGTCGTGATCAACAGGTTCGGCTTCATGAACAGCTGCATATCGCCAAGGCAGAGGGGCTGACACGTGGCGGTCCTCGATACACTCTCGTGAAAGGCCCTGACGGGCAGATGTACGCGATCGGTGGTCATGTCCACATTGATACCCGCCCGGAAAAGACACCGGAGGAAACGGTCGAGAAAGCAAAGAAGATCCAACGGGCGGCGACCGCCCCGGGCGATCCCTCCCCGCAGGACATGAAGGTTGCGGCCCGGGCTATCGCGATGGAACACCTGGCACGTGGCCAGATGGCGGCGCAGTCACAGAAGGACCGGGAATCAGAGAGAAGCGAAAAGGGTCCCTCCGCGGCGGACGCGTCCGTCGGTGCGGAGGCTGATGAAGAGCGAACCAGCGCTTCCATCCCCCCGGTCGATCGCACATCCCCTTTCGATCATTCCGGATCCCCGGAGAAGACGGTTTTCGGGATTGCTTGAACGCGGCCCCATGCAGGTCCGCCATGAGAACGGACGAACCAGTGGCGAAATCCGGATATGCGAATCGGCGGTGCGCGGCAGGGATGGCCCTCCGAGCGGTCCGCAGGCGTGAAGGCGTGGCTGCAAAGGAAAGCGTAGTTTCGGCTTGGCACTCTGTTCGATCGTGGATGATCTTGGCGCCTCATCTTGGGTGGATTGGAAGTGATGGATATCAATGAGATAAGCAATTTCCCGCTGACGGACGAAGAGCAGTTGTCGATGTTGATCGAAGCTGGAGAGGATGGCGCGGCGGATCTGATCGAGGAGCTGCTGGGTCTGTTCCAGTCGGAGGCGGCACCCCAGCTCGCGACGGTCAAGGCAGCGATCGGCAGTCGCACCGCGAAGGATGCCTCGCGCCCCGCTCACGCGCTGGCGGGAAGCAGTGCCAACATTGGCGGCTTGCGGCTCGCAAAGCTTTCCAAGGCGATGGAGTTGGCCGCGAACCGGGACGATCTCGCTGCGCTGGATGCCCTCCTTCCACACCTTGACGATACCTACGCCTCGACGGTGACGATTTTTAAACAGGAGATTGCCCGCCTGCGCGGGGCCTGAAAACTCGGCGGGCATGCCCGTTCCCATGAAGCGCGCAAGTCTCCAGACACTCGGCTGCAGGCTTAACCAGGCGGAATCCAAGTTGTTGACCGACCGCTTGGAGGCGGACGGCTACCAGATGGTCCCCTTTGGGGAGGAGGCGGACCTGGGCATCATCCACACCTGCACGGTGACGCGGGAGGCAGACACCAAATGTCGCAAGATCATCCGACAGTTTGTGCGGCGCAACCCGGGCGCTTTCACCGCGGTGATCGGATGTTACGCCCAGATGGGGACCGCTGCGATTGCGGAAATTGATGGCGTCGACCTGATCGTGGGGAATCAGGAAAAGCTCAATCTACTCGACCATGTCCACTGGGGAAAAAATGAGCGCCCGGTGATCCTTCGGGACCGGATCGACCGGTCAGACTTTTCCATCCACTCGGTGGGCGACCTGCCGTTTCCCTACCGGGCCAATCTGAAAGTGCAGGATGGCTGTGATTTCGTCTGCGCGTTTTGCATCATTCCCTTTGCCCGCGGTCGGGCGCGGTCACGGGGGTGGGAAAACACGCTCGAAGAGGCGCGCCGGCTCGCGACACGGGGAGTGCGGGAGTTGATCCTGACCGGCGTCAATATCGGGACCTATGCGAGCGAGGGGCGCGACATCATGAAACTCGTCGATGCGCTGTCGGAGATCGGTGGCATCAGCCGCATCCGCATTTCGTCGATCGAACCGACGACGGTGCCGTTTGCGCTGTTCGAGCGGATGGCAGACCCCGGGCACGCACTTCTTCCCTATCTCCATCTTCCCTTGCAGGCGGGCTCCGACCGCATCCTCGAAGCGATGCGCCGTCGGTATTCACTTTCTGATTACGCGGTTTTCGTTGAGCGAGCGATCGCACAGGTACCGGATCTCTGTCTCGGAACGGATATCATGGTCGGTTTTCCGGGAGAAACCCGGGAAGATTTTGAGTCGACCTGTCGTTTTTTCATGGAGCAGCCGTTCCACTACGCCCACGTCTTTCCGTATTCGGAACGCGAAGGCACGCTGGCGGTGCGCAAGATGGAAAACGGGGAATGGCCGCCAGTCGCAATCGAGGAGCGCAACCGCCGCTGTGCGCAACTGCGAAGGCTCAGTTCAAAGAAGCGTTACGATCAGATGGAGACGGCATGTGGAACCATCCGCGAGGTCCTCTTCGAAGATCCTCGCGATGGCCGGTGGCCCGGCTACACCGATAATTATCTGCGGGTCCTTGCCGACGCCCCGGAGGGAACGAGCCTGCGCAATCGGCGGGCACGCGTCCGGCTGCAGGCGATTCATGGTGACTGGATGAGCGGCGAGGTGCTTGAGCTGCTCGACCCGGAACTCGTCGAAGCGACGGCCTGAAGAAGCGTCAGCGGGGTGCGTCTGTTTCCTTGCCGCGTTTCCACCGGCGGAAAAATCCCGGTGCGGTTGGTCGGCGATGCTGGAGAAGATTCCACCGTTCATCGAGTTCCCGCAGAGTGTCTGGTGCGGGCGATGGACCGTAGCGGAGATGCAACAGAGAATCGCGTAACGACTGTAGCTCAGCCCGCTCATCTTCCGCGACGGGAAACGCCTGGAGGGAACGTTCAACCAGCGTGAGCAGCCGCCCAGCTTTCTGACGGGACTGCTGTTTCCCGTTCGGTTTGAGGCCGCGAGCGGTACGCTGCCAGTGTTTTGCCGCGAGCACCGCCACCGTGAAGATGGCAAGCAAAGCGATGGCAACGAGGAGTCGCGGGAGGAAAGCAGAGAGCGAAAACGGTTTCTCCCGATCCGGTTGAGCAACTGGGT
This sequence comes from uncultured Puniceicoccaceae bacterium, assembly GCA_964629165.1. Classification (GTDB taxonomy): domain Bacteria; phylum Verrucomicrobiota; class Verrucomicrobiia; order Opitutales; family Oceanipulchritudinaceae; genus CAWVVV01. Next base: position 10,749 of record CAZVQJ010000048.1, read on the forward strand.
GGGCTTCGACAGCCGCCTCTTCAGGGGTTCGATGCGCAGGCGGGGTAGCGTTCGCGGTCGGAGAATCTTCGGACCACGTGTCGTCGTCGCGTGGCGGAGATGCACGGCTCTCGGCGGTGACGGGAGGAGAACGGATCCGGTTGAAGTCCTCCTCCGTGCCGTCGGTCGGCGAACGGCCGCCCGTCTCGGGCGCGTTTTCAGCCGGACTCGGTGAGGCCGGCGTATCCTCCGGTGCAGGGATCGCGGAAGCGGGTTCTCCGAGGTCGCGGTGCGTGTGGTCGGCAGAATCCAGTGCGCGGTCGGTGGGTTCCGTTGCGGGAGTCTCTCCGTCTCGCGAAAGAACCTCCGCCCGTTCCTCTGAAGGCGGTTGCCCTTCCGCCGGCTCATTCGTCTGCGGCGACGGTTCGGGGTCGGCGGATGGCGCATCTTCGATGGATGGTTCTTCCGACGGGAGGCGCCGGGGAGGGGCAGGTTCGGTATTCGCCGCGGCCGCGGGTGTATCCTCCGCTTCCGCCGTTGCGCTGGTTGAATCGGCGGGAAAGTTTGTTTCGCGGCCATCGGCGGTCTCGGCGGTGTCGGAGCTTTCCGCCCGTTCCGGCGCCGCGTGCTCGAAGGGGCTTTCCGCGGCCGTTTTGACAGGGTCTGGTGCATCCGGGCGATCGACGCCGGGCGTTTTGTCCATGGGCGTGGCGGCGGACGGCTCTTCGTGATGGGCGGCGTCTGTCGTTTCCGGTGCAATCGCCGTCTCATTCTCTCTTTCCGGCGCCTGTCGGGAATCGCTCGGAGACGGATCAAAGGTGAGGAGGGAATCATCGGTGAGCGCGTCGCCGAGCGTGAGCGGTCGATCGGGACCCCGTCGTCCGGGCGGTGTGGCTTCGACGCGTTCCCACTGGTCGCCAATGAGGATCTCAGCCCACGCATGGGCGTGGAGGTCGTCGATGCGCAGGCGGTTCCGTTCGTCCGGCCCTTCGACAAGGAGAAAACCGGTGACGACACGCGCCGGCACGCCGTAGGCTCGTGAGAGAAGGACGAAGGCTCCCGCGAAATATTCGCAGTAGCCGTCACGACCGTGGATCAGCCAGCGATAAAGAGCGGGCTCCGGTCCTGCCGGAATCTGCGTGTCGAAGCTGTAGGTGGCCTGTTGGCGGAGATGGGTCAGAGCGCGTTGTGCAAATCGCGCGGGGGAGAGGTCGTCGCTCCCTGCGATTTCCACCGCCATCGTGCGCAGGGAGGCATCGATCCGGGGATCTCCGTAGAGGTGGAGCCAGATTGCCGGATCGGTTTCGATCGTGGCGGGCACCCGGCGGGAAAAGTCGGGGTGGTTGAAGGCGACCGTCAAGTCGGGGGAGGGATCAGACCGGCGGATTCCGAAGTGCCGCGGACTCCATTGCAGCCTCGAGGCTGCTTCGAGGCGCAATTCGCTGAATGGACCGGAGATCGGGAGCCATTCCCCGCCGCCCTCACGAAGGTGCAGGATCCACCACGCGTCGTCGTCGTCGGACGAGCGTTCAGGAAGAAAAAAGGGTTGGCTGGCACGAGCGGCCGTGGTCGACGTCATTTCCGCTCCGACCTCGTTCACCGAAAATCCGTTCCATTCGAGTGCACTCATCGTGTAGAGGCGCAGGTAGAGGGGCAGCCGTGCACGTCCGCCCTCGGGAATCTGGAGGAAGCCGATGGCGCGGGGGTTTTGGTCAAGGATGGTGCGATCGGCAAAGTCGATCAGCGGGCGGGATTGGCGAGCGCCGTCTTCGGGCGAGGCGGGGGGTGGAGGTGCTTCGAGAGCGGCGCGATCAGGCGAGGAAATGGGATTTTCGACGGCCGGGAAAATGGGTTCGGTTTGTGCGGGCCCCGGGGTTCTGGCGGCTTCGGCCGTGGGTATGGTGGTGGGCGTCTCGGCGATAGCTGGGGAGCTGCTTGGCTCGTGCAGAAGTTGCTGAACGAGGAAACCGCCTGCGCGGAGGACCCCGTAGGCGATCAGGCTGCTTGTCAGGGACAGGATCAGCACGGTCAGGATCGAACGATACGACCGGGAAGGATCCACCCTGGCATCAATGTGCGATTCCGCCGGGACGGGGCGGAAGTCCGCACTTTGCCGCCAGGCACCTGCGAGGAGTGCGGTTAGATGGAGCACCAACGCAACGAAGGTGATCGTGGAAATCGGTCCTGCGAACACGGCGGCGAGGAGCGGGAGTGCACTCCATCCAATGGCGCGTCGATAGCGCATGGCGGAATCAGCGGTGGAGTCGTAAAGCGCGAGGACGGCAAAGACGAAGAGCCCCGTGGCGATGGCGAAGACCAGAGGAGACGCCGGCTCGAACGACCGCGTATTCTCCCATGTGAAAAAGGGTCCAATGATCAGGCCGAGGCATACAAGGAGCCGCACCCACAGGGATTCCCGCCGAAGCAGAACGGTGGTGGCTGCCAAGAGCAGCGAACTCGCAAACCCGATCCCGATCGCGGCACGGACGTCGGATTCCGTCCAGAGGAGGATCGGAAGAATGAGCAAAATCACGTGGGTCGTGCCGATCGCGAGATGCTTGCAGAATGGGCGGTTCCGGCTGAGGAGCGGAAGGAGCGCGAGGAAGGCTGCGAGAAACGCGCCGGCGAGGCCACCCACTCCGGTTTGGCCGAAGACCGCGAAGACGCTGGCACTGAGACAAATCGCCACCACCACGCGCTGCCAGAGAAAGGTTCTGTCAAGCGGCATGACTCGTCAGGAAGCCTTCTTCGGTCAACGCCCGGACGCCGTGGCGCCCGCTCGGAACAAGAAGCAGATGGGGTTCCCGACGCGACGGTTGAAGGGGTCGGCAGCGCACGGGTGTGAGCTTGGAAAGCACATCCATGGCGGCAACGAATTGCTCGGGTGTCCGCACGTCAAATCGCTGTTCCCCGATGAGTACGGTGCGCATCGTGTGCCGCCGGTGGCCATCTTCGAGGAGGGCGGAAGCCAGCATGATCATCTTCCGGAACTGTGCGATGTGCGACCACCTTCGACGGCTCGGGTCGATGACGAGTATACGGGTGCGCAAGGCGAGGGGTTCGCGCGGGCGCACTTGCGGCGTGCCGGTTCGTGCAGTCGATTTCCAGCAGATGGCACTGATGGGATCGCCGGTGCGGTAGGGGCGGATCTCCGGCCCCGGCAAACTTCCCGCGATCGCGCCGCGCGCGCGGGCTTCGCGCAGACCGGCAGCTCTCACGGGAACGCGCAGGGGTCGCGGCCAGACGAGAATCGTCGAGCCCGGAATCGGATTCCATTCCGCTTGCAGGCGATAGAGAGCGAGGGGAAAGGCCGACGCCAGCGTCGACGCCCGCAACCAATGGGGACCGAAACGCCGGGGAACGACGTTCACGCAAACGGTGACGGCCGCACCGGGGTCGAGCGGCGCGGGATGGACAATGGCTTCGATACGCCTTCCCCGGGGATGCGTCACGGCAAGCTCGAGGTTCCATGCGGGGAGCCAACGGCGCTCGTTTCGAAGCGTCAGGATGAGAGGCGTTGCCCGATCCTCCCGTGTGCGGGATTCCTCGAACTGCATGTGCAGTCGGAGGCCGCGCAGGTTCCATCGGGCGAGGACGACATGGCTGAACCCGAGTCCGGCCCACGCAAAAAGGATCCATGTGAACCAGGGTGTCGCAACGGTGCCCGCCAGGAGCAACGGACCGGTGGCGAGGAAGAGCGCGCCCCAGGAGGTCAGTTGTGCCCGGATCCGCACCGGGCGTCCGGGCGTCGCCGTGTTCACGCCCGCGATTCCTCCCTCCGGTGGGGAGGCGGATGGCGATCAAGATACTCTTCGAGGATCCGCCGGTGAAGCTGCCAGGGTTCTTCTTCGCCCGTCAAGGGGGACGAGATGAGGCGGTGGGCGAGGGCCGGGATCGCCAGCACAAAGAGGTCGTCAGGCGTGACAAAGTTCCGGTCGGCGAGCACTGATCGGGCGCGCAGGAGCTGGCAGAACAGGCTCGCACCTCGCGGGCTGATGCCGACGAGCAACCGCGAATCGTTCCTTGTCGAAAGGATCAGCTGGTGAATGTACTGGAGGAGCGAGTCCTCAATGAAAACGGCGTCGACCGCCTCCCTCAGCTTCGCGATGGCACTCCAGTCCACCTGTTCGGCTGGCTGGATCTCGTCATAACGCGGGGGATGCGCCCGCATCATTTCCATTTCTGTCTCCGGGGGAGGATAGCCGATCGTGAGGCGCAGCGCAAAACGGTCGAGCTGCGCTTCGGGCAGCGGAAAGGTGCTCTCGAGGTCTACCGGATTCTGGGTCGCGACGACGAGAAAGTGTTCGCTCAGAGCGTGTACTTCGCCATCGACCGTGATCTTGCCACGTTCCATCGCTTCCAACAATGCCGACTGCGTGCGCGGCGTGGCGCGGTTGATTTCGTCGGCGAGCACGATGTCGGCGAAAACGGGGCCGCGATGGAAGCGGAACCCCTTTTCGGGACCCTCGTAAACGGAAACTCCGAGGATGTCCGATGGCAACAGGTCGCTGGTGAACTGGATACGACTGACCTCCTGTTTCAAGGCCCGCGCAAGCGCATAGGCGAGCGTCGTCTTTCCGACACCGGGGACGTCCTCGATCAGCAGGTGTCCCCGCGCGAGGAGGTTGACCAGAACCAGCTCAACAATATCCGGCTTCCCTCGGAAATAGCCGGAAATGGACGTCTGGAGAGCTTGCAGGGTAGCGTTCACAGCAACACAGAAAAAACGGAAATCCGAAGTTGAACGCACGATGCGCCCGACGGC
>CAZVQJ010000049.1:0-14858 GCA_964629165.1 uncultured Puniceicoccaceae bacterium
GGGGCCGTCCTCGGGGATCGCGTTTGACGCTGCCTCTGTCCTGCGCGAGCTTCCTCCAGTGAAGGATAATCCGAACACCGGGCCGAAACCGCCGGAGGCTGCTATCCGAAAGAACAAGCGGCGCCTGCAAAACTCTTCCGACCGATCCCTGCGCTGGGCAGGCGGGCTCTTTGTCCTCCTCCTCCTGGTCTTCCTGATTACCTGGATCCTCGATTGAGGGGTCCTGCGGGGCGATGCCACCAGCCCCTACCGGCTCCAGTCGAGCATGCGATTGAGAGAAACCGATGCCCGTTGCCGAAGGTCCTCGCTCATCTCGATCTGCGGTGACAGGTCCCTCAGGGCGTTGCGGACTTTTTCCAGCGTGTTCATTTTCATGAATCGGCAATCGTTGCACGCGCACATCTCCGTTGGTCCGGCCACGAATCGCTTGTGCGGCAGTTCGCGCTGAAGGCGGTGGATCATGCCGGTCTCCGTCACGACGATGATCGTGTCCGAGGGCGTCTCCCGGCTGAAGCTGATCATCTTTTCCGTACTGCAGACTTCGTCTGCCATGTCACGCACCGCCTCCGTGCATTCCGGGTGCGCGACCATCGGCGCCCCCGGGAACTGTGCCCGAATCTTTTCAAGCATTTGCACCGAAAAAAGCACATGGGCGTAGCAACTCCCTGGCCACAGGCGCATCTTGCGCCCCGTTTGGCGCGCTACCCACGCCCCGAGATTCTGGTCCGGGACAAAGAGGATTTCGCGGTCCGCCGGCACCCGGTCGATGATCCTGACGGCATTGCCGCTCGTACAGATAACGTCCGCGATCGCCTTCACCTCCGCCGAACAGTTGATATACGCAACGACGTAGAGGTCCGGATTCTTTTCGAGATAGGCGCGGAGCTTGGCGGGCGGGCAGCTGTCTGCAAGGGAACATCCCGCCAACTCGTCCGGAAGGATGACCGTCTTGGTGGGATTGACGATCTTGGCCGTCTCCGCCATGAAATGCACACCACAAAAGAGAATCACATCCGCCTCCGTCTTGGCGGCGGCATACGCCAAACCGAGGGAGTCGCCGAGGAAATCGGAGACCCGCTGGATCGGCTCGATCTGATAGTTGTGTGAAAGGATGACCGCGTTGCGCTGCTTCTTCAGTTCAAGAATCTCTTCCTGAAGAGCCGTCAGCGGGGATTCGCCGCGTTCTGTGAGCGGAGCGAAGACCTGCGGTTCAAAACCCAGTTCGGCGGTATTGGCCATGATCCCCCGAAAAAAGGCATTCCCATGCCCCCGGTCAACCCTCGCGAAGCCCCCTTCGGGAGGCAACTCAATGAGGAATCTCGAACTCGCTCAGGAGGCTGGCGAAGGCCGGAAAATCATAGAGGGACTTCAGGTCGGGATCTTCGAGCATCCACTGAAAATCCGTATAGCCCTTGAGAACCGCCGCCCGCAAGAGCTCGACCGCCTCCGCCTTGCGCTCCTTCAGGGCGAGGCTGCAGGCGAGATTGTAGTGAGCCGTCGCATTCCCCGGTTGCAGTCGCACGAGCTTCTGGTCGAGGGCGAGCCCATCGTCAATCCGGCCCGTGCGAGTATAATAGCCCGCCAACAACTCAATCACGTCTGAATTCTGCGGATCTTCCCGGAGAATGCCTTCACAGAACGCGATCTCGAAGGTAAAATCCTGTTTCTTCTTCCCTCGCTGCATGCTTCATTCCTCTGCCCCGGGCTCTCCTGCCGGTGCTGTTCGAATAGGCCGGGCCTGTACCTGAAGTCGCTGCGAAACCGCCTCCAGTCCCACTTTGCCCGCAATCGACTTCGCGTACCATTCCAGAAACGGCGCGTCGATCTCGTAGATCTTGTCGTTCTCGATATCGACCACCTGCGCCTTCTCGATCTGCTTGCCGCGGCTCGCAAGGTAGAACTTGTAATCCTTGCCCACGTCGATCTCGCGGACCAAACCGCTCTCGGTCAGGATCGGAAGTGTGCGATAGACCGTGGCCCGGGAGACAGAGCGGTCAATCTCGCGGGCGTGCTCGAGGAGCTCTTCCGCTGTAAAATGGTCCGGCTTGCGGTAGGCCGCCTCAAAGATCGCCATTCGTTGGTTGGTCACGCGCAAGCCCTTCTTGCCCAAGAACTCACGGAACGTGCTCCGAGGTTCCTCGAGTTCGATGGTTGACGCTGTATTCCACTCTGACATTGGCTTAATGAGACAGGTGTAACAAAAACCCGAGGTTGTTCTCCTGCAAGGCTTTTGTTAAAATGGCCAGTGTTCCCGTTCGTTATGTATCGATCCGCCCCCTTTCGGGACTGGACCGTTCCCTCGACTACAAGGTGCCGGAGGCAATTTCCGCTCAACTTGCGGTCGGTTCACTCGTGCGGATTCCCTTGGGAAGGCGGGCCGAGTTGGGCATCGTCACCGCGGTCGGGATCGACCCCGAGCTGCCACCGGAACGGCTGAAGTTCGTCCTTGCGCTCGAGCAACCCTTTCCCGTCCTCACTTCCGATCTCCTCGCACTCGCGCTCTGGATGGAGGTCTACTACGCGACGGACCTCGCGAGCATTTTTGAGGTCATGATTCCGGGAGCCGTCCGCAAGGGCATGCGGTTGCAGCAGCGAAAGGCGCTCGGGCTGGCCCGCACCGCAACCGACGAAGAGCTGGCCGCTCTTGAACATCGGGCCCCCAAGCAGGCCGCTCTCTATCGTTTTATTGCGAGCCAGCGACAACGGGAGGTGCTGCCGCGGGCAAAGGTCCTGCAACGCCTGAAAATCTCTCCCTCCAGTGCGGATGCCCTCGTCGAAAAGGGACTTCTCCGCGAAACGATGCTTTCCGATCGCCGGGAAGCCTATGACGATGAGCTCGCCGGGAGCGAACACGTCAGCGGAGAGGACTTCCGCCTGACCAGCGAGCAGGCGACCGCCGCGAACGAGCTGGTGGAGGCGATTGGAGCGGGCGAGTTCACGCGCTTTCTGCTGCACGGGATCACCGGATCGGGCAAGACCGAGGTCTACCTGGCGGCCATTCGCGCTGCGCTGGCGGCGGGAGGAAGCGCTATTTTCCTCGTCCCGGAAGTGGCGTTGACCCCTCAGACGGTCGGCCGGTTGCGTTCCCGCTTTGAGGCAGAAAGCGGAGCTCGGGCGGTCGTCTGGCACAGCCATTTGAGCGATGGCGAACGCTACGACGCTTGGCACGCGCTCGCCACCGGAGAGTCGCGCATCGTCGTGGGTGCCCGTTCGGCAATCTTTGCCCCCTTGCCCAATCTCAAGCTCATCGTCGTCGATGAGGAACATGAGCCAGCCTACAAGCAGGACGAAACGCCCCGCTACCATGGCAGGGATGTCGCCGTTTATCGGGCGAATCTGAACAACGCGGTCTGCGTCCTCGGATCCGCCACGCCCTCCCTCGAAAGTCTCTACAACGTCCGGCAGGGAAAATACCGCCTGCTGCAAATGACCCGGCGGATCGATCATCGCCAACTGCCCCTCGTCCACGTGGTGGACATGAAACGGGAATGGGCAAAGGAGCGACGAATGACGGTGTTTTCACCCTTTCTGGCGGAGAAGATGCGGCAGCGCTTCGAGAACGGGGAGCAGACGATCCTTTTCCTGAACCGCCGCGGTTATGACGCCTCCCTCCGATGTCCCGACTGCGGGTATGTCGCCGAATGCGACCATTGCGACCTCACTCTCACCCATCACCGCGCCGAGCACATCCTGCGTTGCCACCTCTGTGGGTTTGAAGACGCGGTGCCCCGGACCTGTCCCAAATGCCGATCCGCGAAGATCCTCTATCGCGGGGCAGGGACGCAGAAGATTGAGGATTTTGCGGCCAGGATTGTTCCCGGCGCGCGCATTGTCCGCATCGATACCGACACGATGCAGAAGAAAAATCTCTTCCGGGAAGTCCTCAGTGAATTCCGCAGGGGTCGCATCCACATCCTTGTCGGCACGCAGATGATCGCGAAAGGGCTGGATTTTCCCAATGTCACCCTCGTGGGCCTGATCGATGCCGACCTCTCGCTCCACCTGCCTGACTTCCGGGCCTCCGAACGCACCTTTCAGCTGCTCGTCCAGGTAGCCGGGCGGGCCGGGCGTGGCGATCGTGCAGGCGAAGTTGTCGTGCAAACCGCCCTGCCCCACCACGAAGCCATTCAGTTTGCGCGCCAGCAGGACTTCGATGGATTCGCCGATGCCGAACTGACCCAGCGGCAGGAGTTCAACTACCCGCCCTACCGTCACCTCCTGCACCACCTCATCCGCGGCCGCAATCGGGAGAAAGTTGCCTTCTTCGCCCAGCAATGGGCAAAAAAACTCGACGAGGAACTCCTGCCCGATTTTCCGGACCTGGAGATCCGTGGGCCCGCACCCTGCCCAATCGAGAAAGCAAAGGATCACTACCGCTTTCAGCTCTGGTATTTCACGTCCTCCCCCACGCGGCTCGTGCCTCGCCTCCAGACGATGCGCAAGGCGTTCAGATGGGACAAGGAGCTGATCGAGGTGCTCGACGTCGATGCCGTCGGATTGATTTGAGGGTCGGAACCTCGGAGGTGAGGACAACCGGGAAGAGCAGTTTGCAGCCCGCCCGCCCGCCCAAACGCTACCGCCCAAAGCCGAACGGGAACATCATCTCCAGCAACCGGCGGCCCCGCATGCCGAGATCCGCCACGCCGCCTTCGAATTTGACGAGTTCGCGGCAGGCAAAGGTATCGAGCTGCAACGAATCGACGGCCACCACGCGTACCGTTCCCGGAGGAGCCAGATTCGTCCCCGCTGGAATCGGTTCGAAACGCACCGGTAGACCCCATGCCGTAATGTCCATGCGCCAACCGGCAACACCCTCTCCTGGAACCGGTCCCGCGAGGAGGGATGGATATCGTCGCACAATGTCCGGAACCTGCGTCGTCGATAGTTCAATCACCGCTCCCGTCGGGATCGTGCGAAAATAATCGGCCAGATCACGGCCGGGGGAATCGCGCAGCCAGAGCCATGTCGCCCACGGGTCAAACCCGATCAGGTTCATGCCGTTAAAGACCCCGTGAGCGTTTTCGGTCGCGTAGCCCTGCTCGTCATACCAACGCTGGAAGTCATCCGTCAGCCGAAGCCCGATCTCGAAATGGAGGTGGGCCCGCTCCGGGGGAATCGTGTATCCACCCGCGCTCCGGCCAAGGATCCCCAGCCTCGCACCCGCCGTGACCCGCCGTCCGGGCAGTATCTGGCGGTCGACGGAGGCGAGATGCGCGTAGAGCGTGACCATCGCCGGAGCGTATTGGTCGTGTTGCACGACCACATAGCGCCCATAGGAACTTGTGCGCGGGTCTCCGTTGACATGCACGACCGTCCCCCCGAAAGCAGCCCGCACCGGATCGGTCGCCTCGTCACCCCGCCGGGGCATATGCGGAGCAATATCGATGCCTTCGTGGAATTGGGTGCCGGAACTCCGCACACACCCGAAAAGCGCGGAACGCGGATCCCCGCTCACCGTTGCCTGTGCCCACCGTTCGAAATGGCTGCCTTCCGAGGCAGGGTGCGACGTCGGCCAAACCATGTCGGAAGCCGAGGCAACCATCACATACAACCATCCGAGAGGCAGGATCAGAAAACGAACCATGGAACCGTAGAAATCAAGGGCGGGAGAAGATCAGGGCAAGGGAAAGACCCTTTCCTTTCATCCTCCGAACAAAACCGTCGCAAAATCCGCAAAATACTGGTCCACCGCCCGTTCAAGAAGCAGCGTATAGGTGAAGGCGCCTGCCACCAAGGCAGGCCCGAAAGGAACGCGCCAGCCGGTATCCTCCTCCCCTTCGTCGCTCCCTTCCGCGGAGGATCCTTTCACGCCCGGTGGAGGTGACCCGCGCAGGCGTTGCCTCACCACGATTGGCAACAGCACGACCGTACCCATGACCGCTCCGCCGAAGAGCGCAAAGACTGCCCCCTGCCAGCCAAAGAACGCTCCAATCGCTCCCATCAGCTTCACATCTCCGAATCCCATCGCCTCCTTGCGGAGAACCGTCTCAGCGACCAGCGCAAACCAGAGAATGAGCCCCGAGCCGATGAAAGCCCCCTGAACCGAAGCAAGCACGCCCCGCAGAGCGTCCGCCACTGGGAAGTCTCCCGAATACCCGTGAAGCGAGGGCACCAGACCCGATAGTGTTACGCCCGCAATGAATCCACCGATCGAAAAGACGTCGGGAATTTCCATTGTGTCCAGATCGATGAAGGCTGCACTGATCAACATTCCGATCGCACCCATCACGACGAGCGATGCGAGCGGTTCCCGCGTCTGCCATGCCCCCCAGAAAAGAACCGCCGTAAGCAGTTCGACCAACGGATAACGTATGCTGAAACGACTTCCGCAACACCGTGCGCGCCCCCGCCGCAGAAACCACGACAGTATTGGGAGGTTGTCGTACCACGCGATTGCGCAGCCACATGAACAGGTGGAACCGGGTGAAACCACGCTCCTGCCCGCCGGGATCCGGTAGATGACGACGTTCAGAAAACTGCCGACACAGGCGCCGAACACCGCCACGAACGTCGGGAACAGCCAGGGGAACGCCCCGTCCACTTCGTGTATTGTTTCCAACATGACTTCTATGATCTTCGCGCCAGGGCCTCCCGCGCGGCCCTTTCCATGACCTTCGCCGACACCTTTCGCTCGGTCCAGATTTCCAGGCTGCGCACCCCCTGATGGACCAACATCGGCAGACCGTCGCTGTAACTGAGCCCGTTTTTCCGGGCGAAGCAGGACCACGCATTCACGACCCCGTATGTCGTGTCCATGATCCGTGCCTTCGATCCCAGAAATGAAAGGTCGATTGGCAGGGTATCGTCCGCTCCCAAGCCGGCTGCTGTCGCATTGATGAGCAGGCAATCCTGCGGGATTTCTGCAGGGATCGCGTGAAAAAGAAACGACCGGATACGGCTCACATCCTGGCCATTTTCAGCCAACCGTTGCAGCAACTGGTGCAGATTGTTTTTACCGCGATTCCCAATCCACAGTTCCGGCACCCCCGCGCGCAACGCCTCCACCGCAATCGCCCGGGCGGCTCCTCCCGCTCCACAGAGGACCACCGGCCCTGTCGAAAGCCCGTGCCCGAACGCTGCCTCCACCGCACGCGCGATTCCATAGCCGTCCGTATTCGTTCCTCGGTAGCCCGTTGGCGTCCGGATCAGGGTGTTTACCGCTCCCATCGCAGACCCCTCGGGGTCCACTTCCTCGATCCATTCCACCGCCTTCACTTTGTGCGGAAGCGTGAGATTGAGACCTTGAAATCCCAGTGCGTGCAGCTGCGGAAGCGCGTCCTGCATTTCCTCCGCCCGGATCTGAAGCCGCAGGTACGACCATTCCCGGAATGCCTCCCCCATCTCCCGCAAGGCCGCGTTATGCATCTGCGGACTGAGCGAATGCACAATCGGATCACCGAGGACCGCCAGAGGCCGGGGCGGCAGCAAACCCGTGGCTAAATCAGAGAGTTGGAAAACGCTTTCAACGGGCGCCATAGCGCCGTCACTATGCTCGCGAGGTCTTTGATGTCCCGCCCTATTTCGCACAAAGTGCGGTTTCCCCTCATCCGACCAGTCCCTCACCGGCCCGATAGCCGACCATGGGGACTCTTTCGGTCCCGACCTCGGCCCCTATCGATGCGCGCGCTTCGCGGCATCTTCAAACTCGCGGACGAAGTCATTGAAGACTTCCGCCCGTTCGCTTTCTTCCCGGGCCTGATACAGCGCCGCCAGCCTTTCGCAAAGTCGTTTGAGGATCTCGCCCGCCGGTTGGGGCCAAAGGCGCTGGATCGACAACAGACCGTTCACAGGGACGAGGTCCTGGGCCTCCGCCCACGAATAGAGCCGGCCCCGGGCAAAGGGATCGACGAAGAAAGGATCCCGGTCCCGCATGTATCCGAGCAAAAAACGCTCGGGAAGCATCACAGGTTCAAAATTGAGTCCAAGACGACGTGCCAGGAGCAGATACAGGATGCCCAGCGACATCGGGATTCCCCGCCGAAGGGCCAAGACATCCCCGATCAGAACCGTTCCAGGATCAGGATTCTCATCCGGCTCACCGCGGTATCCAAACTCATGGTAGACGACCCGGTTGAGCGCCCGCACGATCATCGATGGCGTTGTCGGCACGGCCAGCAATTCGCGGGCACGCCGTGCCACCCCATCGAGCGCATCGGCCATTGTCTGCGCCTCGATCCGGGGGCGAACCACCCGCTGAATGAAGAGCGCACCCGCCTCGTAATCATAGTCCCCGGATCGTATGAAACGGCGCATGGTCGCGACCACGCTCGGAATCGCCATGGAATCCAGTAACGCCGCAGCGGACGCCGCAGCCGTCGCCCGTTCATCCGCTGCCAATTCCTCCAGCCAGTCCAATGCTGGTTTACCCAAGCGACAGATTTCGGCCTGGATCGCTCCGCGAACGCTTGGCGACGGATCGTCGAGCAATGCCTCCAGCGAACGCAATCGTTGCAGATCTTGACTTTGAACAGGTGTCCTCACGTAGACCCCAACAACGGTCGACGCTGGCCCAACTTGAAGCTTTCACACCCTCCGGAGAATCTTTCCAGTCGGCTTTACGATACCTTCACAGACCGCTTTTGAAGAAAATCCTTCAGGTTTGGTCGACGGAACGCACGATCCGCGAAAAGTCCCGAAAACGTGTTCCGCAGGGTTTCCTCGCGTCCGGATGCCGGGGGCAACCTCAACCCGGCTCCCCGCCATCCCAGCGGCGAAATATGACGCAGGCGTTTTGGCCGCCAAACCCCAGATTGTTGCTCACCGCCACCTCGATCGGGGCTTCAACCGCCTTGTTCGGAACATACTCGAGGTCGCACTCCGGATCAGGATGATCGTAGTTGATCGTCGGTGGGACGATCCCATGACGCAGTGCCTGGATCGTCGCGACCGCCTCGATTCCACCGGCCGCTCCCAGAAGGTGCCCGGTCATCGACTTCGTCGAACTGATCTTCAAATGACGCGCGTGCGCTCCGAAAACCGTCTTGATCGCCGCTGTTTCCGTCTTGTCGTTATACGGCGTCGAAGTCCCGTGGGCATTGATGTAATCAACCGCCTCAGGTTCAAGCCCGGCGTCCTTCAACCCCCGTCGCAGGCAGCGGGCGAGGCCATCGCCGCCCGGATCCGGTGACGTGATATGGTAGGCATCGCAGGTCGCACCATGCCCGATCAGCTCCGCGAGAATCGTCGCTCCCCTCTCCACCGCGTGTTCCAGGGTTTCGAGAATGAGAACGCCAGCCCCGTCACCCATGACAAACCCATCGCGATCGGCGTCAAAGGGGCGACTTGCGCGATGAGGCTCATCGTTGAATTTCGTCGCCATCGCCTTCATATTGCAGAACCCGGCGAACCCAAGGCGCGTCACGCTGGCTTCCGATCCCCCGGCGACCATGATATCCGCCTCCCCCGCCCGCAACATGCGCACCGCATCGCCCAGGGCGTGGCTTGCCGTGGCGCAGGCACTGATGACACCGTAGTTCGGACCCTTCGCCTTCAGCTCGATTGCCACCACGCCGCTCGCCATGTTCCCGATCAGCATCGGAATCATGAATGGCGAAACCCGCCGCGGCCCGTTCTTCCAGAGTCGGCCGGTCTGAGCTTCGATCGTATCCAGACCACCAATACCTGTGCCCATGATGCAGCCGAAGCGGTCGGGATCGAGCCGCTCCCGATCGACCGCCGCCTGAGCCCATGCCATCTTCGAGGCCGCTACGGCGTACTGGGTGTAGCGGTCGTTTCGGCGCGCGTCTTTGGGATCCATCCAGACATCCGGATCAAAATCCCTGATCTCCGCCCCAATCTTGCAGGGAAGCTCGGAAACATCAAAGGATTCAACCCGACCGATCCCCGTGCGGCCAGCGACGAGGGAATCCCAAAAGGTTTCCACATCGAGGCCGAGCGGGGTGATCGCCCCCATGCCGGTGACGACGACTCGAACCGAATGAGGCCGAGACTTCATAGAGCGCAAGAAGCATTGGGTCGCCAGAGGCAAGCGACCGCGTTGTCCGGTCCCTCAGGCCGCTCCGGCCTTTTCCTTGATGTAGGACACAACCGCGCCCACCGTCTGCAACTTCTCAGCGTCGCTCTCAGGAATCTCGCCGTTGATTTCGTCACTGAATTCTTCTTCGAAAGCCATGATGAGTTCAACCGTGTCAAGAGAGTCTGCCCCAAGGTCATCCAGGAAGGACGCTTCCGGAGTGACCTGCTCTTCGTTTACATTGAGCTGATTGATAATGATCTCTTTGACGCGCTCTTCGATGCTCTTGTCTGCCATGGTGTTACCAGTAAGGTTTTGATCAGATTGAAACGTTCAGGGATTCACATGACCATGCCGCCGTCAACCGTAAAAGTCTGCCCGGTGATGTAGCCTGCTTCTTCCGCCGCAAGGTAAGTAACCATGCGGGAAACATCCCGTGCTGCACCCATGCGGCGCAGGGGGATCGCGGTGATGATGGACTCCTTCACAGAGTCCCCTAATTCGTTCGTCATATCCGTCTCGATAAAGCCTGGAGCGACGACGTTAGCCGTCACTTGCCGCTTCGCAAATTCCCGCGCGATCGATTTCGTGAGCCCGATCAATCCGGCTTTTGCAGCCGCGTAATTTGCCTGCCCCGCGTTGCCCATCAGGCCTATGACGGACGCGATGTTGATGATCCGGCCCCAACGCTGCCGCGCCATCGACGGCGAGAGTGCCTGACACCAGGCAAAGGCACTGGAGAGGTTCGTCGCCAAAACCGCGTCCCATTCATCGTCCTTCATGCGCATGAGGAGATTATCGTGCGTGATGCCCGCGTTGTTGACAAGGATGTCGATCTTGCGGTGCACCTGCAGCAGGTTTTCACAACTCGCCCGCACCGCCGCCCGGTCCGACACATCGATCGCCACCGCCTCAGCCGAACCCCCGCTCGCGAGGATCGCATCGCGGGCCCCGCCGCTCGACGCTTCGGATCGGCTCACGCAAATGACGTGTACGCCTTCGGCCGCGAGATCCTCCGCGATGGCCCGGCCAATTCCACGGCTCGCGCCCGTCACCACCGCCACCCGTTGATCGAATGTCAATTTCATGGCCCGAGCGAACGGCCCTCACTCCCGTTGGCAAGTCTATTGCCCGCTGGTGGCAATTGTCGGTGACTCTCGTGACCGTTGCCCCTCGATTACGACCTCTCAACCTGGCAATTCCTCCTGTCCCCGAAAACTTTCTTTGCAGCCGTGCAGAAGCCGTCGATATTGCGGCCCGAACCGCATAAGGTTCCAGAGCACATTTGGGGTATTAGTATAAAGAGCTAGGGCCCGCAATGGTTAGCCATTGCGGGTTTTTTCGTGGGGATGAAACCACGAGAGAGTTGCCCCGTAAGCCGCCACCCTGCCCACAAAGACTACCGCCGGAGCAGCCAATCCCGCCTCCCTCACCGTCGCTGCAATCCGTCCCAGGTCCGCATGAACGACGCGCTGTCGTTCGGTCGTGCCCCACTCTACGACGGCGGCGGGTGTTTCCGCCGCCCGTCCGGCTTCGATCAGGTGCCGGGCGATCTCGTCAAGGCGTCCCATCCCCATGTAGATCGCGAGGGTCGCTCCCGACTGCGCATGCGCCGCCCAATCGACCGAAGAGGCCCCGGAACCGTCAATCCGCTCGTGACCACTCAAGAGGGTGATCGCGCCCGTCACGTCCCGGTGGCTCAGCGGAATGCCCGCGTAGGCGGCACAGCCGAGGGAAGCCGAGATGCCCGGCACGATTTCAAATTTCACCCCGGCCTCGACAAGCGCCTCCGCCTCCTCACCTCCACGCCCGAAGACAAAGGGATCACCACCCTTCAGGCGGACGACAGTAAGCCCCTCCGATGCCAGATCAATGAGCAGCTCCTGGATTTTCAACTGGGGCATGCTGTGAAACCCGGCGCGCTTCCCCACGCAAATCCGCCGACAGTCCGCACGCGGCCACGCCAGCATCTCCGGCGCCGCGAGATAGTCATAGACGAGCGCATCACAGGCGCGGATGAGGCGGGAGGCCTTCATCGTGACCAATTCCGGATCCCCTGGACCGGCCCCCACAAGATAGACTGTTCCGGAGATATGCATCAGATGAAAAGGGCAGGGAAGGATTTGCGGAAAATGTTATTGATGTATTTTACCCAACAAACCAAACATTCAATCACATTCGCATGATCCAAGACCTCGCAGAGCAAAATCCTTCCACGCACAACGAAAGCCTGGCAACCATGGCGGCGTCTGCTCGCGTGAACTGGGCGCTCGAGACATTTGGCGATCAATTGGTGCTTTCGACCAGTTTCGGTGTCCAGTCTGCCGTGATGCTGCATATGGCCACGACGCTCGCGCCGCAGATCCCGATCATCTTCATCGATACCGGCTACCACTTTCCCGAAACCTATCGTTTTGCGAAGGAGTTGACCGATCGTCTCAAGCTCAACCTGAAGATTTACCAACCCACGATGACGGCGGCGCACCAGGAAGCGCTCTACGGGAAACGATGGGAGAACGGGCCCGAGGGCCTCGACGCCTATAATCTCCTCAACAAAGTGGAACCGATGAACCGGGCGATCCGTGAGCTCGGGGCGCACGCATGGATGTCTGGGTTGCGCCGGGAGCAGGCCCAGACCCGCGCCCGCCTCAACTTTGTTGAGAAGCAGAAGCGAACCTGGAAAGTCCATCCTATCCTCGACTGGGACAATCGTCGCGTTCACCGCTACCTCGAAAATCACGACCTCCCCTATCACCCCCTGTGGGAACTCGGGTATGTCAGTATCGGTGATTGGCACAGCACTTCCAAGCTCGGTGAGGGCATGACCGAGGAGGAAACCCGTTTCCACGGTCTCAAGCGCGAGTGCGGCCTGCACGAGGAAAGCTCCCAGAACGACTGGCAGATCTGACGATCGCCGCTAATCCGCTCCTTGTCGCAGCCGGAAGGTCGCTCTGGAGTGCTCGGACGGTTCGACTGTCTGCACCTTGAGGCTGCCGTCGGATTGTCCGGTCAGGTAGCGGTCGCTTTCACCAATGGCCGTGAAGGACGAACCGTCGCCCGCCGCCAGCCCATCCACCTGCTCGAAGGTCGCGCCTTCACGGAACTCGTCCGTCCCGTCGTGCTTGGCGAGTTCAACGAGGCCCGTGCGGCTGCGCTTGAGGTAGAAGCCGGGCAGGTTTTCGGCCTGGAAGGAAATGGACCCGTCGCCGGTGCCGGCAAGCCCGGGGACAATGTGCCATGCAAAGTCAGCCGCCTCCGCGCCTTTCCGATTCTCCGGATCGCCGATAACCGGACGCCCGTCGAGATGGCCGAGGCATGCATGATCGCCGCTGATCAACTCGATCCGGAACGGCTCATGGGCGACACCCGATGCCGTTGCTTTCAGCTGATCAATCGAGCCATCCGGATTGTGCTCGAATTTCTCGATCGAGACTGATCGACGATAATTCCCACCCGTCGGCAGCGCCGCCGTGTGATAGATGAAATACCACTCGTCCTCGAACTCCAGTACCGCCGGATGACTCGTTCCGGTATCCGGAAGAACGTCGAGGAGCAGCCCGCGATATCTCCAGGGACCGGTGATGCTGTCGCTGGTCGCGTAAGCAATCTTCTCCGGGTAATCCATCGCGTAGGTCATGTAATAGGTGTCGTTGTGCTGATGGAGGAACGGGCCTTCGGTAAAGACTCCGGGCTGATCCTCGATCTGCACCTGATGAATATCCCCGTCCAGCTCGATCATGTTGTCCTTGAGCTTCGCATAGTAGAGGTGGCTGTTGCCCCAGTATAAATACGCCTCCCCGTCTTCGATAAACACGGTCGGATCGATATTGTCCCATGTCTCATGCGCGTGCATGTGGTCCGGCGCCTCGGTCATGTCACTGCGCACAAGGGGTTTTCCAAGTGCATCACGAAACCCTTCGGTCGGGCTTTCGGAAACCGCCACTCCGATCGCAAATCCGTTTTTCTCCGGCGCTTCCGGCGCATCGTTGAGGACCGTCACGTACCAGTAGAACTTGCCGTCGCGTTCAACCGCCTGCGAAGCCCAGGCGGTGGGCCGCCGGGCCCAACGGAATGCCGAGCGCGGAAAGGATCCCGCCAGTTCCCAGTTCACCATATCGTCCGAGGAGTAGATCAACCACTCGTTCATCACAAAAAAGTCCCCTTCCACGGCAGCTTCGTCATGGCCGACGTAGAGGTAGGCTTTCCCCTTGTGAACCAACGCCGCCGGATCCGCCGTAAAGCGATCCTTGATCACCGGGTTTCCCGCCTGCAAAGGCAGCGTGAGAAGGCATGCCCCCATCACGAGAAGGGTCGTCAGAAGGTGTTTTTTCATCTGGTTCGATTTGATCGGGAGTTTCCGTTTTGTCCGCTCGGAGAGTGATTCCAACAAGTCGCCAAACGGCGCTGAACCGGATAAAGCGACATCCTCCGCGATGGGTCAAACGCAAGGACCCACAAATTTGTCGGCAACCGCCGGAAACAGGCAGCGGAAAGCCTTCCCTGAAGTCCCCTCCAAAACCGACTGGCCACCCGGGGACGGTGAACGCTATTTCCTTTTCCATGCCCACCCGATTCTCTGTTCCTCCGCTCGCTGCGATGACGCGAGAACTCGCTGCGGTCGCCTCCGGAACCCGAACTCCCACCCTTGTGATCACCGGTGGCCGCATCCTGAGCACGTATTCCGAGCGACTCCTCGAGAACCGTGAGATCTGGATCCACCGCGGCCGGATCGCTGCCGTGAAACCGGCCGGCTCGTGCAAACGGAGCAGCGGGGCGACGTTTTACGACGTCTCCGGCGGGATCATGGCGCCGGGTCTCGTCGATCCACACGTGCACGTTGAGAGCAGCATGATGACGGCTTGCGCCTATGCCGAGGCGGCGCTTC
>CAZVQJ010000050.1:0-14793 GCA_964629165.1 uncultured Puniceicoccaceae bacterium
TCAGGCGGTGCCGGAGTTCGTCCACCCGGATTTCGACGCTTGCAAGCAAGACGAGGCTCTCCCCTTTTTTCACGTCGCGCACACCGGTGACGGCGAGGAGGGGTATTTCGGCGTCCTGTAAGTCGAAAGCGCGCGCGATTTCCTGTTCGATCGTTCCATGGGGCACCATTTCACCCCCGATTTTCGAAAAGCGGGCCAAGCGTCCCTCGATGGTGATGAAGCCGTCCGTTCCGAGAGTTGCGAGGTCCCCGGTGATCAACCAGCCGTCACGGAGTATCCGGCGGGTTGCCTCGCGGTCGTCGAGGTAGCCGGAAAAGACGTTGGGGCCCTGAACCTCAAGCACGCCGGTAGAACCCAGGGGAAGCATTTCACCGGTGCCAGGATGGGTCACGCGTGCTCGCAATCCGGGAAAGAGGCGCCCGACGGTGCCCGCCCGGCGATTGGATTCACCGTCTGTCGTCGTCGGCAGATTGCAGGAAATGACGGGGGAGGTCTCGGTCAGGCCGTAGCCTTCGAGATAAAGGGAGCCAAAGGTATTTTCCCAGCGATCCTGAAATCCGGCCGGGGTTTTTTCCGCCCCCGCCACGACAAACCGGAGGGATTTCAACTGCTCTTTGAGTACCCGCTGAAAGTAAGGCCGGTAGAAGGTGGGCGTGCCCAGCATCACGGTGACGTGTTCCTTCTCGATCGCCTCGGCCACCCGTTTGGTCTCGAGGGGCGATGGCAGGCAAACAATGCGCAGGCCGGTGAGGAGCGGATACCAGACCGTGACAGTGAAACCGAAGCTGTGAAACGTCGGCAGGCAGGCCAGCAGTTTCTCCGCACTCGTCAAGAGCTGGCAATCCATGATCTGGAGGCAGTTGGCGACGATATTCCGGTGCGAAAGGACGACTCCTTTCGGGTCTCCCGTGCTGCCGGAGCTGAAGAGAATCGCCGCCTCCCGTTCTCCACCCTGCTTCGGGATCCGAAAATGCCGAAGGATCTGGTCCGTGGGCAACGCGAGCACCTTGAAGAGATTCTTGATGACGGTGGCCTTGCGAATCTTCCTGCGCTCTTCGACGAGATCGAGGCGGTTCTCCGGCCACGGAAAATCGGGCAACTTCCGGATGACCGGCCCCGCTGTGATGACGGTTTTCAGGCCTGCCTTTTCCAGGCATTTGCGGTTGATCGCAGGACCCGCGGTGAAGTTCAGGTTGACCGGCGTTTTCCCGAGGATCGTGAGGGCAAGATTGGTCAGGATCGAGCCGAGCCCGCTTGGAAAGATCACCCCGACGCGGGCCTCCTCGATCCGGTCGCGCCAAAGATCTGCCATCGTCAAAGCGACGGCCAGAATCATCGCGGATTTCATCTCGCTGCGGCCGGTCGCGAGATCCACCACATGCCGGTGAAAGGGATGCCGCTTCACATCCCGGACAACGAGAGCGGCGAGGTTCAGGGCCAGCTCCGGGTGCTCATTAAAAGTATCAAAACCGGCATCGTAAACAGCCGCTTCGGTTGCAGTCATGGGTTCGGGAGAAGGGGGGTTCGGATCGGCCCTCGCTAATGGCGGTTGGCGCGTACAAAAAGCCAGAACGCCGCGCCCTGGCAGAGGAGGTTGGGCACCCAGACCAGGAGATCCGGACGCAACCAGTAGTAGCTGTCCATCGACGCGATGAACTGGGTGACAAGATAGTATGTGAGGAGCAGGCCAAGCGCGATGAAGACGTTCACCGATGTCTCCCGCCGGCTCGCCTTCAGGCCCAGGGGAATCCCCAGCAATCCGAGTGAAACCGCACTGAAGGCGTTCGCGAAACCCAGTTGGATGCGGAACTGGATCTCGACCGCCTCCTGCCGGATCGACTTCTGTTCATCCGGAGGGGCGTGTTCAAAACGGCGATTCAGGAGGGCGAGCCGATTGAGCTTCTGGTCGAGGGGCAGGTGTTTTACGCGTGAGGTCGAGACGTCCGGCGCAGCAAAGATTTCGCCGAGGGAAAGAAAGAACGAAGCCTGATCAAAAAAGAGACTCGGCTGGATCTGGCTGAGATCGGTGGGGTCGCGAAGTTCCGCATAGCCGTTTTCAAGACTGAGAACGAGGCCGTCCTTGTCCGCGTCGTAACGAAGGGATCCCGCATCTGCCCGCAGCAACCGCTGCACCCGCTTCTGTTCATCGAGTTCCCAGAGCCACACGCGGCGCACGAGATCGCCCTGTTTCTCATCGACGTAGACGACATAACCGGGGAAATCATGCACAAAACGCCGCGGAACAAAAAATCGCAGGGGGTCACTGCGCACCGCGTTCGCGAGCATCTCACGATAATTGCCGCGTGCGGCGGGCGCTGACGAGGCATTGAGCCATGCCGTTACGGCCGTGCAGAAGAGGCAAAAGAGGACGAGGGGCGCGGCCACCCGCCAGAGCGAAATGCCGCTCGCTTTCATCGCGGTCAGCTCGTTGCTCGCGGAGATCCGGCCGATCACGACGAGGACGGCGATGAGACAGCCCACCGGCATCGCGAACGAAAACGTATAGGGGATCAGCAGAGGAATGACTTGCAGCAACAAATCCGGCGTTGCCTGGCCTTCCTGGACCGCATCGACCATATCTCCGACCACGTTGCCCGCGATGAGGAGCACAATGACCAGGCCCACGGCGGAGAAGGCCACCGCCGCGGTCGACAGGAAAAGATAGCGGTGCAATCGCCACATCGGAGCGGAAGTGCATGCAGCCCCTTCGCCACAGGCAAAACAAAAGCGCTCGCGGTCGCGCGTCGCACCCCGTTGCCGGTCTCCAAACCCGTGGCTGTCGCCCGCCGCTCAACCTCCGAAAAACCGGTGCATGCGGGCGAGAAACGCCTCCGGCTGGTCGAAATGCACATTGTGCCCGGCCCCCGCGATGGTCTCGATCGTTCCCGCCGGAAAATGCTCCTGAATCGGCGCAAGGTCCGCGTCTGACACATAATCCGATTGTTCGCCCCGCACAAAGAGGGTCGGCCCGTCATAGCGATCGCCGGCATGGAGCGGATGCGCGAACAAGTCCGGAAGGCGCTCATGCAAGAGGGGCAGGTTGACCGCCCAACGAAAACCGCCTGCCTCTCTCCGCACCAGATTCGTCAGCAGAAACTGGCGCAGTGCCCAATCGGGCACCTTCGTTTCCAGCGCCCGTTCCGCTTCCGCCCGTGTCCCGATGCTTCCGGGATCCAGTGCTCGCATCGCAGCAAACTCCTTCTCCCAATGCGGGGGATACGGTTTGGGGGCGATGTCCACGACGACGAGCCCGCGCACCCGCTCCGGATGCAGGCAGGCGAGCACCATCGCCGCCTTGCCCCCCATGCTGTGGCCGATCAACCCGAAAGATTCGATCCCGTGCTTATCGGCATAAGCGATGACGTCCGCGCTCATCGATGCATAGCGCATGTCCTCCGCATGCGGGCTCTGACCGTGGTTGCGCAGGTCAAGGGCGTGGCTTTGAAAGTCATCCGCCAGTTCCCGCGTGATCTTCGTCCAGTTTCGCGAACTTCCGAGCAAACCGTGGAGAATCAACAGGCTTGGGCTTGCCCCCGAACCGTTTACGACACCGTATAGATCAAGCACTTTCATCTGCCCCCCAGTCTGTCTCGCACGGTGCCGGGGGCAACGCCGCAGGCGGGTTCATTTTCCCTCGACAGCAGGCTGCATTGTCCGAAATTGATTGCGCGATGACGAACCTGACGATTAGCAAAAGCAGATTCAGTCATTTCATCAATAAACCTTCCTAATATGAGCAAGTCGCCTATTCGAGTCGCCGTCACCGGTGCAGCTGGCAATATCGGTTACGCCCTCCTCTTCCGGATCGCCTCCGGCCAAATGTTCGGTCCGGATCAGCCGGTCGCTCTGAACCTGATCGAAATCGAACCCGCCATGAAGGCGCTCGCAGGCGTTGTCATGGAGCTCGATGATTGCGCTTTCCCGCTTGTGACCGAAATTCGGGCGACTTCTGACCTGAACGAAGGTTTCAAGGACGCGAACTGGGTCCTTCTGGTAGGATCCGTCCCCCGCAAGCAGGGCATGGAACGAGCCGATCTGCTCGGTATTAACGGCAAGATCTTTGTTTCCCAAGGGAAGGCGATCGAAGCCAACGCAGCCTCCGATGTTTGCGTCCTCGTCGTCGGCAATCCCTGCAATACCAATTGCCTCATCGCGATGCGGAGCGCGCCCGGCATCCCCGCCAACCGCTGGTTCGCCATGACCCGGCTCGACGAGAACCGTGCCCTCACCCAGCTCGCACAGAAGGCGGGAGCTCCCGTTTCAGCCGTCACCAATCTCGCCGTCTGGGGCAACCATTCGCCCACGATGTATCCGGATTTCTATAACGCCCGGATCAACGGCAAGCCCGTGCTCGACGTGATCAGCGACGAAGGCTGGCTCCAGAACGAATTTGTCCCCACCGTCGGCAAACGAGGCGCCGCGATCATCGCTGCCCGGGGTGCATCCAGCGCGGCCAGCGCGGCCAACGCCGTCGTCGACACCGTCGTCTCCCTCACAACCCCCACCCCGGAGGGCGACTGGCACAGCGTCTGTGTCTGCTCGAACGGCGAGTACGGGCTCGAGAAAGGCATCATCACGAGTTTCCCCATCCGCTCTGACGGAACCAACTGGGAAATCGTCGAGGGTCTCGAACTCAACGAATTCAGCCGTGAAAAGATCGGCGGCTCAATCGCCGAACTCGTCGCCGAACGGGATACCGTGCAGGAACTCGGCATCCTCTGAAACCGGGATTGAAAGTTTCTCCCCCCCCATGCCAGTCTCCACTGGCATGATCCTGAACGCCGGTCGCCTCCCCGACCGGCGTTTTCTTTTCAGCCTTTATATTCCCACCGGCAACCGGTGGCATGGCAAAGACCTCCGGGCGCCTCAGTTCAAGGGGCCGTCTCGCCGAGGCTCTCTCCCACCGTGTCAGCCGCATAAGCGCCCCGCTCACCTATCGGTTCCGGGTCTCCGGTGGTGGTGTCTTCCCGCGTCTGCCGTTCCATTTCCCGATTCAGTTCGGCTCCGATCAGGATGACAAAGGCGGATACAAAGAGCCACATGAGGAAAATCACGACGGCACCGAGGGCTCCATACGTTTTGTCATAGTTCCCGAAGTAGCTCACATAGAGCGAAAACCCGACTGAGCCGATCGCCCACAGGGCCGTGCTGACAAGGGCTCCGGGCGAGGCCCACCGCCATTTCGCGTCACTCCGGCAGGGTCCATAGCGATAGATGAAAGCGAGGCCGGCGAGAAACACCACGAGGAGGAAGGGCCATCGGATCAACTGCAGGAGGGTTGTGGCAACCGCCCCCAACCCGACGAATTGAAGGACCCCCGGAAAAATCGCGACGAGGACGAAGAGGAGCAAACCGCCGATGACGCCGCCAAACGTCAAAAGCAGCGCAAAGGCGTTGAGTTTCACAAATCCGCGCCTTTCCGGTTCGCCATAGGCGACGTTGAGCCCCATAATGAGGGCCTTGACGCCCCGCGCCGAGCCCCAGAGCGCAAAGAGGAGTGCCACGAGCGCTCCCCAGCCCGCCTTGTTTTCCTGCTCGGCCATCCGCATAGCCTGCTCCTGGAGCAACGGTACCACCTCCGCCGGAAGGACGTCGCTGAGCCCCGCAATATGCGCCTGAACCTCACCCGGTTCCGCGATGTAGGCATATAATGCGATCACCGCGCCCAAGGCAGGGATCGATGCGAGAAACCCGTAAAAGGCGACACCTGCCGCGACGATCGAGAGCGAATCGTCACGTATCTTTCCCTTGATCCGCCACACAATGTCCAACCACCCCTTTAGCGGGATGGAGGCGGGCGTCCGGGCCCCCCGGCCACGTTCAGAGGCTCCGGACGACGGAGCCTCGGAATCAGTGGGATTGTCTGGCATAGCAGTGGCCGGTGTCGCGAAAAGAAAGGCACCCGCATGCCGTCAGAGGAGCGGGCGCCGAAACGAAGGATGCCTGTTACGCGGAATTCTTCAAATTGTCGAAGAAAAACCCGAATCGGACCGTTTGGCCGTTTCATCGGTTCGCTCCGTCCCATGGCGCATCTCGTCAGCTTCGTGGCGTGCGGTTTCCTTCGCGCTCGCCTTTGTTTCCTCGGCGACGGACCGGGCTTTCCCCGTGGTTTCGGAAACGGCCTCCTGTATGTTTCCGATGCTCTCTTTGGCCACCGACTCCGCGCGGGCCTTCAGCTGCTCCGGCGTCAATCCCTGCTCCTTCGCCTCGGATCGGGCCGTATCCGCGGCCGCATGAAGGACGTGCCGACCGCGATCCATCGCCTCCCGTGCCTTCTCTTTTGCACGGTCCGCGACATCTTCGGCCATCGGTCCCACCCACTCATCGACGGCGCGCGGGTTGGGCGTGAGCAAACTTGCGAGAACGCCCGCGGCAAGCGCCATCACGCCGACTTCGAGCGGATGCTGACTCGCGGCATCCCGGCTGCGACGATACGTCGAGCGTGCCCGCGTTCCCACCGATGCACTGGCGTCACGGGTGCGTTCCCGAAGGGCCGAAGTCTGTTCCCGCGCGTGTTCCGCAAACACTTTCCCCCGATCCCGGAAGCGGTGCCCGGACTCACTGATCCGGGATCTCATTCCACCCCGGGCGGACATCTCTTCGCCGCCGCCGTGGCCAGACTCCTCAAAGAGGGCCTGTTGCGTCGGCTCCCCACCCGGCCAGGAAGATTCACTTTCCGCGTAGTAGCCGCTCTCGGGCTCCGAATCGGTGTCATCCCCGTATCGCCCCCTGTGCATGGGCTGCACGGAGCTGCGGTGCCGGCTGATCGCCGGGTGCTCGTCATCATGACGTCGGCTCGTGCGCTCATATATCAGCCAGGCAATGCCCGAACCAATCAACGCGGTTGGCAACGGGTGGGCTTTTACCGTATCCACAACAGCATGGACGACGGCACCGGCGGACTCGCTCGCCCGCTCTTGCAGATCGCTCCCATTGCGCTGGAACCGGTGAGAACGGAAGTATCCAAGAATTTCGTCCATGAGATGGCGTCCTTTCATACGTTCACTGAGGGCATCGATGGTATCATCCATCCGGCCCCGAGTGCGGTTGATATCGGAGCGGATCTCTCCGCTCGAACGTGAAGAATGAGATGAGTCAGGCATGTGAGCGGTGGAGTTTGTGCTCGGCCCACTTTTTGTGGTCGCGCAGGGTTTCGACGGTGCGTTCGGGCATGAGGTTCTCGCGCGCCAGCTGGCGGCGAGCTTTGGAAATGAAAGCCCAGCCGACGAGAAGAGAAATCAGACCAACCGCGATCGGTCCGAGCCAGAGAGCGAGAGCAGCCGGGACTCCCGCTTCGGCGAATGCCCACGAAGCCAGTGCGCCAACCCCGAGAAGGAGGACAATCGCTCCCGCAAAAGCCACTGCCGCACCCACCCCGAGTGCCATTGCACTCCGGTTCAGGTGTCTGGCTTTCTCGCCCATTTCGGATTTCGCGAGGGCGATCTCCTGTCGGAGAAGCGTCATGAATTCTTCCTGCAGGTCGCGCAGCAGATCGGCGACCGGATGGGTGGTTTCGGTAGTCTCGTCCATCGTGCGTGAGCGGTTAGAATTGGTTGGAAGGAACATCGGAACTAACTCCGGCAGAACTGCGTTCGCCGACCGGTGCAAACGCCGATCGCGACGAAGCTTCTCCATGCAATGAGGGGGAATCGTCCGGCCGGTCCGAACCAACCGCACGCACCAACGTGCCCATGGCGGCTCCGGCGATAAACATGCCTCCTATGAATGCCACCGGGTGCTTGCGCGCGACGTCCTCGGCATCATTCCACAACCCCTGCAGGTCCCGGTCTCGCACATAGTCGCCAAGCTTGATCAGCCGGTCCGCGATTCGGTGCGTGGCCCATGCGATGTTCGGGTCGCGCTCATCGAAGTTCTCGGCGGCGTCCCGCAATTCACGACCGTAGCCTTCGATTCTCTCCGAGGCCTCTTCCTTTCGTTCAGCAGCGTAGTCCGAACCGGTCTGTTTCAGGTTCTCCACGGCGCTCGACGATTGCTCTCTCAGCTCCGCCGCCGCCTCGCGAGCCTTGCCCGCAACGGCGGATTTGATGTCACCCGTCTTCGAAGAAGCGCTCGCCGAGGATCCGGATGGCGGCCCTGCCGTCGTCGTCGGTTTTGGAGGGATGTTCGGATTATTGAATGGGTCGGATGAACTCATAATTGGATCGGTGCAAAGATGATCGTTGGATGGATGACCGCTCCCGGCGGATGGACAGTTTCAGCATTCCACATACCACCCCGACCCCCACAATAGGCGGATGCGACGCTAGGAGCCTCTCCATGAGCCGGTTCCGAGGTGCCTCATTTGGATCCTACCGCCTCCCCGAAACCGCCCCCGCCTTGCGGTCCGCAAGCTCTCGCGCGGCCCCCCCTGCAACCTGAACGATTGCGGAACGGCATTCCTTTCACCCGAAGCCGCCGGCCCGGTCAGCTCGCCGGGCCTCTGTCGAGCAGGGCGAGAATACGCTCCGCTGCCGTCTCGGCCGCTGGCGCTTCGAGCGCGGTTCGCAATTCGCGGGCGTCAGCCGCCGCCTGGGTGCGGCGGGATTCATCGAGGGCATCCGCGAGGACATCGGCAAGGACCGTCGGACGCGCTTTGTCCTGGATGAACTCGGGGTACATCGCGCGCCCCAGGATGAGGTTTGCAATCCCGAGAAAGGGAACCTTGATGACGCGCCGACCCAATCGGTAGGTCAGCGGATGCGCACGGTACACGATCGCCCCGGGCAGCCCGGCGAGGGCACAGGCCAGCGACATGGTGCCCGAACTCGTGAGCACAAAACGTCCGGAAACCGGTTGTCGTGCCCGCTGGATGACAACCGGAAGGCCACGCCCCGACAACATCCGCCGCAGCTCATTTTCAACCGACGCGTTCGGCGCCACGGTCGTAATGGGGATCTTTCGATTTTCCTCTGAACGCTCGCGCCAGAGCGAAACGGCATCGAGCATCACGGGGAAGATCCGCCGGACCGGCTGAATCCGGCTTCCCGGCAGGAGCAACAGATGACCGGACTCGCTAGCGGTGACGTTCGGGGCCACAGCGGAATCGAGAAAAGGATGTCCCACAAACCGCACCGGCAGTTCCGTGTCTTCAAAGATGCCGGTTTCGAAAGGAAAAATAACCCCCAGTTCATCGAGGTGGCGCGCCATCGCGAATCGGCGCTTCGCCTTCCATGCCCAGATCTGAGGACTGATATAATAATAGATCGCCGTGCGCCCACCCGATTTCCGGGTCAGTCCCTCCCGATGGAGGGCGGCTGCGAGACGCAAGTTGAAGCCGGGATAATCGACGAGGACGAGGACGCGCGGAGATTTTGCGCGTATCCATTCTGCAATTTCGCCGAAGAGCTTCTTGAAGTAGCGATAGTGTTTCAGCACTTCGACAAAGCCGACGACCGAGTTTTCCGTGAGGTCGTGCAGCAACGGGACACCGGCCGCTTCCAAGGCGGGCCCCCCCAGCGCTACCTGCCGCAGCTCCGGCCGAAGTTCCCGGAGGCGGAGCGCCAGACGAGCCGCATGCTGATCGCCCGAGTGCTCGCCCGCCAGCCAGAGAACATCGGGAGGGGCGTCATCGACTCGCGCCAGAAGTCTCGTTGCGGGCATTGGTTAGTGGAGAAATAGATGAGAGCCGCTGATGGAAAACCTCATTTGCGGCTCCACTGGCCTTCCATGCTTGCGGTCATGCCTTGCCGGATCTGTTCGGTGATCTGCACGGCGACTTCGAGCGCGTTGCGGCCCAGCTCCGCATTCACTTTCGGGTCTTCGCGGTCACGGACACAGCGCACAAACGAAGCCAGCTCAAGCCGGAGCGGTTCATCCCGCTCGATCGGAATATCCTCCTTCTCGAGCGCCAGACCCTGCTTCCGGATGAGGTGCCCGTTTTGCTCCATGAAATTGAGCGAAAGATAGGCCTGTGGCTGAAAGACACGGATCTCCCGCACCTTTTTCAGGCTCACCCGACTCGTATTCAGGTTGGCGACACACCCATTGGCGAAGACGAGGCGTGCGTTTGCAATGTCCTCCGTCTCGGAAAGCACGTTGACCCCCACCGCTTCGATCCGGGACAGCGGTGATTTGACCAACTGGAGAATGATCCCGATGTCATGGATCATCAGGTCGAGGACGACGCCGACCTCGGTTCCACGCGGCGTGAAGGGCGCGAGCCGATCCGCCGTGATGAAGCGTGGATTCGCGACGTTTTCCTCAAGGTAACTCATCACCGGGTTGAAGTGCTCGATGTGCCCCACCTGGACAACCGCATTGGCCGCCTTCGACGCGGCCACCACCTCCCCCGCTTCCGCGAGATTGGCACAAATCGGCTTCTCGATCAGGAGGTGACAACCCTGCGCCAGCAGCGGTAGCGCCACATCACGGTGCTGATCGGTGGGAACGACCACACTCACCGCATCGCAGGCAGCGCCGAGCGCCTCCGCCGAGTCGAACACCTCGCAGTGATGCCGGGCAGCAATTTCTCGCGCGCGCTCGGGACTGGCATCAACCACGCCAACCAGCTCGGTTTCGTCCAGTTGCGCATAGATGCGGGCGTGGTGTTGACCAAGCGAACCGACACCGACCACTCCACAACGCAATCCACGGGTCTTCTCTGCCATGGGTCTGAGGCTGAATAGCGCCTTTTCGAGAGCAAGCTTCAAGAAAGCTTCCGCGAGATCCCGCAGGCGTGATTCCGCTGCGACCTCTCAGAGAAAGGGCGTTTTCCCGTCGCGAAACGAATTCGCCGAGGCAGCCACCGCGTCAATAGCGGTAGTGATCGCTCTTGTAGGGGCCACCCACCTTGACGCCGATGTACCCCGCTTGGTCTTCCGTCAGTTCCGTCAGCTTGGCTCCGATCTTCGAGAGGTGCAGCCGGGCCACTTCCTCATCGAGATGTTTCGGCAGAATGTAGACCCCGGGCTTATACCTCTCCACCTGTTCCCACAGCTCGACCTGGGCGAGCACCTGGTTCGTGAAGGAGTTGGACATGACAAAGCTGGGGTGCCCCGTGGCACAGCCGAGATTGACGAGACGCCCGTCCGCCAGGAGGTAGATCGAGTTTCCCGAGGGAAAGGTGTATTTATCGACCTGCGGCTTGATCTCCGTCTGCTCGATACCCGGGAACTTCTTCAGCTTCGAGATCTGGATCTCGTTGTCGAAGTGCCCAATGTTACAAACAATGGCCTGATCAGCCATTTTCTCGAGGTGCTCGATCCGGATAATGTCACGGTTGCCCGTCGTGGTGACGTAGATGTTTCCCCAGCCAAGCGTGTCTTCGACCGTCAGGACTCGGTAACCTTCCATCGCCGCCTGCAGGGCGCAGATGGGGTCCACCTCGGTCACGACAACTTGCGCGCCCATGCCACGCAACGCTGCCGCGCAACCCTTGCCAACATCACCGTACCCACAGACGACCGCCACCTTGCCCGCGATCATGACGTCCGTCGCGCGCTTGATGCCGTCGATAAGGCTTTCCCGGCAGCCGTAGAGGTTGTCAAACTTACTCTTGGTGACGGAGTCGTTCACGTTGATCGCCGGAACAAGGAGGGTCCCCGCCTGCTGGCGCTCATAGAGCCGGTGCACCCCTGTCGTGGTCTCCTCACTGACGCCCTTCCAGTCTTTCGCCACGTTGTGCCAGTGGATCGGGTCCTCGCCATGGACGCGCCGCAGGAGATCCTTGATGATGGCCTCTTCCTCGCTTTCGGCCGCCCCGTCAATCCAGCGATCGCCGTCTTCCAGTTCATAACCCTTGTGAATGAGAAGAGTGGCATCTCCACCGTCATCGACGATGAGTTGCGGGCCGCGACCGTCCGGCCAAGTGAGCGCCTGATAGGTGCACCACCAGTATTCCTCAAGCGTCTCACCCTTCCAGGCGAAAACAGGAACCCCCGACGCCGCAATCGCCGCGGCGGCGTGGTCCTGGGTGGAGAAAATGTTGCATGAGCACCAACGTACGTCCGCCCCCAGGTCCCGCAGCGTTTCAATCAGCACCGCCGTCTGAACGGTCATGTGCAGCGAGCCCATGATGCGGACCCCCGCGAGCGGCCGACTGGCCGCGTATTTCTCGCGCGTGGCCATGAGGCCCGGCATTTCCTTCTCTGCGATCTCGATCTCCCGCCGACCGAAATCAGCAAGGGTGATATCCGCAACTTTGTAATCGAGCGTTTTCGGCGTTTCTGTCGTCGACATAAAAATTCCTCTTTTTTCGTGAATGATTCTCAGCGCACGGCAGCACGCAGGGCATCGACCCGGTCGAGCGCTTCCCATGGCAGGCCCTCTTTGCCGAAATGCCCGTAATTGGTGCTCTGCCGGTAGATGGGGCGGCACAGATCGAGTTGTTCGATGATCGCGGCCGGGCGAAAATCGAAAACCTCCGAGATGGCCGCACGGATCTCTTCGTCGCTCACCTTTCCGGTCTCAAAGGTCTCAACGTGGATCGAGGTCGGCCGGGGATGCCCGATCGCGTAGGCGACCTGCAGTTCACAGATGTCCGCAAGCCCCGAAGCGACGAGGTTTTTGGCCACCCAGCGGCACATGTAGGCGGCCGAGCGATCCACCTTTGTCGGATCCTTCCCACTGAAGGCACCGCCGCCATGCCGGCCCCACCCGCCGTAGGTATCGACGATGATCTTTCGCCCCGTCAACCCAGCATCGCCCTCCGGTCCTCCGATCACAAACTTACCAGTCGGGTTGATGAAAAATTCGCTCCGCTCACTCAGGAGTGACTCCGGCAACACCTTGCGCACAACTTCCGCGATGAGATACTCCCGGATCGTCCCATGCTCCACGTTTTCCGTGTGCTGGGTGGAGATGACGACATTGTCGATATGGTCGATCTTTCCTCCCCGGTAGTTCACCGCGACCTGGCTCTTGGCGTCCGGACGAAGCCAGTCGACGGCGCGGGATTTGCGGATTTCGGCCAGTCGCCGCAGCAAGCGGTGTGCATACATGATCGCGGCAGGCATCATTTCCGGCGTCTCGTTACAGGCATACCCAAACATGATGCCCTGGTCACCTGCACCCTGCTCCGCCGTCTCCTTCCCTTCCGCCGCCCGCGCATCGACGCCTTGGGCGATGTCCGCTGACTGGCGCGTCAGGTAGTTGTTGATGAACAGGTCGTCGGCGTGGAAGATGCGGTCATCGCGCTCATCGACATAGCCGATCTCGCGGACCGCTTCCCGAACGATCTCCGGCAGATTCAGCTGGGCCTGTGTCGAAATTTCTCCCGCCACCGTGACGATATTGCTTTTCACCATCGTCTCGCAGGCCACCCGACTCGTCGGATCCTCCGCGAGGCAGGCATCAAGCACGCTATCCGAGATGTAGTCGGCCACTTTGTCCGGGTGTCCTTCGCCAACTGACTCCGAGGAAAATTTGAAACTGCCATTCATCAGCCACAGACGCTGGAGTCCCGCTCTCCACTGGGCAAATCAAAACATCATCATATCCGGATAAAGTGATAGATAACTGCAGGTGGGTCCTTTCCGGGTGGATGGCGAATTTCAAAAACCTCGGAGAAAGCTCATCGCGGTGCGTTGCGATCGCCCGGCATGTTGTTAAGCTGTTCATGAGCGGGCGGTAAGCACACAGCATCGTTATTACGCTCAACCCCCAGTCAAACAGTCCAATGCCCCCACACTAGACTTGTTCAGAATATCCGAGAACGACCGCCACTCCCGGTCACCCCGAAACATGAAGCACGAACGCACCCGTCGAAGCCTGAAAGACACGATACTCTGGTGCACGCTTGCGGTCGTATGCGGCCCCGCTTTGATCGCCGGTGCTCTTGGCTTATATGCCTATGAGCGGAGCTTCACCGGCGCCCTGCAGACTCACGAGCATCAGCAAGCGCACCTCGTCGCAGCTGCCTTCGACGAGGTGCTTGCGGCCGTTGAAGGCGTCCTTCAGGAGGTGCGCTCCGCACTTGCGGCGGCTCCCGATTCCGCACATTCCACCATCCTCGAAGAGATCCGGCGCGCCCAGCCACTCCCGTTGGGGTTGTTTCTCGCCGATACCTCCGGTGCCGTCTTCGCTTCGTCGGTCCCTCTTCACCCCGAGGTTTCAGAGAACATTTTCCCGCCTCATGAAGAAACCTCAGCCGGACCTTCCCCCGTCGCCATCCAATGGTCGACCTACGAGATCCCGGGAGCCAGCCCCCGCCACTCCCTCCGGGCCAAGATGACTTTCTCGGAGGATCGGAGCCTCTCCGCCCACCTCCCGATCGGTTATCTCTTCGAGGCTGTTTCCCCTCCTCTTGATTCGCAACAGGTCCACGGCTTGGGGACCGGATCGGACACCGCGATCTGGGAGGATTCCTCCACCGCCACCAGCTGGATCAGCCGAAAGCCGTCTCCCGACCGCTCGAGCACTTCCGCTCGGGGCGGCCAGCCGATCGAAGTCGAGTTCGATGGACAACGTTTCCTTGGCGCCGTCGAGCCACTGGAAGAAAACCGTTGGGCAGCCCTTGCCGTTCGACCCGCGAGTGTAGTTATGCAACCATTGCGCCGTGCCGCCGCCCTCGCCATCGCAGGTTTCCTTCTGAGTGTTCTCTTCGCCGCATGGGTGGCGCGCCAGCTCTACCGCTTCATCGCACACCCGCTCCGTGACCTGCAGGCGCAGGCAGGCGCTCTCGCAGGAGGTGAATTTCACCGAAACGTTTCGACCGCCGCCTTCAAGGAACTCCGTGAATTCGAAGAGACGCTCTCCGAAGCCCATACCATCCTGCGCCGCCGGGAATCGCACCTCATCAATCTCCAACGGGAACTTGAAACGACCTTCAACAGCGCCAGCGATGGCGTCTTCATC
>CAZVQJ010000051.1:0-14742 GCA_964629165.1 uncultured Puniceicoccaceae bacterium
CGTCCGTCACGTCAGCCGCGCGGTGCCCGTAGCGCACCCCGTCATAGCGCGCGAGGTTCGAGGAGGCTTCCGCCGTCGCAATGACATAATAGACGGGAATCGCGAGGTCCGTGCGCGGAAGCGAGATCTCGATGATCTCATGCCCTTGGGACGAGAGATGCTTCAGCGCCGTTTCGATGGCGGCGCGCACCTCCGGATCGAGTCCCTCGGCAAAATACTCCCTGGGCACCCCGATCCGACGAGGTTCCGGGTCCCGCTGCAACTCATCGACGTAGTTCAGCGAGTCCCGCTGAACGGATGTGGAATCCCGTTCATCATGTCCTGCAATCGTCTGCAGGACCCATGCGACATCCTCGACCGAACGACCGAACGGGCCAATCTGATCGAGGGAAGAGGCAAAGGCGACAAGACCGTAACGAGAGACAAGACCATAGGTCGGTTTCATCCCCACAACTCCGCAGAGCGCTGCAGGCTGACGGATCGAGCCACCGGTATCCGATCCCAGGCTCACCGGCACTTCGCGCGCAGCGACGGCGGCGGCACTCCCCCCTGAACTACCTCCCGGAATGCGCTCCAGGTCCCATGGATTGGATACGGGCTTGACCGATGAGTTCTCATTCGAGGAACCCATCGCGAACTCATCCATATTCAGACGCCCGAACGGGATCATGCCGGCCGATTTCAACCGCTGCGTGACCCCCGCGTCGTAGGGAGAAACAAAATCCCGGAGCATTCTGCTCGCGCAGGTCAGCGGAGCCTCCTTCACCGCGATGGCATCCTTGATCCCGATCGGGATACCGTCGAGCGGGCCTCGCAAAACGCCGTCTCTACGGCGCTTGTCCGATTCGCCCGCCGCGCCGAGCGCCGCTTCCGTGTCGAGGCTGAGAAAAGCGCCGACGCGATCATCGACCGCTTCGACCCGAGCGAGGTAGGCCTCAATCAGCTCGGAAGCAGAAAAATCGCCCGCCGCAAGACCTTCTGAAATCTCGCGCAGCGAGTGTACCGGATGGGAAAAATCCATGATGCTTTCGGCTCAGGCGTCGTCGACCACCTTGGGCACCACGACCTGGTTATCCCGCGTGGCAGGAGCGTTACGAAGGGCTTCGCCCGAAGTGAAACCTTGAACCGGGATGTCTGCCTGCCAGACATTTTCGAGATCGAAGGGGTGCGCCGATGGTTCGACGCCAGTGACGTCGATTTCCCGCAACTTCTGGAAGTGTCCGAGGATATTACTCAATTGGGCGCCGTAGCGCTCCTTTTCCTCTGCAGTAAGGGCCACGCGCGCAAGATTGGCTACGTAGTCGATGTCCATTTCGGCGTGTTCGGACGACATGGAGGCCAAGGCTGGATTCGTCCTGCAACAGGTCAACAGCGAAGCATGCCTCTCGCCAGGCGATCGCGCGGATGGAGCGGTGAAAGTGCTCCTCACCCGGTCCTTGCCCGCAGCCGATCCTGTCCTAGGCGCGGCCTTGGTAGGAACGGTCCTGCGTGTTCACCTTGATGACGTCGCCCTGCTTGATGAAGATCGGCGTGCGCACCTCGAGACCCGTTTCCACAGTGACCGTCTTCTGCACATTGCCCGAGGAGTCCCCGCGCACCGCCTCAGGCGCTTCCGTTACCTCCATTTCAATGGACGCGGGAAGTTCGATCCCCATCGGGCTACCTTCGACAAAAAACACGCTGTATTCCTTGTTCAGGACAAGAAACGGCTTCGCTTCCCCGATCGTATCCTCGTCGAGCTCGATCTGCTCGTACGATTCCAGATCCATGAAAGCGTAACTGCCGCGGTCCTCGTAGGAATACTCCATCTTTTTCAGCTCCTTGTGGAGGACCTCGAAGGAGTCACCAACGTTGGTTCGCACATGGATCGTCTTCCCGGTGCGGACGGAGCGCAGCTGCATGGTACAGAAGGACGCGAGATTCGGCGGGGTATGGATCGTCCGTTCGACGACGAAGCAGGGTTCGTTGCTGTATTCAACGACGTTGCCCTTACCGATTTTGCTAACAATGGTTTTAGCCATGGAAGTTGATGATTGATCCCGAAATCCGCATCGAACCAAATTCGCACAGCCTGTCGAGTGGGAAACGTCCGCTGAAGAGGTCCGACAAACCGAAAGAGAGGTGCCGCATCAATCCTCTCCGGACTGCGGAGGATGTGCCCGGCGCGCCTCCCGATCCTCGGGTGCTTCCTCCCGCCGGCGCTCACGCAGGACGGCCTGCAGCGCATCGGGGGCAATCAACCCTGAACGGCTGGCATGCTGCGCCATGATGAACGTGTCGGCCGCCAGCAAGAGGCTGCTCCCCGACCGGCCGATTATCTCCGCCACCGCTTCCATCGCCGATTCCGTCGCGTCCGAGCCACTGACGTTGCGGATGTAGACGGCGCGAACCCGGCCCGGGAATTCGCGGGCAATCTGCGCGTAGATCGTCGCATCGCGCTGGCCGCTGTCGCCGATCAGGACGACCGGCAACTCGCCCAGAAGATCCATCATGTGCCGGATGATTCCCAGCTTGTGATCTTTCGCCCGACGAGGCAACGGGCTCCCCGGAGACATTCCCCACTCCCTCAGAAAGAGAATCGGTCCCACCGGAATCCCGTGCATGTTGAAAAATTCGCTCAAGACTTCGTAGATACTCCACGGAGCCCGCGACACGTAGAGCATCGGGTTCTCCGAATGCCCCGAGGCTCCTTTGTGGAGCGCCTGGTAAAAGGCGGCAACGCCCGGGAACGCCGTACGGTCTTCCGCCGTCCGGGCAAAGAGCCGCCAGAACATCTTCAACTTGTTCGCCACCCCCGTGTACATGACGGTGTCGTCAATGTCACTAATGACAGCGAACTCGCTCGCGGGCGGGGCGATGAAAACCTCTCCCTTCGCCTCCAGCTCAACCCCGTTCCGAGCCATCAGGCGAAGTTCCATCGGGTGCCAAGGCTGCTCTCCAGGAGGCGGTTGCTCGAGCTGGAGCTGAATGCGGAAATATCCGTCCCGGTCGGTCTGCACAGTCTTGGAGGCACCGTAAAATCGGGCCTCGATGACGACTCCGCGAACGCCCCAGCGAATGAATCGCCGGAGGAGGTCGATGAGGTCACGCCGCAACGTCCCGGCGCGAACCCCCGACCCCCACTCCGGTTGCCGAAAGACACGTCCAATGAGGAATACCTGCGTCTGCGTGCCATAGCCGCGATAAGGTTGCACGACGAGGCCCCCACGTCCCACCCGAGCACGAACCGGTTTCGTGAGCAGATGAAGGACCCGCCGTGCCGCACGATTCAATCGTTTCCAGGCTCCACCGCTCATGGTCTGCTCTCTATTCCCGTCTTCATCGCTACTCCTGGCCCCTCCGGGCGGTGGCACCAATCAAGTCGGGTGCCCCCTCCATTGCAACCGACGCCGACATCACGTGCCGGCGCAAGTTCTACCGTCCGGAAACGATTGCCGCGCTACGATCTCTCCGCCGCCTGCGCCGGCTCTCGACAAGCGCCCCCACCAAGGCCCCCGCAAGATTGAAGTTCAAGTCCAGTCCGGTGTTGTAGACATCGCCCACTCCGGTCTCCTCGAGGGAAACGAAAGCGAGAAACTCGACGACCTCGTTCAGAGCCCCAAGTCCCATCGCCCCGGCCCACGCAAGGAAGATCACCAGGCCCGCACTGGTCCCCGGTCGCGTCCGCGAGGCGATCAGCTGGTGCATCACAACCGCAGCCGCGCCGAACCCGTAGAAATGAATGACCTGATCCATCTTCAGGATGAAAAAATCGCCGCCGTGATCGAGGAAGGGATAGATCCGCCACCCGTAGAGCACCCCATCGCCGACCGGAAGAAGCCCGCCCAACATATGAAGGAACCCCCAGATCGAGAGTGCCCAGAGCGCAACCCCGTCGAGATGTGATTGCCGGATCGTCGTGAGGATCAGACTGCCAACGGCGATCGTGACTCCCAGATAAGCGATAAACTCGTAGTCCCCTCGCGACACATAAAAACAGGCTGCGATGAGCAGATAGAGCAGCGTAAACCCAATGAGGTAGCGGTGACGGAAGTAGATCGAGGGCATCCCTCAACCAAACGTCTTTCTCCGCGCGAAGCAATGTCCTTCCCGGACCTCCCCTTCGCCCGGACCTCCCCTTCGCCCGGACCTCCCTGTTGCCGCGGCGCAATCCGTGCGACGACGAAGCCACGTAGACCCGAGGTCGCACGCCCTCCGGGGAACGCCCCCGGTCCCGTTTCCGATTGACGATTCACAGGCTGCGGATTAACGTGGAGGAGGCACTAAGCTGAGCCTCTTTCAGAACCCCCTGAGGCCTCATCGATCGGCTGCCCCAAACCCCGAAAAGGATCGATTATATGCGTGTAAAAGATATGTTCTATGGGATGCGTGCGACGGTCGATGGTAACAGCTGCCATCCATGGTCACGCCCGTTGGACGTGGAGGACCCAATCGAATGGATTCATGGTTATGCTCGTCGGGTCCGCCATCGTCAGATGCGCCGTGCGATCGGAGATCGGGCCTGGGTCGCGCCGCGGGCACTCCAGCGGTTAACCTGGTGGGCGCTCTCCTTGAAAAATGCGACCGCCCTCGCACGGGAGGCCCGCCGAAAGGGGACCCGGACTTCACTTGAGGCCGTCGGTGATGTCGCATCGATGATGAGACTGGCTACTCGCGAAAATCTCGCGCCGTTCACCTTTTACCTCTACGGGCTCCATGAACCAAAAAACAGGTCCCGAGCCCGGCGACTCCTTAGCGACTGGGAATTTGCCGCTCTTGCGCGGGAGTTCTCGAGGAGCAAGGGACTCTCCGTCGGCAGCATCGACAACAAAGTCCAGTTCACCGCCTTCTGCGAAAAACATGGTCTCCCCACGCCGCGATCGTATACGCCGGAGGAGTGGCTGCAGACGGATCCGGATCGGCTGCCTTCTCATATATTTATCAAACCGAGCGGCCAGTACGGGGGAAACGGATGTCTGCGCTTGCAATCGGCGCCGGGCAATGAACCTCGCTGGGAATGGAACGAGGAGTCCCTTTCCCGCGATGAGCTGCATGCCCGTCTGATCCTGCACTTTGGAACCAGTGACTTCATTATCCAGAGTAACCTGAAGAATCACCGCGATCTGCTCGATCTCTCGCCCGACAGTCTCTCGACCCTGCGGGTGATGACCGGTCTCGATGCATCAGGCGCACCAACCGCTTTTCGGGCTGTCCTTCGCCTCGGATCGACCGGGGCGATCGTCGATAATTTCACCCAGGGGGGCATGATTGTCCCGGTAGCCCTCGAGACAGGTCGCCTCGGCCCCGGAAAATGTCGCAATGGGCGCAAGGAGTGGATTCACCATCCGCAAAGCGGCGCCCCCATCGATGGTCGCATTCTTCCCCACTGGGACGCTCTCCTCGCACTCTGCGAGCGCGCACAGGCCTGCGCCGAGGGCTTCAATTTTCTCGGCTGGGATATTGCGATCACCGATTCTGGTCCGGTCCTCATCGAGTGCAACGTGTGGTCGCAGATCAATGTTCTGCAAGTTGCCTCGGGGCGCAGCCTGCTCGAGGACAACCGGTTTGTCGCCGCCTTTCTGCGCGAAATCAGGCTGGTTGAGAAGCTCGCCAGCGAAGGCACCTCCGCCCTTGCCCGCGTGCCGCTGGCGACGACCTTTCCCGATCATCGTGCGATCCCCGCAGCCAAACAGACCGCGGTTGCCTTCTGATCGTTCGTTCTCCGTCTTGACGTCGGGCGGATGCCCCGGTGCCATGAGCGGCTTTTCAATCCTCAACGGTCCGAAAGCATGCCTCCCACCCCGCCGAGTTTCGATACACCCCAGCCTTTCGGCCGGACAGAGAGCGGTGCCTCCGTTCATCTCTACGCACTTTCCATTCCCGGGAAGCTGAGTGTCGTGATCAGCGACTTTGGGGGAATCATCCATCAGGTCTGGGTCCCTGACCGTGCCGGAACGATGGCCGACGTGAATCTGGGTTTCGACAATCTGGCGGCGTACGAGAAGCCCGGCCCTTACTTCGGCGCGATCATCGGGCGCGTCGGCAACCGCATCGCGAACGGTCGTTTTACCCTTGGTGACGTGGATTATGATCTCGCAACCAACAACGCACCAGCCGGAATTCCCTGTCACCTGCACGGCGGGCGGAAAGGATTCGACAAGGTCGTCTGGAAAGTCGAGCGCTATCGCCCCCACGGGGAGCCCCTCCTGCAACTCACCCATCAATCGCCCGACGGAGACGAAGGATATCCTGGAAATCTCGATGTGAGTGTGACTTACCGCGTCACTCCGGAGGGTGCGTTATCGATCGAATACAACGCCAGCACCGATGCGACGACCTTGGTCAATCTGACCAATCACGCCTATTTCAACCTCCGGGGCGAAGGCACCGGCTCGATCCTCAATCACGAACTTACCATCCGTTCGCAGGCCTTCACTCCGGTGGATGCCGGTTTGATTCCGAGCGGTGAACTGCGTCCAGTCGAAGGCACCCCTTTTGACTTCCGTGAACCAACTGTGATCGGGACAAGGATTGACGATCCCGATGAGCAACTTGCCTATGGCGGAGGCTATGATCACAACTTTGTCCTCGAGGGGGAACCGGGGAACCTCCGAATTATCGCGGAAGTCTTCGAACCAGAGAGCGGACGCGTTCTCGAAACCTATACGACGGAGCCGGCCGTGCAGCTATATACCGGTAACTCGCTTGACGGTACATTGATCGGAAAATCCGGCACCCCACACGCCGCGCGCACCGGATTCTGCCTCGAAACCCAGCATTTCCCCGACGCTCCGCATCAGCCGGAATTCCCCTCCATCGTCCTGCAGCCGGACGAACTCTACCGCTCGCAAACGATCTACCGGTTTGCGACCCGCTGAACCGAGCCCCCGGTGGGTCGTTATTGCCGGTGTGGGCGTAGTGGGCCTTGAGCACCCAGCCGTTCCCGTTCGATAGGATGTTCCCGATCGTCGCACAGGGCGTGATCGGAGTGCCCTCCGATGCCCGTCAGCCGGTTCAGCCGGTTCCGTGAACAAAGAGGCTTTCCCGCAAAAAAACACTTGTCACGCGTGCCCGCGCATGACTTTGATTCTCCTTTTATGACCGAAGAACAGCAAGACAGCGCCGCCCGCTCCAAGAATCCGATGGATCTTACCCATTTCGATGTGGAAGTGCTTTCGCGTTACGTGACCGACACGGGCAAAATCCTTCCTCGCCGCATCACGAGCCTCACGGCGCTGCAACAGCGGCACATCACGCGTCAGATCAAGCGCGCTCGCAATCTCCTGCTGATGAAGTAGGCTTCCGTTGCGCGTGAACGCGTCTTCGGCAGATTTTCTGGACCCTTCCGAAACTCCTGTTCCTGCAGGAGTTTCTTCGTTTACCGTCGAAGCCACTTCCCGTGGCCTGCAGGAGGTCGCGGATCACCTTTTGAACGGGGGCGTGGCGGCGATCCCGACCGAGACCGTCTATGGCCTGGCCGCTCTCGCCACGAAGGCAGATGCCTGCGCCGCCATCTTCCGACTCAAGGGACGACCCCTCATCGATCCTCTCATCGTCCACATCGGTGCATCAACAGAACTGTCGGAAGTAGCCGAAGGAAACCCCGCCGCCGATCGCCTGATCGAAGCGTTCTGGCCCGGCCCGCTCACCCTCGTCCTCCCCAAAACCACCCTCATTCCCTCGATCGTCACCGCCGGTCGCGGAACCGTTGCCGTCCGCTGTCCAGCGCACCCCGTCTTCCGGGAATTGTACGACCGAGTCCGCAGTCCCCTGGCCGCGCCGAGCGCCAATCCTTTTGGCTATATTTCACCGACCCGGGCAATCCATGTGCTGGAATCGTTTCCAGACGCCGGACTTCCCGTGCTGGACGGAGGACCCTGCGCGATCGGAATCGAATCGACGA
Source organism: uncultured Puniceicoccaceae bacterium (assembly GCA_964629165.1). Taxonomy (GTDB): domain Bacteria; phylum Verrucomicrobiota; class Verrucomicrobiia; order Opitutales; family Oceanipulchritudinaceae; genus CAWVVV01. The sequence continues at coordinate 7,883 of CAZVQJ010000051.1, forward strand.
TCGTTGATCTTACCGTGGAATCGGCACCGCGACTCCTCCGGGCCGGGCTCATTCCGCCCGATGAGATCGGCCGCGTCCTCGGCCAATCGGTGCTTTTGCACCGCGAAGCAGAAGCTGGGCGTCACCCGTCGGCGGCCCTGCCCGCTCCCGGCATGATGGCAAAACATTACAGCCCGCGCACGCCCAGCACCTTGATTCCTCATCGAAAACTCCTGCCCGAGGATACCCTCGCCAGCGATTGTGCCCGCGTATTTTTTCAGCGTCCCGGCAGGAACATCCGCGAAGACGGTGACTTCTGGCTCTCGGAAAAGGGAGGTGCGGCCGAGGCGGCCCGGTCTCTCTATCATCTACTGCGCGTGCTCGACAACGACGAGACTTGGTCGCGGATCCTTCTCGAGGCTCCCCCCGAGCGACCGGATACGATGGCGCTGAGCGATCGTCTCTTCCGCGCCACGCAGCCATAGCCGCCAGGTTTTAATAGCGAAGCGAAGCGGATACGCTCAACCGGTGGGGATCGACCTGGTCCCGGGAGAACGCATTCGACCCTTCCAGGTCCGCAAACTGATAGGAGCCTTCGACGATGAATTTTTCGTTCGGCGAATAATGCAATCCAAGCCTACCGACGAAGAAGTCTTCGTCCCCCTGCATGCTCGTGGGAATGAGACCGTCTTCAGCGACGGCCGAAAATGAATAGGTGATTCCGAACAAGGCCGTCCAGACGTCGGAAACCCGGTAACGTCCGCCGAGAGTGAGATGTGTCTGATCGAGTGTTCGATGATCCCTGCCGATACTCCCAAAGTCCCGCGCCAGGATCGCATAATATGTGCGATTGGCGGCCGCCATATACCCCAGCCGGGCGGTAAAACTGAGAGCATCCAGACGGGCTTCGTGTCCCTCAGCCAAGGTTCTGCGCTCCTGAACACCCGCGTCGATATCATACGAGAACACCGATCGGAAAAGCTGCCCGCGGAGACCTGCAAAAAAATAGTGATCCCGGTGGTCAGGAACCGCGCCCACCCCTGACAGATCACTCCGGTAGAGCGATCGCTCCCGAAAACGGTAGCCGAGAGCCGCCTCATGCTCGGAAAGAATCGGGAGCGTCGCACGAATCGGGACGGCGACCGATTCGAACTCGTCCACACCTTCGGGGCCCTGGCTTCCCCACGAGATATCCCCGTCCATCAGGAACACGGCGTTCCCGAACGCCAGGACCGGCTCCGAGAAATGGTGCCGGTGCCGATAAACAACTTCCGGTTCCTCCACCTCCTGCCGAAATTGATACCGTATCTCATCGAGCGGTAGGACCACCCTGACCGTGTCCGTCTCGACCGGTTCCGACCGAAGGATGCTCGAGGGATCGTAATGGCTCGTCGAAGGAGGCTCGGAAGACTCCTCCGGAATGAAATAGGCGTCTGCCAATGCCCCGCCTGTGACCGAAGTGGCAGCAAGCAGAGCGCCCCCAAGAACGAAATGGATGCAGTTCGCTTTCATCTGATCAGCCGATGCGCACGATTATGCGGAGTTTCCGCTAACATGAATATGCGAACTTCCCGTGATCGCAATGCGGCGAGGTATTCCGCAGCCTACCATGCAACGGTTGGCGAAAAAATGACCTCACGCCCGCTTCGCTCAGGACGCTAAAACGCAAAGATGGAGGAAAATGAAATAGGAATGCTGAACGGACTTCCGGAAGAAGATCGTGGCGTCTCTGCGTCCTTTCGTGAGCCGACACGAAATTGCGACAAGACGGAGATCTCGACTCCGAGTCGCTGCGCTCCTCTCCGGGAGATACCTCGACGATGGGCAGGCGCCGTCCTCCGGGCACACCATGCAGGCGCATGCTGGCGGGTGTCTTTGCCGGCTCCTAATCCTCGAATTCGGAGGGCGTCTCCTCGTTGGCCCGGGCGGCAGGGACGGATTCTGCAGAAGGATCGCGGAGGACCCGCACACGGGCCTCGAGGACGCGTGTTTCATCCACCTCCACCGCTTCGAGATGAAGCCCTCCTGTCTCCACGGCCTCCCCCGCTTCGGGGATGCGGCCCATTTCGAGAGTGATGAGCCCGCTCACTGTCGAGACTTCATCGTTCGACAGCGTGACCGAGAACCGTTCCTCAAGCTCATGAAGCGGCGTCAGGCCGTCCACCAGCAGTTCGTCGTCGGAAGAAGCCGTCTCTCGGATCAATTCGCTCTCATCCGCATCGAACTCGTCCCGGATGTCGCCGACAAGCTGCTCGAGGATCCTCTCCAGGGTCAGCACGCCTTCGACTCCGCGAAACTCATCGATGACCAACGCCATGTGCATTTTGTGGGCAAGGAGCTTGGACATCGCCTGTTCCAGCGGTTCTTCGGCATCCACACGGATCATTTCACGACGGAGGCGCCGAAGATCGATCCGGTCGATCGCACCGCGAAAGCGAAAGATATCCTTGATGTGGATGAGCCCGATACACCGGTCGAGATCTCCCTCACAGAGCGGAAATCGGGTGTGGCCGGTGGACCGCGCAAGCTCCAGGTTCTCCCGGTTGCTCAACGAGAGATTAAAAAACTGCACTTGATTGCGCGGAAGGAGCACATCCGAAACCACAAGATCGCGAAGATGGAGCGTATTGCGCAGGATCTTCTGAACCGCCAAGGGCACGGTATCTGCATTCTGCCCCATCATTTCCAGCTGAGCCTCGATTTCGAGCGGGGCGAGGGGCCGCGATTCTCGCACGTCGAAAAGGCGTAAAATGCTGCGACCGAGCGCCTGCAGCGGCCACATGAGGGGACGCATGGCGTGCACGATCATGTTCATCGGCCAGTAGAAAACCCGCAAGACGATCATCGGATACTGCGCGCCCAGTGCCCGGGGAACGAGATCGGCCACCAGATAATGAAGGGAGGCCGCAAGAACGATCGCGATCAGGACTGAAACGAGCGTCGCCTGCCCCCAGAAAGACACCTCCAGGGTGGAGAACAGGTAACGGACCGGGCCGACGCTGAAATAGCTGTAGGCGATCAGGCAGACGCCGACCATCAGCCGGACGCCCTGTACGACCGCGTCGGGATCAGCCATCAGCTTCTGCAACCGGGGATGGCGCTCGAGGTAGTCGAGCAGGTCAGGATTGAAGTGGCTGAAGCGCAGACGCACCAAGGCCATCTCCACCGCCACAAGGACGCCGTTCACAAAGAGAACACCGATGATTCCGGCGATATTTAAACCGTTAGCCGCTAAAATAGCATTCACTCGCTTTCAGCTACGACCTTAAGCTGCTCCCCATCGATTTCAAAATGTTCCCAAGTTCTTCGAGGCAGCGAGCGTTTTGCGGTGCGGTCCCCACTGAGATTCTGAGGTGGTCCGGAAGGTCGTAACCCGCGACGGGTCGGACAATGACCCCCGCTCGCTGTAAATGTTCGAAAACGGTGGCGGGCTCCGGAATCCGCACAAGAACAAAGTTCCCTGCCGAAGGCACATACTCCAGGCCGAGCGCATCGAATCCGGCGGCCAGCTGCCGCAGCCCCTGCGCATTCGACTGCCGGCTTTTCTCCAGCCACGCGGTGTCATCGAGAGCTGCGAGCGCGGCCGCCTGTGCCACATTGCTCGTGTTGAAGGGTGGACGGATCTGGTTGAGACGTGCAATCAGGCCCTGCTCGCCATAGCCGTACCCGATCCGCAAACCAGCGAGCCCGTAGATTTTCGAAAAAGTCCGCGTGGCGACGATAGGCCGACCAGCGGCAATGAGTGGCCGCAGGTCCACCGGTTCCTCCTCGTATTCCGCGTATGCCTCGTCGTAACAGAAAACGACATGCCCCGGAAGCGACTCGGCAAAGGCAAGGACTTCCTGCGCCCCGAGAGCCGTGCCCGTCGGATTGTTCGGATTAGGGAGAAAAACCAGGCGCGTCCGCTCCGTCACGGCCGCCCGCATCGCATCGAGATCGTGGGTATAATCCGGCATCGGCACACGCACCGGCGTGCCTCCTGCGAGTCCTGTCGCAATCCGGTAGGTGACAAATGCCTGAGCGCCCATCACAACCTCCACTCCGGGCCGGACGAAAAGGTCGCAAAGCCGATAGAAGATCTCGTTCGAACCGGCCCCGAGGACGATCTGCCCCGTCTTCAGGCCGAGCCGCGAGGCCAGCGCCCGGGTGAGGGCGAAGGATCCGTTGTCTGGATACAACCAGGCATCGTTCAGGGCCGATTCCGCCGCCGAAAGCGCGCGGGGCGACGGACCCAGCGGGTTCTCGTTTGAAGCGAGTTTGATGATCGCGTCCGGATCGAGTCCCAATTCTTCGGCAACGACCTCGATCGGGCGGCCGGGCTGGTAGACCGGTAAGCCCTCGATTTGCGGGTTGAGCAATGGAGCGTAATCCATGAAGTGGGTTTCCATCCGATGCCGAAAGCGTCGCCGACGGCAAACCCAATCCAGTCCCGATGTCCGGAAATGCCAACGATTCATGATTCCGCTGCGCTACCTGCCGCCTAGAGCCGCCTCTGCCGCCGAGAACATGGCCACCGATGAGCATTTGCTCGACCGGGTCGGCGTGGAGGACGAGGCATGGCTGCGTTTCTACACCTGGTCGGGAGCCTCCTTCACCTTCGGATACAGCCAGCAATACGCGGTCGCCGAAGCGCATATCGCACAACTCGGGGTTTCTCCTGAGAACGTGGCTCTTGTCCGCCGGCCAAGCGGCGGCGGGTTGGTCGACCACCGCGCTGGATACACCTACGCCCTCGTGTTGCCGTCTTCCCATCCTGCTCATCGCGCCCCACCCGCTATCAATTATCGCAAGCTGCATGAAGCCCTTCAAGAAGCCATGCAGGGGCAGGGCATCCCCTCCCGACTCGCCACCTGCGAGGATTCGAGAGGCGGCCTGCCGGCTTCGCCTCGAGGTGCATTTTCGATCTGCTTCCGGAACCCGGTGTTGTCTGACCTTGTCACCGCCGACTCCGGAATGAAGCTCGCTGGGGCGGCGGTGCGGCGCAGTCGGAGCGGTCTGCTCTTCCAGGGAAGTATCGTCCCCGTCTTCGGGACCGATCCAGTGCCTCCCCTTCCATTCCGGGATGCCTTCGCACACGCCGTCGCGGCGACCTTCGACCTGCCGGTTTCCCCCGTTCCATCGGTGGTTTCCCAGTCTCCGCCGCCGGATATCATGGCGCGCTACACCCACCTGTCGTGGAACCGGAGAAGGTGACCTCGGGCGGGTACTTGCCAGACGCGGAGCGGTCCGCCAGACCTGACTGATTGTGCGTACCTTCGTCCGCGAGTATCCGCCCCAGTATGCGGGTTACCAGTTCAACTACGGCATTTTTGCCGTCATGGAGGCCGGAGAACCCCTCGACGAACTCTATACGGCGGGATTTTTGCCTGCCTCCCAGGACCTTGCCGAAGCCAGGCCTCTCTTCTATCTCGCCCGAAGCCTGCGCGTCCGACTTTCGCAGCTTTCCCTAGATAAGAAACGCCGCTATCTTCAACGGCGCGGTGAAAGCGCGGGGCTCCACTGGCACCTCCAGACGCGGCAAGAATTTCAGGCACAGGCCTCACACGATTGGAAAGAGCGGGCCCTGCAGTGGGTTCGCGCCCGCTACGATCCGCCCTACCTCACCCCGGCCCGCCTCGACTATCTCCTCGAGCGCCCATTTCTCTCCCATGTCGCGACGATCCGCCGGGACGAACAGCCGGTCGCCTACGTCCTCCTGCCAATCGGAGAGCGAGTCGCGCATTTCTGGTTTTCCCTCTATGACCCCTCCTGCGCGCCGGAGCTTTCACTCGGGAAGTGGATCCTCGGGGAGGCCCTCCGGGCGCTTGCGGAATACGGACTGGATTTCCTCTACCTGGGAACTTGTTACGGTTCCCGAAGCGCCTACAAGTTCCAGGGCATGCGCGATGGTGTCTCCTTTTTTGACGGGAATGCCTGGTCAGCCGACGTTGCTGAACTGGAGCGACGCCTCCGGCACGATCCGGAATCGTAGCGTCAGGAAGGCAAAGGACGACCGGGCGCCTTCAATCCAGCGCGACAGATTGCGCGATCCATTCTTCCACGACGGCATGATCGGAAAAGGGCCGCTTTTCATCGCCTACGATCTGATAGGATTCGTGTCCCTTGCCTGCGATCACAACCAGTTCCCCCGGACCGGCCTCGTTGAGGGCGGCGAGAATCGCACTCCGGCGGTCGCATTCCACCCTAACCTTTGCCCCCTTTCCCGCTCCGCAAAGAATTTCGGCCAGGATGCGTTCAGGGTCTTCGGTCCGCGGATTGTCTGACGTCAGCCAGACCCGGTCTGCTTGCCGCGCAGCGATCGATCCCATCAATGGACGCTTCCCGCGATCCCGGTCACCACCGCAACCGAATACGACCGCGAGACGCTTGGGCTGCAGGGCGCGACAGCTCTGCAAGAGCGTTTCCAGCCCTCCCGGATTGTGGGCATAGTCAATGATCACAGAAATACCTCCGGGCACGGGGATGCGCTCCATCCGACCACGCACCGCGGCAAAACCGGATATCGCGCCAAAGACCCGCGTCGGCTCATGGCCGAGGGCAATCACCGCAACGGTGGCCGCGAGCACATTCTGCAACTGAAACTCGCCCATTAGTGGCGTGCGGGCTTCGATCCGGACATCGCCGTTTTCCACCACAAACCGTGTCTCCTCCAGGTCAAACTCTGCCGAACACAGCCGCCAGTCCGCCGTAGGCCCTCGACCGTAGGTGAGGACCCTCCCCCCCGTCGCTCCCATGCAGTCTCCCGCGAATGGATCGTCCGCATTCAAGACCGCGACCGCCTCGTCCCCGAGGGCCGAAAAGAGACGCTGCTTCGCGGCCCGATAGGCGCGCAGGCTCCCGTGGACCTCGAGGTGATCCCGGGTCACCTGGGTGAGGACGCC
>CAZVQJ010000052.1:0-14526 GCA_964629165.1 uncultured Puniceicoccaceae bacterium
GCAAGGTAGGCGTCCTTCAGTTCCGGTCGACCGAACCAACAATAGTGCGCGAACAACCAACTCGTGGCGTAAAAGTAGGTAGATTTCCGGGCATCCGTGTAGTATTCGTCGTTATACCCCATGGCAAAGAGTCGTTCGAAGGTGACCTTGAAGTGCTTTGGCGCCCGGCGATGGTACTCAATCCAGTCGCGGTTCGTCGCGCCAATCCTGAGGAAATCCCGCTCCAGTTGGGCGGTCTGGAACAACTCTGCGATTCCCTCATTGAGCCACAATGGGGGATTGTGAGGGTTCAGGTGGCGGTGGGTCAGTTCATGAAGAGAACTTCCCGGTAGCCCTGGGAGCGGGAGGCACCCCGCGCAAGAAAGGTTTCAAAGCCGGGAGCGGTATAGAATATACCGACGGTTTTACGGGCATCGGGCCCGAGAAACTCTCTCATATCCCGCTCGCCCTTGAGCAGCAGTCCAATAAACGGCTCCGATGTATCGACAAACTGTGGACCGAACAGCACTGCCAACCCGCGATTGAAATAATGAATCTCCCGATGCAACTCCCGGAGATCTTTCTCCGGGCGGTTCGATACAATCTGGATGTTATCGACTTGCAGGATCCGCCAGGTGGCCGCGCCGAGGGCGAGAGGAAGGCTGAGGACGAGTGAGAGGATGGCGAACCCCGTGCATCCTCGAAAACCAGGGGGAGTCATAAGGGAATCCTGAAGGGCGCATAACGTTCTGGCAAGTTGTTCGTATCCACGGTTGAGGGGGATTCTCGGATTGACGGTGGGGATTCGACCGCTCCGCCTCGCCGTCTCTCCCCTGGTTCAATTGTTAGAACCGGGCTGGCTTTGTCTCGCCTTGGTGGATTTCCACGCTTGTTTGCGTAGCGGGATCCTTCGATTCCCCCACGGCCCTCCATACCCCCCCCTGATGAGCGAACCTGCGCCGACCTCTCAAAAACTATCGTTTCGCGAAAAAGCAGGCTACAGCCTGGGCGATTCCTCCGCGAATTTCGTCTTCCAGACGCTGCTGATGTATCAGATGTTCTTTTACACAGACGTCTTTGGCATTGGGGTGGCGGCGGCAGGCGTACTTTTTCTGGTAGGACGGTTGACGGATGCGGTGACGGACCCGCTGATGGGGTTGATTGCGGACCGGACGCGAACCCGCTGGGGACGATTTCGTCCGTGGCTGATCTGGACGGCGCCGTTATTCGCGCTGATCTTCTGGATCACCTTCACGACGCCGCCGCTCGGTGACGCGATGAAGCTCGTCTACGCGTATGTCACTTACCTGCTTCTGATGGCGATCTATACGGCCAACAACGTACCGTATGCGGCGCTCAACGGGGTCATGACATCGGATGTAAACGAGCGCACGAGCCTGTCCACCTATCGGTTTGTGGCGGTTGTCATCACGACGTTCATTGTTCAGGGGCTGACTGCTCCCCTGGTCGATAAATTCGGGAACGGGGATGTCAGTCGTGGCTGGTCGATCACGATCGGGCTCTTTGCACTGATCGCGTTTGCCTTCTTTTTCGTCACCTTCTTCAGTGCGAAAGAGCGGGTTGTGCCGGATCCGAACCAGAAGACCTCTGTCAAGCAAGACTTCGGCGACATTGTGCGCAATGTGCCGTGGCTCGTGTTGTTCGGGGCGACATTTCTGATCTTTACGATGCTCGCCTTTCGGGGTGGTGCGTTGTATGTTTATTTCAATTACAACGTGGATCCGGCCTCGATGGAGGGGATTGTGCGGGGGATCGGGCTCCATGCGGCGGCAGACGGTGAAAGCCTCGGCTGGTTTCGAAGCCTCTTGAACGCGTTCGGTCTCATCCTGCGTCCGGATGGCGGCAATGCATCGTCGGTCAGCTTCGGTCTCTTCAATATGGCGGGCAACCTGGTGACGATTGGGGGCGTGCTCCTTTCGAAGCCGTTGTCGGAGCGATTCGGCAAAAAGGATGTCTTCACGACCAGTCTTGTGTGCACGGCCTTGGCGACGGCTTGGTTGTTTTTCATTCCGGTGGACAACATGAAGATGATCTTCATCCAGGGCATGGTCTGGTCGGCCTGTTATGGCCCCTCGATCCCGCTGCTCTGGTCGATGATTGCGGATGCGGCGGACTACTCGGAGTGGAAGAACAGTCGTCGGGCAACGGGGTTTGTGTTTGCCGGGGTGGTTTTTGCCCTCAAGGCCGGTCTTGGGATCGGTGGTTTTCTCGGGAGCATGGTGCTCGCTGCTCACGGGTATCAGGCCAACGTCGCCCAGAGTGCCGACAGCCTTCTCGGCATCCGTCTGGCGGCCACTGTCTATCCGGCGCTCGCTGTCCTCACGGCGGCGGTGATCATGCTGTTTTATCCGATCTCGAAAGCGCTCAACTACCGGATTGAAGCGGAGCTGGAAGAGCGCCGGAAACATTTTGCCGCGATTACATGACATTCGACACCGTTTTCAGGAAAATGCGATTGAGCCGGAAACGCGTCTGGGCCCGTTGCGCTTGCGGCCAACGACGGCGCGGGGTGGGGAACCCTCTTTTTCGCATCCTTGGAATGCTCTTGTGCCTATGCGGCACCGCTTACAGTGGGACGGCTGGCGAACCGCAGACGGACAATCTGTTTGTTGAATGGCTGGGGCAGTCGGAAGAGGCGGTGCGGGCAAAACTGGAGTCGGCGTGGGAGCATTTTTTCGAGGGCGATCCGGAGTCGGAGCGTCTCTACTATCCGGTGGGCGACGACAGTGCCTACATCCATGACATTGCGAGCGACGACGTGCGCTCCGAAGGGATTTCCTATGGCATGATGATTGCGGTGCAGATGGACCGGCAGGAGGCATTTGACCGTCTCTGGCAGTGGGCCTACCGGCACATGCGCCATGATTCCGGACCGCTCGAGGGTTATTTTGCCTGGCACGCAACGACCGAAGGAGTGCGCCTCAGTGAAGGTCCCGCATCGGACGGCGAAGAGTGGATTGCGATGGCCCTCTATTTTGCGGCTGGTCGCTGGGGAAACGGCGCAGGTATCTTTGATTACGAAACACAGGCGAATGAACTTCTCGGACACATGCTGCACAAGCCCCAGGTCGGACGCGTGATCAGCATTTTCGATCGGTGTGAAAAAATGGTGCGTTTTGTTCCCAACGTGGATTATGCAAAAATCACGGATCCTTCGTATCATCTGCCCGCCTTTTACGAGCAATGGGCACGGTGGGCGTCCGCAGACAACGAATTCTGGGCCGCCGCGGCGGAGGTGAGCCGGGAACATTTCAAGGATGCGGCGCATCCCGGGACGGGGCTGATGCCGGACTACGCTTATTTCGATGGGACGCCGCGGGTGCAGGATGGGCATGAAGATTTTCGTTTCGACGCCTGGCGGGTGATCCAGAACGTCGCGCTTGACCATGCCTGGTGGGGGCGCGATCCGTGGCAGGTGGAACAGAGCAACCGGATTCTCGGGTTTCTTGGTCGTTTTGGTGAGGAGCTTCCCAACCAGTTCCAGATCGACGGCACACCGTTGTCTGAGGAATCCTCGCCGGGCCTTTTCGCGATGGCGGCGGTCGGAGGATTGGCCGCTGATCGGGCCTTAGCCGAACCCTTTGTCAGACGGTTGTGGGAGCTTGAGCCGCCGGTCGGGTATTACCGTTATTATGACGGGCTCCTCTACTATCTCGCTCTGCTTCAGGTGAGCGGGGAGTTTCGAGTGTATCCGCCTGCGGCGACGAAGGAGGGTAACGGATCGGAATGAAAGGATCGATCACGACGATCTTCCTGCTGGTGGCGATGACGGTGGGGCTCATCGGCGAGGATGGATATCGGCTTTGGCTGCGTTACGATCCTCTCGAAGATGCGGTCCAGCGGGCGGAGTGGGCTACGCGCATCGGAGCGGTGAAGGGCTACGGAAAAAGCTCTACCATTGACGTTGCGATCGAGGAACTGGAAACCGGGCTGTCCGGATTACTGCGAGGGGGAGAGAGAGAGGGTGCCGTCACCGTCGTCGTCGGATCTGTGGACGCGCTTCCGGAACCGTGGCGGCATGCACTACGAGAAGAAATCGATGAGATCGGGCAGGACGGTTATCTTGTTCGGCTGGTGGCGGCGAAGGATGGCTCTTCCGGGGTCGTCATCACGGGGGCCAGTGACGTCGGCGTTCTCTACGGTGCGTTTGCCTTTCTTCGCCACGTGCAGACTGCCCGGCCATTGGAAAACCTCACACTGCGCAGTGAGCCAAGGATCCAGCATCGCGTCCTCAACCACTGGGACAACCTCGATCGCTCGGTGGAACGGGGACAGGCGGGCCAATCGCTTTGGGAATGGTTTCAGCTTCCGGATTACCTCTCACCGCGGTACCGTGATTACGCCCGGGCAAACGCCTCGATCGGAATCAACGGCACGGTGCTGACGAACGTAAATGCCAACGCTCTTGTGCTGACGGCGGAGTATCTCCGCAAGGCGGCGGCCCTCGCGGATGTTTTTCGCCCGTATGGGATTCGCGTTTATCTCACCGCCCGTTTCAGTGCTCCGATCGAAATCGGTGGCCTTGAAACGGCGGATCCCCTCGATCCCGAGGTGCAGGCGTGGTGGTCGGCGAAGGCTGAGGAGATCTATCATTACATCCCGGATTTTGGCGGCTTTCTGGTGAAAGCGAATTCGGAGGGTCAGCCCGGGCCGCAAAACTACGGGCGCAGTCATGCCGACGGTGCCAATCTGCTTGCTGACGCCGTCGCACCCCATGGCGGAATCGTGATGTGGCGTGCCTTCGTCTATTCGGAAGAGATCGAAATCGACCGCCACAAGCAGGCGTACGATGAATTTGTTCCCCTCGACGGTCAGTTCCGGTCAAACGTGATCGTCCAGGTGAAAAACGGCGCGATTGATTTTATGCCGCGCGAGCCCTTTCACCCGCTCTTTGGGGCGATGCCCGGGACGCCTCTCGCGATGGAACTCCAGATCACGCAGGAGTATCTTGGCGGCGCCATTCATCTGGCTTTTTTGGGGCCACTTTTCGAGGAAGCTCTCGATGCAGACACCTTCGTATCTGGTCCTGGTTCAACCGTGGCGCGTGTGGTCGATGGCAGTCTTCATCGGCACGAGGTCTCGGCGATCGCCGGCGTGGCCAATATGGGGAGTGTGCGCAACTGGACGGGAAACCCGCTCGCGGCTGCAAACTGGTATGCTTTTGGACGCCTTGCCTGGGATCCGGGACTGGCGAGCGCACAAATCGCGGAGGAGTGGACGCGGATGACCTTTTCCAATCGCTCCCGGGTAAGGGATCCGATCACCTCCCTGCTTCTCGAATCGCGGGAAGCCGTCGTCAACTACTCGATGCCGTTGGGGCTTCACCATATCATGGCGCGCGGGCACCATTATGGTCCCGGACCGTGGGTCGATGGCGGACGTCCGGACTGGACGTCGGTCTACTATCACCGGGCGGACGAGGAGGGCATCGGTTTCGATCGTACGGCGAGCGGCTCCCATGCCCTTGAGCAATATGCGCCCGCAGTCGCGGAACGATGGGGCAACCGGGAAACCTGCCCCTCGGAGCTGCTACTCTGGTTTCACCACCTGGGATGGGATGATCGCACACCGTCGGGGCTGACCGTCTGGGAGGATCTTGGTGCGCACATGCAGAAAGGCGTGGACACGGTACGGCGGTGGCGCACGGAGTGGGACCATCTTGCGCCGATGATGGATGAGGAACGCCATGCTCACGTCGCCGCGCTTCTCGCACGGCAGGAACGGGAAGCGGTGGAGTGGAAGGATGCCAACCTGCTCTATTTTCAGACGTTCTCCAAACGGCCGTGGCCATCGCGGGCAGAGGAGGCGGAGGAGACGCTGGAGCACTACAGAAGCGTGGAGCGTCACTTCGTTCCCGGTGATCCGGCAGGACACTAGGGGCGAGCCCGGGGTGCAAAACAATCGGATGGGTTCGGCGACGGGTCCATTCCGACCCGGTGAACGTTCATCAAACGCCCATCATGTTCAGCTACTCTGCGGCTGGACGCACCTGATAGAAAAGGGGGATTTCCGCCGGGGTGGGGTCGACGAGAACCTGTGTCCCGTCATCAGTGTCGGTCGTCGTGGTGAAGTCATGGACGATCTCCCATCCGTGCAGATCGCGGCTGAACCACAGGTTGAGAGCCTCCGAGGGCCCTGCTTCGACCGTGATCTCAGCGGGTCCGGCGAGGCTTGGGAGCTGCCAACCAACAATCGTAACCGGGTGTTCGCGCAGCACGAGCGATGTGCTCAGCTCGAGAATGTAGGTCGTGATGGAGCGGGGGGGGAGCGCCGTTTCACCCGCGAGGGAAAATTCGACCAGGGGGCTGTAGGAGGCGCCTGCTTCCGTGCGGAAGGCGACGGAGTTGCTGACGGCAAGATTGCCAAGATTCCAGTTTACAAGGCGGTCGTCCTCAAGGGTGTTGACTGCGATGATGACCAGTTCACGCCCGTCGGGCCGAACAAAGGCGGAGACTTTGAAACTCGCATCCGAACCGCTCAATTCGATACGCCGATATCCCGGATCGATATGTTTGGCGAAATGTTTCAATGCGTAGTAGTTTTCCTGAACGCTGTATTCTCCCGATGCGCTGATCCCGATGAGGGCTTCGGGTGCTGCTGCGTCCCAGGCAAGATTCCAGTAGATGTAGGCAGCCGTGTTGGCCTCGATCAGGGTATTCTGAATGAGGTGAGCGGTCTCGATGTACCCGAACTCGTTTTTTGAGAACTCGGACATGAAGTTCGGCCGGTCGCCGAATTCGTTCCGGATCATCTGAAGGGTTGGGACGACGCTCTCGATCTGCCCCCGTGTCCCGACATTGTAGAGGTGATAGGCGTAGGCGTGCAGGAACTCGTTTTCCCGTACTGGATCTGTGAATGCGCGAAAAGTATTCAAGGCCGGGTCCCAGGATGCGGTCCCGATGTTCTCTGCCTCAGGCCCGATCAGGAGCGGCGGGTTCGGGCGGTCGCGGATGTGTTCATGAACCTTTTCGAGGGCGCGCTCATAGCCCGGAAACGCGTCCGTCTCTACCGGTCGCCACTCCGAGGTCGTCCATCCTGGATTGGTGTATCCCGGCTCGTTCTGGATACTGAGATAGTCCGGAACGAATCCGATCTGATCGAGTGAGTCGACCCAGTATTGGGCATAGGCATCATAGACAAATGCCCCGTTTTCTTTCTTCAAGGTGCCTTCGCGCAGGTGGGCATTGCTCTTCAAAGCGGGTGGGGGTCCCCACGAGCTGAGAAGCACCTTGATTGCCGGATTCGTGGCGACAGCGCGTTCGTACAGCGCATTCGTTGTGTCAAAAAGGGTACGCTCGCTCGATGGAATGTCGGTCGGATCGGTGCTCGCGGGGTAGTCCTGCGGATAATACCAGTTTCCAAAGCGGATGATATCAGCGCCGAGGTCGTTGAAGATCAGTTCGGTGATGGCGTCCGCGTGTGGGCTGCTCAGGATTCGGTCAGCATACCAGGTCAACGCACCGCCGAATCCGATCATGGTCTGATGACGCTGCGTGGGGTCGAGGACAAGTTCGGCGACGTTGCCTTCGGGATGGGCGTCCCGCACCTCGATCGCATCGAACCAGAAGGTTCCGGATTCGATGTAATGAATTTTCAGACGCAGCTCGTCGGTTCCGGCGTCGAAGTTCCAGCTGTATCCCTTCCACTGTGTGGTCAGCTCGAGAGTGTGCTCTCGGTAGGATCCAGCGACGGCATCATTCTGGATAACCACCCGAATGGCCGCAGCTGAATCCGCCCGTGCCCACAGTCGAAGAGTGTAGAAATCTCCGGGCGTGGCGGCCCAGGGTGGTGAAATGCTCTGGGCGTCCCACGCGTTTGTGCCGACCGTGGTGATGACCGATTGCAGGGCGGAGGCGCCCTCATGGGGGGCGGTGGAATCCGCCGAGAAGCTGGCCTCGGAAAGGCCGCCGGAAAGGTTATTCCAGCCTGCGAGGCCGTCCTCGAAATCTCCGTTCACGAGCCAGTTGTCAGGTTGAGCGGAAAGAAGTTGCGCGGAAAGCGAACCCATCACCAAGGGGAGCCGCCACACAAAGGTCCGTCGGGCCGGGAAGAGGAGGGAAGGAGCGAAAGCAGGTAAGCGCATTCACGGATCATAAGCAGATAGAGAGGGAACCTCCAAAGGGGCAGGCGTTCGCACATTGGAACGGAGGGACCGAAAAATGAAGTCTTCCCAAGGATTGGCCTCGATCCTGCGTGACGGATGTCCCCCCGGCTTCGTTCAAACTTTGCCGGATCATTTGCGGTGGAAAGCTTGGTGGCAGAGGTTTGTGCAATCTCTGCCGTTCCTGTTCCTCATCGCTTAACCCAACACCAGCAACGAACGATGAAGTTAACGTGCAATCAAACGGCGATCATCCGACTGTCAGGGACGATCGTCCTGTCGGCCTTGGCGGGATATCCCGCTGCCAGCCTGGCGCAGACGCCAGAGGACGGAGAATACCTCGAACTGGACGCGTTTACGGTCACCGGTTCGCGCATCTTCCGTCTCGATGTCGAGCCTGTCGCACCGGTTGATGTGATGAGCGCGCAAGACATCCGGAACACGGGTTTCAACACCGTCGGAGACGTCTTGCGGGCGTTGCCCTACAACAGTGGGACCTCGCTTGTGCCAGCTGATTCCGGGACCAGCTTCACTCCCGGAGTGAGTACGATGAACCTGCGTGGACTCGGGAACAACCAGACATTGTTCCTCATCAATGGGCGGCGGGCGGCACCCTTCGCGGCACCGGGCTTTGACGGTTTGCAGACCGTTTTCGACCTCAACTCGATCCCCGTCGCAGCGATCGAGACGATCGAGATTCAAAAAGATGGCGCCTCCGCCATTTACGGTTCTGACGCGGTCGGTGGCGTCGTCAATGTGCGGCTGCGAGAGGATTTTCAGGGCCTCACGACATCGCTGCGTTTCGGTGACTATTTTGATGCGGGCGGAATGGTGAAGGAATTCTCCGCCGTCGCCGGTTCGAGTGAAGGGCGGCTCAGCATCGTCACGGTGTTCAATTGGTATGAGCAAAACTCCGTCTATGCGCGTGATCTCGATTACACGAAGAGCGCCGACAAGACCGACGAAGCGTGGCGAGCCAGTCCCCATTACATCGAATATGATGCGGATGACGAGGAGATCGGACGCATCGAGGGCAGCCCGGTGGATGACGGCTGGTTCAACCTTCGTTCGGTGTGGGGTGCCCCGGGGTTCGTCTGGCCCGACAGTTCCGATCTTCCCTACTACCGATCGCCGGAAGCGGGGATGCTCGACCGCTATGCTTCGGAGGCGGATCTTGAACCGTATTTTCTGGATCCGTATTGGGATTATCAGACCTACAACGGCCTCTTTCCGGAGGTCCGCCGCTATTCATTCTACACCAGTGCCGAATACGACTTCTCAGCAACGCTGCGAGGGTATGTGGAACTCTCCTTCTCCCGCTCGGAATCGGAAGTTGAGTCTGCCCCGACGTTGATCTCGAACACGGAAAACGGGCTCTATCCCGGAACCCCGATGGTGATGCCAGGCGTCATTTCCTGGGAGGACGTCGACGGGGAGGGCAATCCCGTGACCCTTACGGCCGACAATCCTTCGAATCCTTTCGACGAAGATATCACCTTTATGGGGCGCCGGTTATATGAAGCCGGCAATCGAATCCGTGATATGGAATCGGATACGCCGCGGATCGTGCTCGGCCTGCGGGGGGAGATGGAGCCGTTCGGACTGGGTGCCTGGTTGTGGGACGCCTACGCGCTTTACACGAAAAACACGGTCAACAATGTCGGCCGGAACGACATCGCCGACTACCGCATGCAGCAGGCGCTCTACGGCCTTGTGCCGATCGAGGGCGGTGGTGGATACGAATGGAACGATCGCGCGCCCGCTGGTGAGCGGGTATTTTTCAATTTCTGGGGCGAAAATGATCCTGCGATGATCGATTATCTGACGATCGAAAACCCGACATCAGCTGAATACGAGATGTGGGTGTATGAGGCGAGTGTCACCGGAAACCTCTTTGAACTCCCCGCCGGTATGGTCGGAGTGGCGTTGGGCGCGGAGCACCGGAGCGAAGAGCTCACCGATACGCAGACCGACCTCAATGCCACCGGCATGCTCCTCGGCGGAGGCGAATCGAGGTCGAGCCATGGCGAGCGGGACGTCACCGCCATCTACGTGGAGTTTGGCGTTCCTGTAACGGAGCAACTGGAACTCCAGCTTGCGGCACGGTGGGAGGACTACAGTGACCGGGGCATTGAAAAGGACACGCGGCCCAAGGTCGGCTTCCGCTACCGGCCTCTCGACTGGCTCGTTTTCAAAGGCTCCTACAGTGAGTCCTTCAAGGCACCCGACCTCGCCTATCTCTACAACTCCGGGATTGTGACCTATACGAGCGGCCAGTATCTCGATCCTGTGACCGGCGACCAGAGAGCGATCCAGACGAGGACGGGAGGGAATCCCAATCTGGCACCGGAGACCGCCGATATTTATTACCTCGGTGTCGAAATCGAGCCTGCGTTCGTGCCCGGCTTGTCCTTGAGCATGAGCTGGTTCCATATCGATCAGGTCGACCTGCTGGCGCTCGTTTCCGACGTCTATGACTATGGGGAAATCCTCGTGGGAGCGGCGGCGGGCGACGAGCTTTTCCGGGACATGGTCGTGCGGGATCCCGCCAACAACCATCTGCTCTACCTCCTCGACAACTTTGCCAATTTGTCGAAGGCGGAACAGACTTCATGGGATTTCAGTGCCCAATACACCTGGCTGACCGACGATTATGGCCGCTTCAACGTCTATTGGAACACGACCTGGTTGGAGGATTATTCATCCCAACCAACACCGGATGAGGACTGGGAGGAATATTCGAGCTACAACCTTCCGGAATGGCGGCACAACGCTGGCATATCCTGGCGGAGGGGAGACTGGAGTGCCACCCTTTTTGCCAGCTACATCGGGGAACGCGAACGGGAAATGTATGATGCGGCGACGGTGGGGCCGGACGGCATCGCGGGCACGGATGACGATGGCAGTGTCTACATGCACTATACGGTCAAGCAACAGGTGATTCTGAACACCAGTGTGAGCTACGCGGGACTCTGGAATACGGCTGTCACCGTCGGTGTGAACAATCTCCTGAACCGGGATCCTCCGCTCGATCCGATGGATCCTACTGGCTCCACCTCCGGCGTGAATGACCTCGAGCCGAGCTTTTGGTGGGTCCGCCTCGAGAAGGATTGGTAGGCACGAATCGAATGAAAAATCACTTTCCTACGACCGCAGCCCGCCTGTCCGGGTTGCGGTCTTCTTTGCTTTGCGCTCCTTGGATTATGCATGCTTCTGATCGTCAGCGCCTTGTGGCAGTCGTTTTTCTCGCCGCAGTCTGCCTCGTGCGGGGCCAAAGCGATCTCCGCGAACGCCTTGCACCGGAGGATTTCGAGAAGGCCGGGCTTTCGAAGCTGACAGAAGAGGAACTTGCCCACCTTTCCACCCTTGTCGCCGCGTGGGCGGTTGACGAAAGCGTCGCTCTCGCCGGAAAAAGACAGGATCGACTTCCGTCCGGCGTGGACGGGTTCGGGATGGAAACGATGGCGGAGAGGGTCGCGGAGATATTTCAGGCGGGTTCGCCCGAAGCAATTGAATCGCGGATCGCGGGGACGTTTTCGGGGTGGCGTGGAAAAACTGTTTTTCGCCTCGAGAACGGCCAGGTATGGCGCCAGGCCGAGAGGGGCGATTTCTACATTCGGGTGGAGGATCCCAAGGTGATCATCCGACGTGCCGCGCTCGGGAGTTACCTGTTGCAGATCGACGGTTACCACAGCCATGTCCGCGTAAGGCGTGTGCGTTGAGGGGAGTGGAGAAGGAGCGCGATGAACTTCTGGACGGCGGTTTTCACACTCTTCCTCGTTCTCGATCCGCTCGGGAACCTGGCCATTGTGGCCGCATTTCTGGAACGGGTTCCCCGCTCCCGCCGCTTGTGGGTGATTCTCCGGGAAGCCTTGTTTGCGCTCGGTTTTCTCCTCCTTTTTCTCTTCATGGGCCCACTCCTCCTGCAGTTGATAGGGGTGAGCACAGACGACGTGAGAATTGCAGGCGGCGCAGTCCTCCTCGTGATCGCCCTGCGCCTGATTTTTCCGCGACCCGGGGCCAACCTTCTTGAAGACGAGCCGGATGGAGAACCGTTCATCGTGCCGCTTGCGGTTCCCATGATTGCCGGGCCGAGCGCGCTGGCAACCGTCATCCTCATGCGCTCGCAGTTGACGGTGGACGCGTATGGCAACCTCATCGGGTTGCTGGTGGTGCTGATCGCCTGGGGGGCCAGTGCGGCCATTCTCGTGCCCGCTCCCTACCTCTCCCGGATCCTCGGCCACCGCGTCATGATGGCCGTCGAGCGCTTGGCGGGCATGCTCTTGATCATCATTTCGGTGCATCTCATCATGTCGGGCATAAGCACCTATTTGCGGTAAGAATAACGCATGGCCCGTCCGTTGACATCCGGCCGATGTCCGTGAAGGTGTCCGGTGACACGAAAGTGTGAAATCAAGGCAATCCGCCCGATCGGGGTGGCCGCAGCGATGCTGATCGCGGGATTTGCACACTTCAATGTGATCTGGAATCACTTTTACGGCGGTGTTCCCAAGTTATTCGATACCGGTTGGTATGCAGATCTTGTCTACCGGCAGACGCTGGCGTTGAAAAACCCGGGAGCGGTGGTTTTCGGTGTTATCCAGGAGAGTTTTCATGCGACACATTTCTCTCCTGCCCTCTGGATGCTGTCCCTGCCGACGTATGTGATACCGGTGGGCCCGACAACCTGGCTGGCTGTGATCGAAGGAAGCAAGCACGTCTGCGTGGTGCTCGTGGTCGCTGCCGTCATCCGCGCTGGATACCATCGGCGAAGTCAGGCGTCGCTTCCGGGTGAGAAGGCTTCGCCCGTTCTTGTGCTGTTTTTGGCACCTTTCACCGGCGTTTTCCTGGCGGCGGCGAGCTACCCGCATTTCGAGACATGGTTTGTTCCGGGGGCACTCGGGTTTTTCGGACTTCTGTTTTGTCGGCGCTACCGGTGGGCGGCAGGTGTGATGGCCTTTACGCTGATGATACGGGAGGATATGGGGTTTCACCTCTGCGGGCTGCTGCTGGTCGTGGTCGTGCTGGCGGCCTGGGAACGGCGGACAGTCGACGCCGAAATCCGCCGATGGCTACTCTTTGCGGCGGCTGCGTTCCTGTTCAGTGTCATCGCTCTCACCATACCGGCGGTCTTCTTTCCGGGGGACGACGCCTTTGGGAGGATTTACCTCGGGGATCCGCCGCTGGCGCATCTGGACGGTGCATTTCTTCGGCAGCGTTTGGCATATATCGCCGTGAACCGGGCATTTCTCTGGTGGCCGCTGGTGGTCTATGCTGGATGGGCGACCGTTTCCCGGCGATGGTGGGTGCTCGGCGGATATCTCGCCTTTGTACCGTGGTTTTTGCTCCACCTGATGGCGGTCCAGGTCTCGGCCGGCACGCTCGCTCTCTATTACGCGTTTCCCTATTCGCTGGCCATCCTGTGGCCGCTCGTCGGCGTTCTCGGCTTCGAGCGAGGAAGTTCGCGGCACGCGCATGTTATGCCATGGGTGGCCACGGCCATCCTGGCGTCGATCGGTGGCTTTTTCGCGACCGGAAACGGGCTCTCCCTCATCCGGGACATGCTGGCTCCGCGCCTCGGGACCCGCGCAGCCTTGCACGACACCACTTCCCGCCTCGCGGCCCTTGTGGAAGAGGACGTTCCCGTCGCCCTCGACGATGCTCTCCTGGCACACGCGCCCCGCCGCTTTTCAGCGCGCAATCACTACGGCCAGACCGAACGCCCGGTGAAGGTGGCGGCGCTCTACCGGAATGGTCGCCAAACGCAGATTGCCTACGAAACGGCGGAGGCGCTGCCCTATAGCTATGAAATTGACGGCACCCAGGCCATCGTGGCTTCCGCAGAACCGCTCGACTGGCCACATCTGACGCCGGTGAGTGATCACCCGCGCAGTGTGCTCGCATTTCTTCAGCCGACGATGGGTGAGCTTGCATGGGATCTGCCTGATGGCGCGCGTGATACCTTGTCGCTGACGAGCCTGCCGTGGTTCCTGCCAGGAATCCGACCGCACGCGGTGGAACTGGTGCTCTCGATCGAATCCGTTCCGCCGGGGACTGAGCCTCTCAGCTGGACGGTGCGTGCAACGAACAGCGGTCACATCCTCGCGCGCAGAGGGATCGCACTCGAAGCGGCCCGATTTGCGGATCGCGAAGTCGTGAGTAAGATTCAGCTGAATCTTCCGGCGGAACCGCAGGGAGGCATCGGGATTGCTATTGGAACTCCCGCCGGCACCCGCGGTCGGGTCACGGACATACGCTTGTACCCGTCTTCCGATGGAGACGGCGGACCAAATTCACATCCAAAGGAGAGCCATTGAAACCAAATCCTTCACCGCTGGGCATTGCCTGTCCGCTTGGTAACGAACGGGCCACCGTGGGACCGTTCATGAATCGGGTTACCGCGCAGCTGCAACCGGATGATCGCC
>CAZVQJ010000053.1:0-14216 GCA_964629165.1 uncultured Puniceicoccaceae bacterium
ACGCCGATCTAGGTGGTGTCCGCGGTAACGGTGAGCTGGTCGTATTATTCGCCCGCGATGGATTCGATTTCGGCGAGATCCCCGGCCCCTTGCAGCTCACCGAAACTCACTTCCTCCGCCCCCGTTTCGAGCAGATATTGCTGGGCGGCGGAACTGATCTGGGCGAGGTTCATCGTCACTGCCTCTTCGATCCAGCCTCCCTCCATGGCCTGCGTCGCCCGCGCCTGCTGGGCCTGAACGATGGCGATGGCCGCTCCAAAGCCGACTCCCGCCGGGACCAACATGAGGGCTTCTTTGTAGGAGATGTTTGAATACTGAACCTGGATGATCCCGTCCTCGACGCCGTAATAGGCACTGCTGCTCGGAGCGAGAAACTCCGCGAGGAAAAGGTCGATCGCTTTGCGCATGATCGGCACATACGCTGCCATCGACGGGTCTTGCGAAAGCGCGTCAAGAATGCCTCCAAGGTCGAGGCCGCCACTGTACGAAAACGCTGCTGCGGTTTCCGGAAGATGAGCGGTCACCCGCTGAAAGGCTTCCGTGTCCGCCAGCCGGTCGCCCGCGGGAACACCCGTGCCGGAGATCCAATCCGGGTGGGTCATGAGGACGAGGTCGTTGGAATCGGTCGGGCGTAGCAGGAGCAGACGCATGCCTTCCTCCGGAATCAGTGCGGAGAAATCCGCGGCGTAACCTTCGGCCGTTTGCTCGAAGGTTACGGGCATCGTTTCGGCGAGGGGCGTAAGGCGCTCAAGGACGTTCCCGGCCTCCGCAAAGCGGATCCACGCGTGGAGATTGAATTGTGATTCGAGCGAAAGTTCCTGCTTGAGCACGACGTCGATGGGGCCCGAGAGCAGCCCGATCAGCTCATCATAGGTGATATCCGTTCCGGGCAGGGGGCTCGCGAGCGCCTGCTGGGCGATGCCTTCTCCCATCGGCCCCATGATCTGGACGATCAATGCGACGAGCGAGTCCCGGAACGCCGTCAACCGCAGATCGGCGGTCGCCACCGTGGTGGCATCGGCCGGAGCAATCTCCGCCGCTCGGAAGGTCACCGGATCGAGCCCATAAACGGCAAGCAGCCCGCTCGGCTCTCCGGCAATGCCGGTGAACCACTGGTTCCGGATAAGACCGTTCTCGAGCGCCTTGCTGCTCATCGCAAACGCACCCACGTTGCCAAAGCCAAGGGTCGTGAAAACTTGGTTGAAGTCCACCGGGATGGGCGGGACACCGGGATTTGCCCGCAACACTTCCGCGTAGAGCTCGCCGAGCTTTGCGGCTACTTCGGCACCGTCGCCCTGGAAGTCGGCGTAGGCGACAAATTCACCATCGAGGTCGAGGTGAGCGGCGGCGTTTTCGAAGGACTGCGCCGACGCGGTGGAGACGGTCCATGCCGCCGCAGCGAGAAGTGAGGAGAGGAAGCGTGATTTCATTTCGAGAGAGAGTTCAGTGGATAGCCGCAACAGGTTACAAAACGCTGACAATTTCGCGTGGAGTTGAGTTTGTCAATTGACGGCGAAAGGCCTAGCCTGCGGGAATATGTCAATAATGAGTCCAGTTCGCAAAAACGGGTGTGAGGGTAGCGGCTTTGATGTGGAGCGCGTGCGGCGGGACTTTCCGGTGCTCGCGCAATCGGTCAACGGACGTCCTCTGGTCTATCTGGACAATGCGGCGACATCGCAGAAGCCGGAAGGGGTTCTGGCGGCTGAGCAGAAGTTCTACACGACGGGAAATGCGAATATTCATCGCGGTGTGCACGCGCTTTCGCAGCGGGCTACGGAGGACTACGAGGAGGCGCGGGAACGGGCCGCACGGTTCCTCGGGGTGAATGATTCGCGGGAGCTTGTCTTTGTTCGGGGAGCGACTGAGGGGGTGAATCTGGTGGCGCAATCTTTTGTGCGTCCGCGGGCGAAGGCGGGCGACTGCGTCCTGATCACGGCGATGGAGCACCATGCGAACATCGTGCCGTGGCAGTTGTTGGGCGACCAGATGGGGCTGAAACTGATCGTCTGTCCGATCGGGGAAAGGGGCGAAGTGGACCTCGACCAATGGCAGCACTTGCTCGCGAAACACCGTCCGATTCTCGCGTCGGCCGTGCATGCCTCCAATTCGCTTGGAACGATCAACCCGATCGAGCGTATGATTGAATCGTCGCATGCTGCCGGTGTGCCGATGCTTGTGGACGCGGCCCAATCGGCGCCGCACCTGCGGATCGACATCGGTCGGATGGAGCCGGATTTCCTTGTCCTGAGCGGGCACAAGCTTTTTGGTCCGACGGGCATTGGCCTGCTTTACGGGCGTTATGACTGGCTGTCTGAAATGCCGCCCTACCAAGGGGGTGGAGACATGATCGTGAAGGTGTCGTTCGAGAAAACGCGCTACAAGGCACCCCCCGAGCGTTTTGAAGCGGGCACGCCCCATATCGCCGGGGTTCTGGGACAGGCCGAAGCGATGCGGTATCTCGAAGGAATCGACCGAGCGGGGGCGGAGGCGCACGAAGAGCGATTGCGTCAACGGGCGGAAGCGGGCCTTTCGAAGATCCCCGGGCTGCGCATCATCGGGCAAGCGGAGCGGAAAGTCGCGGTGGTCTCCTTCGTTCTGGAGAACGCGCACCCCCACGACATTGGAACGTTCCTCGACCAGGAGGGCATCGCCATCCGTGCGGGACATCACTGCACGCAGCCGCTCATGTCGCATCTCGGCTTGCCGGGAACAGCGCGGGCTTCCTTTGCGTTCTACAACACCGAGGAGGAGGTCGACTGTCTCGTGCGCGGGGTGGAGCGGATCCAACAGTTTTTCGCCTGAGGGGCCACCTCCCCCGGCGTTTGCCGACACGGATAACATTGAAAGACCCCTCCCGCGGACATTTTCTCTGACCGAACATGAGCGAAGACCTTTCCGATCTCTATCAGGACATCATCCTTGATCACAACAAACGGCCGCGGAATTTTCGGCCGCTACCCGAGGCGACCCATCATGCGGAAGGCAACAATCCGATGTGCGGGGACGAGCTGGAGGTCTTTCTTCGTCTCGATGGCGACCGGATTGCGGAAGTGACCTTCCAGGGGCAGGGGTGCGCGATTTCGCGGGCGTCCGCCTCGCTCCTTACGGAAATGCTGACTGGACGCACGGTGGTCGAAGCGCACGAAATCGGAGCGGATGTGCTCGATCTCTTGCGGACGAAGGATCGCGAAGCAGACTTGGTGAAGGACGGTGACCTCGCGGCCCTCTCCGGGGTGCGCCAATTTCCGGCCCGGATCAAATGTGCGACCCTTGCCTGGCACGCCGCAGAGGCGGCGTTGGGCGGAGAACACGAAATTTCGACCGAATAGAGGACAGGGCGGCCGGCCGGTTGTCGCGGCGGCTCCTCTAATCGTTGTCGCGGAATCCGCGGCGCTCTTCTTCGCGGCAGTCGTTCATGACGCGGAGGCACACTTCCCGCGCATCGAAGAGGCGGTAGCGAATGGCGCTGGCAAGCGCGGTTGCTTCGTCCGAGTGGGCGTGCAGCATCTCGATCTGCGAAAGGCCGTCGTTGATCGCGCGCAGGGCCATCTTGCCATGACAGACGGAGAGCAGGAAATCGCCCATATCAACCGCCTGGATCATGAGGGTCAAATGGCGCTCGCCATACGAGAGCGAATTGGAAACCCGCCAGATCTGACGCGTGCCCACCGCTTCCGGAAACTTCACGATGGCGGCTTCCCAGAGATAGCGCAGTTGCAGATAGAGGCCGGCCGTGACGACAAACACCGGGTGCCGGTGCAGCGTGTAGGGATCGGAATCGAGGATGCCATCCTCGTCTGTGCTCATCGACGGCAGATCGGCATCGTCATCTTCAACGGTGTCGCCGACCGACCAGTCATCCCGTTCCCAGCCCATTGCCTGGGCGACCCGATCGAGATGATCGTGCTGGCCTGGATTTTGGTCATACAGAGCCACAAAGCGGGCGATCTCCTTCTGTTGTCGAAAGAGAAACTGCTGCCAGTCGAACTCGTTCCACGAGATATCGCCGCGTTCTTCCCAATCGCCATCGGAGCTACTGTCGTATTCAAAATTTCCCATCGCACAAAGAACCCCCTCTCTGGATTACGGAAGGATGCTCGGGAGGAAATCGATTGCAACGACGAAAACAGGGGGAAGTGCTCCGGTGAGGCCGGGGGATGCCCGCAATCCGGCTGGGTAAGCGCTTTTTGCGTGCGCACTCCGCTCTTTTCGCTGGAAGGCGCGGGGTGGGAGCCCCAGCCTTCTCTCATGATGGCAGAATCGGTCAGTTATGCGATCGTCCACCTATCGGGACGCGTGCAGGGTGTCGGTTTTCGTTACAGCACGCGCCAGGTGGCCCAGGGCTTTGAAGTCTCCGGGACGGTGGAGAACCTGATGGACGGCAGGGTCCGGCTGGAAATCGAGGGCGAAAAGGAAGAGTTACAGGCGTTTCTTGCCGAGTTGCAGCGGCAGATGGAAAGTTTCATCAAGGAAATGGATGAGAAGTGGGGCCAGCGGGAACGGAGCCTCCGCAATTTTGTCATTGCACCGACACGGCGCTGAGAGGGCGCGCAGCGATGAGCCGGCGTGGGATGTCGGGGATTCTTGCCATCGCCGCGATGGCCGCACAAATCTGCGCATCGTGACGGAATCGCAGGCGCAGGAGATCGAAACCCTCTATCCACAGTCGATGTGGCGGGAAAGAGCGGCGGTTGATCGGTTGCGGGAGCGCGAACGGAGGGGCCTGAGGGTGACGGCGGAGGCCTGGGACCGCCAGCTCGAGCGCCTTCGCGCCTCCCATGCCCTTTGGCTCGCGCGGCGGGAGGCGATACCGCGGTGGACCTTTCCACCGGAACTCCCGATCAGCGATCGTGCGGAAGAAATCATCGAGGCTCTTCGTCATCATCCCGTCCTCATTGTGGCGGGTGAGACTGGTTCGGGGAAAACGACGCAACTGCCCAAGATGGCTCTGGCGGCAGGTTTTGGGATTGGGGGCAAGATTGCCTGCACCCAGCCGCGTCGCGTGGCGGCGCTCTCCGTTTCCCGGCGTATTGCGGAGGAACTGCAGGTGCCATGGGGGCGGGAGGTCGGGGCAAAAATCCGATTTACCGACCGGTCAGGTGTCGAAACCCTGATCAAGACAATGACGGACGGCATGCTCCTCGCCGAAGTGCAGGGGGATCCGGAACTCTGGGAGTACGACGTGATCATCGTGGACGAGGCTCACGAACGATCGCTCAACATCGACTTCCTCCTCGGCTACCTGCAACGGCTGCGGGTGCGCCGGCCGCAGCTTCGCATGATCATTACGTCCGCCACGATCGATACGGAGGCATTTTCCGCGGCTTTTGCGGGCGCGCCGATCATTGCCGTCAGCGGGCGCACCTATCCGGTCGAGATCCGTTATGGTCCGATCGATGAGATGGCGGAAGAACGGGGCGATTTCACCTATCTGGAGGCTGCGGCCGAGGCGGTCGGGCAGGTCGTCGCGGAAAACCGACCGGGCGATATCCTCGTGTTCCTGCCGGGGGAGAAGGACATCCGGGAGCTGCGGGCGATGCTCGATGGGGAACGCCTCGGCCGGGTCGAGATTCTGCCCCTCTTCGGGCGACTCTCGAATGCAGAGCAGGCCCGGATATTCGCGCCGACTCAGGCCCGCAAGATCGTCCTCGCGACCAATATTGCGGAGACATCGATCACGATACCGGGCATTCGCTATGTCATCGACACGGGACTCGCCCGCATCAGCCGGTACCATTCCGGGACGCATACGCGGCGGTTGCCGATTGAACCGGTGGCGCAGAGCAGTGCCGACCAACGGGCGGGACGCGCTGGCCGAGTGGAAGCGGGGGTCTGCATCCGTCTGTATTCTGAACAGGACTACAGCTCCCGGCCGCGCTATGCTACGCCGGAGTTGTTGCGAGCGAACCTCGCGGAGGTCATCCTGCGGATGGTCGCCTTCAAGCTGGGCGAGATCGAAAGTTTCCCCTTCCTGAATCCCCCCTCGCCTGGAGCCGTCAACGCAGGTTACCAGCTCCTGCAGGATCTCGGCGCCCTCGACGGGAAGCGCCAGCTCACGCCCTTGGGGCGCGAGTTGGCGCGTTTGCCGTGCGATCCGACCGTCGGACGCATGCTCTTGCAGGCGCGGGA
Organism: uncultured Puniceicoccaceae bacterium; assembly: GCA_964629165.1. Taxonomy (GTDB): domain Bacteria; phylum Verrucomicrobiota; class Verrucomicrobiia; order Opitutales; family Oceanipulchritudinaceae; genus CAWVVV01. The sequence goes on from CAZVQJ010000053.1 coordinate 6,130, forward strand.
CGAAGGGGCGGTGCGCGAGGTCCTTGTCATCGCGGCCGGGTTGAGCATTCAGGATCCGCGGGAACGCCCGGCCGATGCACAGGAAGCGGCGGACCGGATGCATGCGGGGTTCGTCCATCCGGAGTCAGATTTCCTCACCTTGCTGAACATCTGGGAGGCGTATCATGAAAAGCTGGAGTCACTTACGCAGAACCAGTTGCGCCGGTTCTGCCGCGATCACTTTCTCTCCTATCTGCGGATGCGGGAATGGCGGGATGTGCACGCGCAGCTTTCGCAGGTGATGCGGGATCTCTCGCCGGGGCCGAAAGGAATCCTCGCGGCGGAATACGATCAGATTCACCGCTCCATCGTCGTGGGACTGCTCTCCAATATTGCTCATCGGGAAGCGGGTAACCACTATCTGGGGACTCATCATAGGAACGTCATGCTGCACCCGGGCTCGGGACTGTTCGACAAGTCATCGGCCAGGCACGAACGCAAGAAGTTCAAGGGAAAGCAGAAGCCTGCGCCGGTCAGCGGCAAGCGAACACCTCCCTGGGTGGTATGTGCCGAGTGGATGGAAACCTCCCGGCTGTTTGCGCGGACGGTTGCCCGGATCGATGCCGGGTGGATCGAATCGCTCGGTGCACATGTCCTCAAGACGTCCTACGTCGACCCCGGATATGATGAAAAGGGGGAACGGGCGGTTGTGCGGGAGAAGAAATTTCTCTACGGGCTCGAGGTGAGTGCGAAGCGGGTCGGGTATGGGCGCATCGATCCGGAGGCCGCCCGCCTCCTCTTTGTCCGGGAAGGACTTGTTGCGGGAACGCTGCAGACCCGTTTGCCCTGGTATGCACACAATCAGGAAGTGCGGGCCGAGGTGGAAAACCAGCAGACTCGCCTGCGCCAGGCCTCTCTCTGGCAGTTGGATGAACGTATTGAAGCCTTTTACCTGGACCGGTTGCCGCAGGTAGGTTCGGTCGCCGAATTGCAAAAATGGTGGCGGGGCGCATCGCCCGAAGAGCAGTCCCGCCTCTACGTGTCGGTCGAGAATCTCCTGCCGACAGCGCCGGCGGACACCGAAGCTTTTCCGGAATCGGTCGAGATTGAAGGTGTCCGCCTGCCCCTGGAGTATCATTACCGGCCGGGCGATGAATCGGATGGCGCCACCTTGCGGGTGCCCTTCGGGGCATTCTCGAAACTGGATCCGGTGGCGCTTGACTGGGCTGTTCCCGGTTATACGAGCGAGCGCATTGAGCACATGCTCAAAGGACTGCCAAAGGAAACCCGACGTCGGCTCCATCCGCTTGGCGAGAAAGGACGCGAGCTGGCCGAGCTGGTGACACCGCGAAAGGGCACGCTGCGTGATCAGCTCACGCGACTGATCGGCGAACGTTTTGGGGTGCGGATCTGGCCGGAAGAATGGGACGGCCGGTCGGTACCTTCCCATCTTCTGCCACGGATCGAAGTGGTTGATTCCCGTGATGTCGTGGTTGCGAAGGGACGGGAGTGGTCGGAACTGGAAGCCGCCGTGCGGCTGACGGAAAGCGGGGGTGGAGAAGTGGATGAGGATCATCGACGGGCCCGTGAGCGGTTGTGGACACAGGCGCGTGCTCGGTTTGAACGCCCGTCGCTGCAAAATTGGAGCTTTCCCGATATGCCGGAGCGGCTGGAAATCGGTGCCGTTGCAGGCGTTCCGGTGACGGCCTATCCAGGGCTCGAGGTCAGCGGCGGTGACGAGATCCACCTTCGGCTTTTCCGTAGTAAGACGGCGGCGCACGCTGCGACGAAAAAGGGGTTCCCCCGCCTGGTGGGTGAGATCCTCGCAAAAGACCTTGCCTGGTTCGAGCGGGAGGTCGTGCGTGAGTTGCGCCGGGTAAAGCTTGCCTCGATTGGGTTCATCCCGTGGCCAGCATTCGAGCGTCAGGCGGGTGCGCACGCGCGAAACTATGCGTTGGACCTGCCGGCACCGAGATCGCTTGTGCGTGCTGTCTTCGAGGATGCCTGTGCGATTGTGCGGGGTCGGCTGCCGGGATGGGCGCCCCGTTTCGTGGATCAGCTGGAAACCGTGATTTTGCGGCGTGGGCGCCTCTTGAAGGTGGACGATCCCCACGGCATCGCGCGGGCGACCCTCGAACGATTGCTCCCTGTCGACTTCCTTGAACAGCTTCCTTCCGGGCGGCTGGAGGATCTGCCGCGCTATCTGGATGCGGCAGAATGTCGGATCGAAAAGGCCCGGCGCGATCCAGCCCGGGACCGGGAGCGAGCGCGGGTCATCACCCTCTTCGAACGGCGGCTGGACGAACTGCGGCGGGCGACTCCCGAACGGCAGAACCTGCGCTGGGCGGTGGAAGAGTTTCGCATTTCGACCTTCGCCCAGCATCTGGGAACCCATCAGAAAATCTCGCTGCGCGTGCTGGAGGAGCTGTGGCGGGCCGCGCAACGTTGCGAGAATCCGGAGCCCGAGGGAGATGTCATTCCCCGGAAGACGCCGGCGACGACGGAGATAAAATCTCCCGCGACGGCAAAGTCGCGCCCGGTAGCGAAACGTGACCTCGACGCGCTGAAGCGCCTTTGGGAGCAGTAGGGGCGGAAGCCGAACAGCTCCGAATAGGTGGGTGGGGCGGAACGAATCCGGCAGTTGGAAGCGGATAGATGGGAATGATCCAGAGAATATTCTAAAATCTTCGGGATCGCTGCCGATGTTCCGGACACAGGTTATCCTTAATTCCCACTCATAATGACAATCGGACGCAGAATCGCCCTTGGTTACGGACTCCTCATCGCCGTTACTCTCATCGTTGGCTTAGTGACAGTTGGTAGTTTGCTCGGCGTACGGCGAGAAGTCACGCGCCTCGACAACGCCTACATTCCGGAGATGACAACGGGCACGGAGCTCACGCGAAGCGCCTGGGGGCTCATCTTCCACATGAGCGATTTCGCTTCTTCCTATCGGAACGAAGAACTCGCCACCGCCCGGGAGAAGTTTGCCGAGATGGAGCAGGAGCTTGCCGCGGCACGCGCGCTCGCGTCCGAGCATCAGCTGGAAGAGTTCGCCGCCTTGCAGTCCGCGATGGCGCCGCTGCTGGCTGAATTCGGGCAGTTGATGGATGCGAGCGAAGAAGCGATCGAAGGAATGGTCGCTGAGCGTGAACCGCTCGACGTCGCGGCGGCGACCTTTGTCGAGGAGATCAACAATTTCGTCGACGACCAGAACGCACAGCTCCGGCGTGAAGTGCAGAGGCGCCAGGAAACGATCGAACTGGCGCAGGCAATCGTCGCTCATGGCACGCAGGCCCGCGTCTATAGCTATGAGGCACAGTCCTCGAACAACCCCGATCTTTTCGGAAACTCGGAAGCAGAACTTCAGGAAGTCCTCGCCCGCATCGAGATCTTGACGGGGCAGACGACGGTGGAGGACGACCTCCGCGCGATCGAGCAGATCGAAGTTGCGGCCAAACACTATCAGACCGCGATCATGGGCTATCGCGAGCAGGTGTCGGATGAGGAAAATATCGACGTCATGGCGATGATGCAAAGCCGGCAGGCGATGGATCAAGCGGCCACCCAGTTTTCCGAAGGCACGGCGGCGTTTCTTGTACAGCAGAATCAACACCTGCGCGCCGCGGTCGCGAACCGGCTGGCGATGATTGGCGCGGCGACGGACGTTCTCGAAGAAGGGAACGGCATCAACTCGCGCAACTACAACGCCCAGGCGCAGCAAGACCTGACAGAAATGTCGCAGGCCCTCGAACAGTTTGCAGTCGTCTACCAGTCGATCAAGGATCTCGAAGGACAAACCACGGATGCCGCGGAACTGGGCCAACTCGCGTTGGTCAGCCGCGCGACAAGCGATTTCGAGTCCTCGATGGAGCGTTACTTTGAATACTGGAAGCTGCATGCGGAGGCGGACCAACAGCGCAGCCTGGTCTATCCCCGGATCCTCGCCAGTGCCCAGGAAATGGCTGCTTTGGGTGCCTCCCAGGCGGTGCAGAGCTCGAATAACAACGCGACGAGCCTCGCCCGTACTTCCTCCCTCGCGCTCTTTGGTTCGGTCGCCGCGCTGGTCCTCGGGATCGCGTTTGGCACAATGAACGTCCGCTCGATCACGAAGGCTTTGCGTAGGCTCGTGAACTCGCTCAACAGCACCTCGAGCGCGCTTTCCTCTGCTTCGCGGCAGGTGACGCAGGCGAGTCAGGAACTGGCCGAAGGTTCCTCGCAGCAGGCAGCCTCGGTGGAAGAGACCTCCTCCTCGCTTGAAGAACTTGCGTCGATGACCCGCCAGAACGCGGAGCACGCCGGTGTCGCCAACGAGACCGTGCAATCGACGGCTCAGGTCGTCGAGAAAGCGACCGTGGCGATGAACGAGCTGACGGAATCGATGAAAGAGATCGCGAGCGGTTCGAAGGAAACGCAAAAGATCATCAAAACAATCGATGAGATCGCCTTCCAGACGAACCTCCTCGCCCTCAATGCAGCGGTCGAAGCCGCGCGTGCCGGAGAGGCTGGCGCAGGCTTCGCAGTGGTCGCGGATGAGGTCCGTAACCTCGCGATCCGTTCAGCCGATTCAGCCCGTAACACGGCTGACCTGATCGAGCGTTCGGTGCAGAAAATTGATGACGGTTCTTCGATCCTCCAGCGCACCAACGAAGCGTTTGCCCAGGTGAAGTCGCAGACCGCCGAGGTGCGCGAACTTTCCGCCAATATCGCGACGGCAAGTGGCGAGCAGAGCAACGGCATCGAACAGATCAACAAGGCTGTCAACGAGATGGACCGTGTCGTGCAGCGCAACGCTTCCGGGGCAGAGGAAACGGCTTCGGCCGCCAGTGAGCTGAATCGCCAGGCAGCCACCCTCAACCGGGTTGTCAGGCAGATGAATGCCCTCCTCCAGGGCGGAGCCGCTCATGAGGAGCGCGCGGCCAAGAAGGTTTCGAAGCCGGAACCGGGTGAGGGCGAGATCGATGGTGATTTCGATTTTGAGATGTCGCACGGCGAGACGGACTTCGACGAATCATCGAGCGGCATCCGTGCCAGCTCAAAAACAGTCAAGGCACGGGTGGGCAGTTCCACCACCGGTGTGATCCGTGACTCCGAGATGGGTGAATTCGACATCGATGACGACTTTACCTTCAGCGAGGATTCCTTCGAAGCTCCGGAGCGTTAGGTAACTGTGCCAGGAGGTCCTTTCAGTTTCTGAGGTCGGGGTTCCGTGCATCGCCTCTTCAGGAAGGCTTCCGCGCCATGACCCTCTCGCCGCGGTGCTTCAGTAACCGGGGCCACCGAGGTCGATGTCACCGCTGGGCCAGGAGGCGGTCGCCGGATAGATCATGATCGAAGACTCCCACCATGGGTTTGTTTCGGGAGTGTCGGGGGCGAGCCGGTTGAAGAAGCGGTTATCCACCGTGCGGCCTCCCAGGGGGGCATAAAACCCGGGGACTCCGGTCTGAAAGAGGGCGAGGGGATAACGGCCTTCCTCAACCTCGGAAAAAGCGGCGGTGACGACCTGATGACCGAGGCCGCGCCCTCTGCAGGCGGGATCGACACAGACACCGGCCAGGGCCATTGCGGTCAAGGTACCTTCTGGTGTCCGGATCGTCCGGGCAAATGACTCCGCGTGGGCGACGGCCCGGTTCCCATCCCAGATAATGAATACGCGCCGCTGTGGTCGTGGCGCCGCATGACGGGTCGCTCGTGCTTCGGCCTCGGGCGTGCCGGGCGGATAGGCAGGCCAGACCAGTTCGATCAGCGCGGCGAGGGATTGCTCCTGCTCGGGGGTCAGCGCATGAGGCGGATATCGCAGAAGCGAGGTCATGATCAAAGTGGGATCGGCATCAGGCGAAGGGACGATTCGGCCGCACGTAGATCATTTGCGCAACATTGATGTTCGCGGTCTCAAAGGCGGCTTGGCAGTAACTCAGGTAATAGACCCACTTGCGAATGAAACGGTCGTCGAATCCCAGTTGGCGCACCTCCGATACCTGCTGAAGAAAACGCTCCCGCCAGAGCTGCAGGGTGCGGGCGTAATGGAGTCCCATCGTTTCAAAATGGGCCAGGTTGAGATCCCCGGTGCAATTAATCGCGCGATTGATGGCAGCAAAACTCGGCAGCTGTCCTCCGGGAAAGATGTGCTTCTTGATCCAGTCCGCGGAACGGCGACCCCGGTGGTAGCGGGCGTCGGGAGAGAGGATTACCTGGAGCCCGAGAAGGCCGGATGGCCGGAGCAATCGGTGGCATTGGTGAAAGAAAGTGCGCAGAAACTGATGCCCGACCGCCTCCAGCATTTCAACCGAGACAATCGCATCGAAGCATCCGTCGGCATCTCGATAATCGCAGAACCGGAGGTCCACCTGATCTTCGAGTCCCTCCAGTCGGACGCGCTCACGAGCCTTCTTCAGCTGTTCGGTGGAGATCGTCAGCCCTGTCACGTGGACCCCGTAATTCCGGGCGAGAAAAATTGCGTTGCCGCCCCAACCGCAGCCTATCTCCAGAATCCGTTGTCCGGGCTGGAGCTGCAGGTGTTCGGCAAGATTTCGATATTTCCCCTCCTGGGCGTCCTCAAGTGACTGACCGGGCTCATCGAAGCGGGCGCTTGAATAGGTCCAGGTCGGATCGAGCCAAAGCGAGTAGAAGTCGTTGCTGAGGTCGTAGTGGGCGGAGATGTTGCGCAGGCTGTTACCCCGGGTGTTGCGTCGAAGCCAATGGCCAAACCGTGCGGCTTGGCGGCCCATGTTCAGGAGGAGGCGGTGGCCGCTACTCTGGTTCAAACCATGCATGTTCCGGACAAAGAAGCGGAGAACCCGCGGCACATCCGGAGATTCCCAATCGCCCGCCATGTAGCCTTCGCCGAGCCCGATCTCCCCGAAGACGGTGAGGCGGCGAAAAAAATCCTCGTGCTGCACCTTGATGATCGCGTGGGACGGTTCCGCCGACTCGCTGCCATGCGTTTCGACACTCCCCCCGGGAAACTGCATTTCCAGAAAATCCTCTTTTGCCGTGTGAAGAAGACGAAGAACGGTGCGGCGCGACCAGCTGTCGGCAGCAGGAGAGGGGGAAGTTAGGGTGCGGGTGTCGTCGGGGAGAGTGGATGCCGTCCAGTTTTTCATGAGGGAGAGTGGGAGGTTCAACTGCGGGAATCGTGTGGCGCCGAACCCCGAAGGGTGCGGAGCGTTGGCTTCTTGCAGGCGTCGTCTTTCGCATGGGTGCCGTGGTCCCCGGAGCCGACCGAGCCACGAGAGACCAAGTCTATCTTGAATCCTACTGGCAGAGATACGCAAGCGATTCGGGAACGAAGCTGCCCGCGCTGGTGATCCGAGCCCTCTTCGATCTGGTCGCGGCATCCGCCGCGCTGCTTGGGGCGAGATGGACCCCCACCCGTCGGAGGGCTCGATTTCCCCGAAGGCCTACCAGCGTTCGGTGACGCTTGCCCGGATCTGCTCCGCGAGCTTTGCGGTCATCGCGGGCAAAGCCTGATAATTCGATTCCGGGGTGCCGGGTGTATCGAAACTGATGCCGCTGACCTCAATGGGATCCGAGATGATCGCAGCCCCGTCGGGTGTGCGCAGGGTATACGACGCGGCCAGCCGCATTTCAAAGGAAAGTCCACGTGCGGTATCCTCTTCGCGGGTCGCAGCGGTCTCCTGAGCAAAATTCACGACGACCACCTCGAGTTGGAACTGAGCGGTCTCCTGATCGGACAGCGTCCATTCCGGCCCTGTCAGAAAAACCCGCCGCAACTGCTCGGTGAGGAGCGCCCGCACTTGTGGTGTCTGTGTCTGGTTGCTGACTGGAGCGATGTAGATCGTACCGTCGAGGCTACTTTCCGGTGGACCCAGACGGTACGCCGCACAGCTCCCGAGGAGGAACGGAAGAAGAAGGGCAACGAATCTCACCTGTGGTCCCTTCATTCATTCGCGGACCGGCACGGGTGCCGAGAGCCCCGGGCTGTCTGCCGACTGTTCTGAATCAATCGCCTCGGCGGAAGCCTGTGCGTCCTCGATGCGGAGGTCAGTGTGGCGCTCGCGCCAGAAGAACTGGCGATCAGCCAATGTCGTGAAGGGATGTTCTTAGTATGGTTCGGACGCCGCCAGAGCCTTGATTTCCTCAATCCG
>CAZVQJ010000054.1:0-14177 GCA_964629165.1 uncultured Puniceicoccaceae bacterium
CTCATCCCGGTCGCGATCGGCCTGCTTTCCGGACTGACCCTCGTGACGCTCGTTTTCCCGCAGGTGCATCTTCTGGCGCTGGTCCTCGGCAGCGTCCTCGCAGGCGTGGCGATCGATTACGGCACCCACCTCTATCTTCAGAACGGCAAGCGGGTCCTCGTCTGGCGTGCGTTGCTGCTCTCCGCGTCGAGCACGATCGGTGGTTATCTGATCCTCACTTTCTCCAGCCTCGAGGTAATCGCGCAAGCGGGCGTATTTGTGGCCGGAGGGCTCACCGGTGCGCTCGTAGCCTGTGCCTTGTATGCACCCCTCAATCGCGACCGACCTCCTGTCCGGCTATCCAGCCGCCTGGTGGCCCCGTGGTTCTCCCGTCTTCCCGTCGGGGGACGGATCTCGATTGCTGTGCTGGCGGTGCTCCTCGGGATGGTGGGACTTGTCTGTTCGAGCTGGCAGGATGACGTGCGCCATCTGGACCTGCGGCACGCGGAACTCGAGGAGGCTCTTGAGGCGGTCCTGGGAGCCACCGTCGGGGAGGGGAACGGCTGGCAGTCGGTCATTGCGGTGGGGCCGGGGATTCTCGAGGCCGCCTCGCAGATGGCGCAGGCGAGTCATCAGGCCAGCCTCGAAACGCGGGGCATCGCGGCGCTCCTCCCAACCCCGGAGATGCTCCGGGAATTCTCCGCCGATGCCGACGAATGGCTCGCGTTCATTGATCGATTGCCGGACGCTCTCGCGAACGAGGCGTTTGTGCCCGAAGCCTTTGCGGATGCCCTGCGGGATTTCGAGGAATTTCACCCCCTGCTCGCGCAACCGGCCGCCCTGCAGGAACAGGCAGAGCAGGCGGCAGAGGAGCTTGCAGCCCACTTTCGCGGGCCGTCGTCGTCTGTCATCGGAAAGCGTCTCGGGGACGACGCCTGGTTGAGCATGCTGATCCCGGCCGATGAGACCGTGCCCGCACCCTTGCAGGCGCTGGATGTGCGAACGGAGCTGAATCGTTTGTTGCAGGTTTGGCGGGAGGAGATCCAGTGGCTCGCCATTGTCGGAATCGTCGTGGTGCTGCTGGTGTTGCGGGTGTTTTTCGGTTGGCGCAACTGGGCGCGCGTCTGTGCGGTTCCGCTCGGATCGCTCGTCTGCGCGCTCGGATTCTGGGGCGGTGTGACCGGCGAGTTGCAGCTATTCCACCTCGTCGCGGCTTTGCTCGGATTCTGCGTCACGTTTGATTATGCCGTCTTTTTTGTCAGCAGTGCCGCCGCAAGGGTGGAGTATCCGGTCTCGATCCGCGTCTCGGCGATGACGACATTCGTCGCGTTTGGGGTCCTTGCGTTCAGCCGGATCCCCGCCGTGAGCGCGCTCGGGGGAACCGTTGCCCTCATGGTTGTCACGGCGATCGTCGCCCTGGAGTTGATGCGGCCGGTGGAAACTTCGTCCTGACGACAGCGTGAGCCCTGCATTGATGCCCGTTCCGAACTCGTTGCTAGCGCGATGGCAACAATTGTCCGCATCGGATCCGGATGCCCCCGTTGTGGCCGATGGCGTGACGGGAGAGTGGATCGATCGGGGTGGTCTGAATCGACTGGCGGCCCAATGGGTGGCACGGCTGCCGGTCACTCCGAACCTCGCCCGACGTCCGGTCGTGTTTACATTGCCGAACGGAGCCGAATGGCTTGCCTGCCTGCTCGCGCTGTGGCGTTGCGAGGCGATCGCGGTTCCGCTCGATCCGACGGCGACGGCGTCTGAAGCGCACGAAGCGGCGAAATCGATGAGGGCCGCGTTGTGCATCACGCCAAGCGGACTGATGGTGCCGAAGACACGCCCGAGACGCTTTCGCCATCCGGTCGTTCTCGGCAAGGCGACGAGTGGAACGACCGGTGCGCCGAGGGTCTTCTACTTTTCTGCGGACGAACTGCTCGCCGATGGCTTGCGGCTGATTTCCGGGATGAGCCTGCGCACGGAGGATGTCCATCTGGCGGCCATTCCGCTCGGACATTCCTACGGGATTGGCAACCTCGTCGTTCCCGCGCTCGCCGAAGGGCACCGAATTGTTTGTGCGAGTGCGGTCTTTCCCGGTGTCATCGCGGATGAGATCAAGCGTTTTCAGGCAACTGTTTTCCCGGCGACACCCCCGCTTCTGGAGAGCCTTGTGCGCTCCGGAATCCCGGCTCACTCCCTCTCGCCGGTCCGCCTCATCATCAGTGCAGGGGCCCCTTTGTCAGCCGCATTGGCGCAGTTGTTCGAAGAGCGGTTCCGACGCAGGATCCACAACTTTTACGGTTCCTCCGAAACCGGAGGCATTGCCTTCGACCCGACCGGTTCGGCCGCCCTGGAGGGCCGGGGTGTCGGCCAGATCCTGCCCGGAGTCAACGTGGCGATCGCACGAAGTGGGCGCATTCGCGTCTCCAGTTCCTCAGTGGCGCACTTCGGTCGTCGCAGCCGCGAAGGTCCTGACAGCCACCTTATGGTGGACAAGGGAGTGCTGAATGCCGCCGGCGAACTGATCCTGACCGGCCGGACCGCCCGATGGATCAAGCTCGGTGCCCGACGAATTGATCCGCAGGAGGTGGAGCGGGTCCTCCGTCTGTCCCCGCGTGTCAAAGACGCGTTGGTGACTGCGATCGAAAGGGCGGACCGATCTCCTGTTCTCGGCGCCGTCGTGGCCGGAGACGTCAATACGGCCGAACTTCGGGCGCATCTCGCGGAACACCTTGCCCCGTGGAAACGGCCAAAACGCCTGCGCATCGTCTCGGCCTTTCCCCAGACCGCCCGCGGAAAGCCCCATCGCCGGGCGGTCCTTGCGCTCCTTCATGACGAGGCCTAGGGATCCTCTGTTCCTGCGCGTGTGATTCGTAGATTTGAGGGCTGGAGAAGCCGGAAGGAGGCGCGGGAAGGTCGGTCCATTTGTGACCATCGCGTGGATTCGCCTTGGCTTCGGTGAAAGCGGAGCGGCATAAAAGATCCATGCGCTTCGCTATTCTCGGATCGGGACGCGGCTCCAATGCCGAGGCCCTGCTCAAGGCATGGAAGGCCGGCGAACTGGGGCGAGCCGTGCCGGTGGCGGTATTCTCGGATCGGAAGGAGGCCCGCATCCTCGAGCTGGGCAAGCAGTTCGGGGTCCATTCCGAATGGGTGGATCCGGGTGAATTCCGGACAAAGCTGACGGCGGAGTCGGAAGCCCGTTACGTGGAGCGCATTCGCGGCGCTGGGGCCGAACTCGTGGTGCTGGCGGGATTCATGCGGGTGCTCAAGAGCGGATTCCTCGATGAATTTCCGCGACAGATCATCAACCTGCACCCGAGCTTGCTCCCGAGCTTCAAGGGTCTACAAGGGATTCGGCAGGCTTTCGATTACGGGGTCAAGGTCACGGGATGCACCGTTCACTATGTGACGAGCGAACTCGATGGGGGGCCGATCATCGAGCAGGAGGCGGTGCGGATCGAACCCGGGGATACTCTGGAGACGCTCGAGGCGCGTATCCATGCGGCCGAACACCATATCCTGCCGCAAGTGGTGCGTCAGCTCGCAGAGGAATAGCGATACGGGCGCTCCCGCTCACCTTTCTCATCATGCATCAGGTTTCTATACCCGTCAGTCCCGCGCAGGCGGAAGCCCTCGAAGCGCATTTTTGCGAGGATTACCAGGAGCACTGGATGCTCTTCCAGGATCCGCAGGTAACCGATCCGGAGCTGCGTGGATTTTTTGCCGACCGGGAGGAGAGCGTGGCCGTCTATGCGGCCCTCCGGCAGGCGTTTCCGGAGCTGCCGCCGCTGCCCACAGGCCGCCCGCTCGCTGACGCCGACTGGAAGGAAGCCTACAAGCTTCACTTCAAGCCGTGGTCCGATCGTGGCCTCCATTTTGTGCCCGAATGGGAGCGCGACCAATACGTCCTTCCGGAAGGGGATGCAATGGTTCTGCTCGATCCCGGTATGGCCTTTGGAACGGGCAATCATGAAACGACACGACTCTGTCTTCACCGCCTCCTTGATATGCGCGAAGAATGGGCCGGCGATGTATCCGTAAAATCAATCGTCGATGCCGGATGCGGGTCGGGAATCCTCGCCATCGCGGCGGTCAAGGCGGGCTTCGGAGGAGGCGCCTTTGCCTTCGACAACGATCCGGATGCGGTTCGCATCGCCCTTGAAAACGCAAGCCTCTGCGCCGTCGCCGGGCAGATCGAGTTTCGCTGGTGTGGCCTTCAGGAAGGGCTTGGAGAACGTTCTTCGGACGTCGTTCTGGCGAACATCCTTGCGCCCATCCTGCGCGAACACGTGGATCTCCTCCTCGAGGCGGTGGCTCCGGGAGGGGCGCTCATTCTCAGCGGAATCCTGCAGGAAGAAGTCGAGGAACTGCGGGTTTGTTTTGAGAAACGCGCCGGAGCACGGTGGGGCGGAACGATCACGGGGGACAGCCGAGTAGACGGCCAGTGGGCGGACGTCCTCATCCGGCGGCCGGGTACCTGAGGCCGTTGTCCGCTGGCGGGAATCTCCCCCCCCCCAGGCGACATCGGCGATAGCCTCTCTCCTGCGGAGATCCGCCGGTAGCCATTGCAATTCACGTCCGAGGGCTCAGGTTCGACCTTCGATATGGCCAACCGGCTCGCCCAAGAATCTTCCCTTTACCTGCGTCAACACGCGGAAAACCCGGTCGATTGGTTCCCCTGGGGGCCAGAAGCGCTCGAGAAAGCGCGTTCGGAGGAAAAACCCCTGCTCGTTTCGATCGGCTACAGCGCGTGCCACTGGTGCCATGTGATGGCGCGTGAGAGCTTCGAGGACGATTATATTGCGGGGATCATGAATGAGCACTTCGTGTGCATCAAGATCGACCGCGAGGAGCGCCCGGATCTCGACCACCTCTACATGGAGGCGGTGCAGATGATGAATGACGGGCAGGGTGGCTGGCCCCTGAATGTGTTCTGCCTGCCGGACGGGCGACCGTTCGCGGGAGGGACCTACTTTCCGCCCGATGACCGCCGTGGTGGGCAGATCGTGCCGTGGCCTCAATTGCTGGTGCGCGTGAGCGACTACTTCCGGCGCCAGCGCAGTGACCTCGAGGAAAATGCGGTGGCGGTGATGAAGAACCTCGGTTCGGGCAATATCCCGGTCAGCGTAACGGGTGATCCGCTTCCGCCGGACGCGCTTCTTTCGGCTGCGGAAACGATCGCGCAAGCGCATGATGACGAAGCTGGCGGATTCGGGCGTGCGCCGAAGTTTCCCCCCGCGATGACCCTCGATTTTCTTTTGGCGATCCGCAACACGCGCGCGGTCGAAGAGCAGCGACCCTCGCTCGCCCGGCGCCTCGACGAGGTGATGCTGACTTCGTTGAGTGCGATGGCCCGGGGCGGGCTTTTTGACCATGTCGGAGGCGGTTTTTCGCGCTATTGCGTCGATCGGGAATGGATCGTTCCCCACTTTGAGAAGATGCTCTACGACAACGGGTTGCTGCTAACTATCTACAGTCGTGCGTATCGCCGGTATGGGGATGAAGGCTACCGTGCGGTGGTGGCGGAAACGATCGGCTGGCTTGATCGGGAGTTGGCGGCGCCAGGGGGCGGCTACTTCAGTGCGCTTGCCGCCGACAGTGACGGCGAGGAAGGCAAGTTCTACGTCTGGAATCCGCCCGCCGTTGTTGCGGTCCTCGGAGAAGAACGCGGGAGGCGATTCTGCGAAGCCTACGGGATCACAGACGCAGGCAACTTCGAAAACGGCTGGAGCCAGCCGGTTTTCCTCCCGAGCGACGACGCCCTCCGTGAAAAATTCGCCGCCGATCGCGCGCAGCTGCTTCAGGCACGCGAAAAACGAGTGCGTCCCGGGCGGGACGAGAAGCGCCTTGTGGGCTGGAATTGCCTTGTCGTGATCGGACTGGCGGAGGCGGCCTGGACCTTCGGGGAGAAGGCTTGGCTGCAGCAGGCAAGAGCGATGGTTGACTGGATCTGGGACGAACTCGTGACGGAGCGCCCGGAAGGCCTGCATCTGGCGCGCGGTGCCTACGAGCGGGGAGCCTTCGGAGACGGTGTGATCGACGATTACGGCGCGTTTGCGGAGGCATGTTTGTCGATTGCCGCTTACACCGAATGGCTGGAGCGAGGGACCGCAAAGGAATATCGGGAGCGCGCCGGGCGCATTGCAGAGACGGTCCTGGCAAGGTTTGTCGATCCCCATGCACTCGGCTTCTACTTTACCGATCGCGTGCAGAGAGATGTCCTGCAGCGCAAAAAGGAGTGGTTTGATAGCGCCACGCCGGCGGGGCAGAGCCATCTGGTTCACGTCGCGCGGGACCTCTATCAGCTCACGGGCGAATCCCGCTGGGCCGAACTGCTTGAGCGCATGAGTGCTTCTTATCCGGGATATGCGCAACGCGCTCCCCAGGGAATCGGTCATGCCCTTTCCGGTCTTACGCAGGCGGCATTGGGTGTTTCTACGGTGGGTGTGCGGAGCGGGGAGGGCGTGGAGGCGGTGGAAAGTCTTCGTGCGGTCCTCGTCCAGCGGCCCTTCCGCCGGCTCTTTGTCGAGGAAAGTGGAGAACTCCGGCCCGACGAGAGGTTCCAGCTCTGCGTCGGAACCCAATGCCTCCCTCCCACTGACGACCTGGCGGAAATCGCTGCGCTCCTGTGATGACCCCTGCGCCTCGTCGCGCGGAAGCCCTTGCGTTCTGCCACTGGTTTTTCTTGTCCCCCGGAGGGAGCATGGGTGACGCTGCTGCATGAGCCTCATGCTCCCTGACATCGAGATTCGGATCCTCGGCACCTTGGCGGAGAAGGCGGTGACCACTCCGGAATATTATCCGATGACCCTCAAGGGACTCACTCTCGGGTGCAACCAGCGGACCAGCCGGGATCCCGTCACCGACTACGATGAGGAGGCGGTGGCGGCTGCCCTCGATACGTTGCGTGACCGGCGCCTGGTCCTTCGCGTCGACATGGCGGGGTCCCGCGTCCCGAAGTTTCGCCATCAGCTCCTTCAGAAATGGGAGTTGAACGACCGGGAACTGGCCCTCCTCTGCGTGCTGTTCCTGCGCGGGCCGCAAACGCTTGGACAACTCCGGCAACGGACCGAGCGCATGGCGGCCTTTCGCGACACCGAGGAGGTTCGGCAGGTTCTCGCCGGGATGCAGTCGCGCGAGCTTGAACCAAAGGATTTCGTGCACCCTTTGCCGCTCCGGCCCGGAAGCAAGGAGGTGCGGTATGTGCATGTGTTCGCCCCGTTTGACGAGCATCTCACGACCGAGGCCGCGCCCTTGACCCATCGGGCGACACTCCCCGCTCCCGCCGCCGATCTTCGAGTCGATGAATTAACGGAACGGGTTTCCACCCTTGAGCGTGCGCTGGCCGAGCTGCGTCAGTCGTTCGAAGACTTCAAGAGTCAGTTTTGACGGCGGCGTCCGGGGAGGCGCCGGCAGGTTCATCCGCGCGCGGCACGATCGGGTTGATGAGACTGCCCAGGAACCGGAACGAGCGGTAGAGCTGGCCAAAAACGGGCAAAGGCAGGCGATCCTGGTTCGCCGAACGAAGGCGGGAAACGAGAATGAAGAGGATGATCTGCACGCCGGCGGTAATCGCCAGGTAGAGGGCAAAACGGTGGGGCGGCATGCCCGCGTTTGCGCCCGGTGCTTTCAGAAAGAGGCCCCAGAGGATCGGTGCGAGACCTCCGAGCACACCGACCACCGAACTGTGGATCGAGATGGCGAGGGCCCGGGAGGGTTCCGGACAGACCCGCGGCAAATAGCTCAGGTGGGCGGCATTCCACGCTGTGATGGTCGCGCCGAACCCAAAGTAGGCGACCGGGATCAGGTAGCCGATCAGCGGCGCGCCCAGGACGTAGTGAATCCAGAAGACCATGAGCACCACCTGCCCGACGAGGGCGAGGCGGAAAAACGGCTTCACACCCGTACGGTCGAGTTGACTGCGGACAAAAAAGGCCGCCGCGACGTTGCCGACATATTGCAAGGCCGTGAAGAGAAGGATGCGGTCGCTGGGCCAGTTCTGAGACACCTTCAGGTAATATGCGATGAAGGGAGGAAAGGCTGTCATGACCATGTTGGCCGCCACCATGAATCCGACGTAAAAGCGGAAGTCACCGGGGCGCAGGCAACGCGAAGGAGTCTCCCGAATGATTTGAGGCACCGTCGTCGCAGCCGGACGCGCCACATCGGGAAGCGAGGTGAGGAGCGCGATCGAGAGGAGCGAACCGAGCAAGGCGAATCCGTATTGCCAGGCCGCGGCGGTGAAGTTGGGAAGCAGAACAAAGAGGGCCGAGCAGAGAACCAGTGTTCCCACCCCGGCCGCCCCCGTGATTGATTGATCGGTGGCAAAGTAGCGGCCACGAATGGGCTCCGGAACGAGCGAATAGATCCACGGCATGACGGCACAGCTGCCGAGGGCGCGAAAGAGCGCGAAGCAGACAACGCTGCCAAGGAGAGCATAGACCGGAGTCCGGGTGTCATCAAAAGGTGCCAGAATCGCGAGTCCGAGGGGAACGAGAAGAAAGAACGTCCGTGTCGACCAGGCGAAAATCATCTGCCGCTTGTAGCCGAAACGTGGCAGGGTGGCGGTCGCCAGCACCTGGAGCGGAAGAGTCAGAAAGACGGCCGTGTAGGCCAGCCCCACCTCGACCGTCGTTGCCCCCAGTTCCCCTGCCAGCAAAACCATCGGCGTGCCGAGCGCGATGAGCCAGCACATCGCATTGGTAAAGCTGAAGGTGAGGAGCGTGCGCAGCGGATGCGCGTTCAGGCGGGGAAGAGACTCTCTGTCAACGGGCTCCACAATCAAGGCTTACCCTTGCAGCCGCAGACGCCACGCAGCGATCTCCGAAGCGACTTGGGCCCTCCCCGGCATGCCGATGTTTTCCCGGCCCTCCATCGCCTGCCGGAGATCGAAGCAATCTACCCAGTCCCGACCGAATGCGGGGTGCAGGGCTGAAACAGTTTCCCAGGGAAGCGCGGGAAGGGGCGTATGGGTTTTTTCACTCTCGGACACGAGCGCACCGATCAGATGGTGTGCCTCCCGGAAGGCGACGCCGCGGCGCACGAGATAATCAACGACATCCGTCGCGAGGAGTGCCGGGTCGGAAACGGCGGCGGCGCAGCGTTCCCCGTTGACCGTCATGCCTTCCACCGTTCCCGCCAGGACCTGGAGGCAGGTGGCGGTGGTGGCGAAGGCGTCAAAGACCGGCGGTTTGTCTTCCTGAAGATCCCGGTTGTAGGTGAGAGGAAGCCCTTTCACCATTGTCTGCAAGGTTGTCACGGCACCACACAAGCGCGCGCTTTTTCCCCGTATCAGTTCCAGTGCATCGGGGTTTTTCTTCTGTGGCATCAGGCTGGAACCCGTTGTGAAGGCATCTGAAAACCGGACGTATCCGAATTCCGATGACGTCCACAGAATCATGTCTTCGGCCATTCGGGAGAGATGGAGGCCAATGACCGAACACGCGTGGGCGAAGTCGAGAAAGAGGTCCCGGTCGGCGATCGCATCCATGCTGTTCCGGGTCGGCTGGGCATTTCCCTCCGAATCGACAAAGCCGAGATCCCGTGCGGTCGCTTCCCGGTCGATCGGAAGGGTCGTACCGGCGATCGCGCCGGATCCGAGGGGACACCAAAGCGCGTCCTCGCGAACGCGGGCGAGACGGGCTCGATCCCGTCCGAGCATTTCGACATAAGCGAGGAGGTGATGGGCGAAGGAAACCGGCTGAGCACGCTGAAGGTGCGTGTATCCGGGAATATAAACGTCCTGCAACGATTCCGCCTGGTCGAGGAGCGCACGCATGACCAGCTCGAGTTGCGTCCGGAGTTCATCCGTCGCCCACCGGAACCAGAGGCGCATATCTGTCGCTACCTGATCATTACGGCTCCGCGCCGTGTGCAGCCTCGCCGCCTCCGGTACCCGCTCCGTGAGCCGCTGCTCGATGTTCATGTGAACATCCTCGAGGGCGATGTCCCACGCGAAGGTGCCCGCCGCAATCTCTCCGTCAATCTGCTCGAGACCCGCCAGAATCGCATCGCCAGCCGCCTTCTCGAGGAGGCCGGTCCGGACAAGCATGCGGGCATGTGCGCGTGATCCCGCGATGTCAAAGTGAGCGAGTTCGCGGTCGAAGCTCACCGATTCACTGAAGCGAATCATCAGATCGGCGGGACCACTTGTGAAACGTCCGCCCCAGGTTGCCTGCTTTCCCGATGCCATGATGCGGAAGGGTGCGCATTCACGATTTGCGGGGAAGCCTAAAAGCATGTGGGTCGGTCCCCACCCGAGGCGCGCCCGGAGGTCGCGGCCTGCGCCCGATCCGTTTATCCGGCGCGGGTCGCCTCCTCTTTCGCTCGCTGAAAGTAGACGCCTGCGCGGCTTCCCGCGAGTGTATCGAGATGCGCCTCGAGGCGATAGAGGCGGGCCCCGGGCTCAGCGGCGACTTTTGCGGGGGTGTAGGGAATCAGCAGATCCGGGACGATTTCGCTGTCCCTTTCCAGTTCCACCGGATCGGCGTCGGTTGACGGGAAGATGATGAGATCCGATTCTGTCGCATCGGAGCGTCGGCAGGCGGGTGCGAGGAGTGGATCGGCGAGGGCGGCCCTCTCGAATTGTTCCACCGTCTGCAGGAAAACGGCGACTTGGTCGCGTAGCGTCCGTTCCATCGCCGCCGTCCGCTCCGCGAGTGTATGGCGTGTTTGCATCTGGGAACGGAACGTATCCACAAGGAGATCCCATTGGTGCCGATAGGGTGCCCACCAGTGATGCAACCATGCCCCGAATCCGGTGAGGGCTGGTTCCTGATCGGCCGGGGGAAACTGCTCAAGGCTGCTTTTGAGTGCCTGGTGCCGGTGTGCGTCGGCGACAAGCTGTGCGGCCCAGCCGTTCAGCAGCTCGACCTGGCGGACGGCGCTCCGTTGGCCGATCTCGACCAACGCGGCGATTTCCTGATCAGCACTGACGGCCGTTTGGGCGTGTTCGTGTGCTGATCGCGATTGTTCGGCATCGTCGGGGGTGTTATGAGCGAGGATGACAGCTTCGCTTTCAAGTAACGGTCTGATCTGAAACCGGAGCCGCTCCCGGAGATCCTGTTCAAGGCGACCGAGGTCATGGGCGAGAAGGGCGAATTCAGGCGCTGAGCCTGCCTGCGAAAGGGTGGAGGCATCGAGATAGAAGGCCTCTTCGAGGGCGGCGAGTGTCCGGTCGTAGCGCCGGGTATCGGCATGGCGGCGAGCAACCTCGAGCCAGTCGGTGGCAGAGAGTGTGCCAGTCATCGCCTCACTGAGGTACTCCATGGCCGCCGCCTCTTCTCCCAACGCAGTCGCGGCACGGACGGCGAGCATCCACGAGGCCCGCTCGAGGTCGGAATCGGTCTCCGCGAGCCGGGCGAGCCGGGCTCCTCGGGTCGCTTCGACGAGAGCTTCGTTCAGTTCGTCGGAACGGTTTGTCGCCAATCGCAGGCGCGCGCTCCAATAACAGGGGATCGCGTCCGTCGCGTCGGCGACCTGTGCCTGCCGCAGGCAATCGATCGCGGCATCGAAGAGGCGCCCTTCGAGAGCCTTCATCGCCCGCGCCAGATGGGGCTGCATGGCGCTGCTCCCGTGGGCGCATGTCTCGGTCCAGGCGCCGCCATCCTCCGCGACAGGCAGTCCGCGGAGGTCAGTCTGTCCGCAGCCAAGCAGAAAGCGTGTTTGCAGCTCTCCAAGAATGATCCGGGGGAGCACATCCTCATCGGCTGCGAAATCGACATGGGCGCAGGTGACGCTGCGTGCGAGCGCCTTGCGCCACGGTGACCGACGATAGTCAGCATGCCCTTGCGGAAGGACTGGAAGGACGATCAGTCGTCGGGCGATCGCCCGTTCCGTCGTGCTTTGCGCAAATCGTTCGCTGAGCGGGTCGGTCTCTCCCCGCGAAAGGAGAATGAGCAGATCACCTTCGCGGAAATCCCGATCGCAGGCCTTCCCTTCGATATCGCTGGCTCCGGTCGTCGGATCCAGGAGGACTACTTCCGGCGAGAGCGCCTCCACTTCGTGGATCCGGGTTGCGAGGGCGCGGAGAGGGGAGCGGAGATCGGGATGATCCCCGACCAGAAAGACGCGGCAAGTAGTCGATCGTATCGTCATGGCCGGATTTCCCTCCCGGTGGCCGGTGGGTTCGTGGTGAGGCGATCGGCTTTGGTGACGGGGCTCTCCCCTCGATGACTGGCCGGTTCCGGGCGGAGCGGAACGGGAGTCGGGTCGTCTTCCCGGTGGGTGGTTTGCGCCAGGGCGGCGGTCACCTGTCGTACCTGGGTGAGGGCGACCTCGAAGTGAACCGCAGAGTGGAGAATGCGCGTGTGAAGTTCCTGAAGGCGGGACATCAGCTCGACCCATTCCGGAAGGCTGGCCACCGTTTGCAGGTCGAGGTCGTCGAGATCTTCAAGGGGACCGGAAAGTTCGCTGGCGGGTGGCATGCGACTTTGCAAAGCGGCCCAGATGACCGCCGAGGCCTCCTCGTTTCCAGCATCGCTCAATTCGGACCAGTCTGATTCGAGATCGCGGAGAGTTTTTGCCAAGCTACGCACCGCCGTTATCCGGCGGGTCACGGCTTCTTCGAAGGCGGTCTGGGCTTCGCGGATTTGCAATTTCTGCTCCGCGGTTTCGGCGCGCAGGGCTTTGAGCGCGGCGGCCGTGCGTTGCCGATGATCTTCATCCGCCGCATCGAGCCTTTCGCGCAACAGCTCCACCTCGAAAGTCAGCGCCTGTTTCGCCGTTTCACTGTGCGCCAGTTCCTCCCTCAGGACGGACAGGCCGTGGGCCGGCAATTCGGCGACCGGAAGAGGCCGTGCCGCCGTCTGCTGTCCGAACCAGAACGCGCCCGCCAAGAGGCTGAAGAGTGTGATCACACCCAATCCACCAACGGCTGCGACAAAATAGCGGACCTGGTGAAGCAATCCTCTCTGGACCTTTTCGAGAGCTTTGCCCGGACTCGGATCCTCCCCCTCAACGAGGGGATCCGGCGGGCGCGGGATGTCTCGATAAGTGGACCGGAAGGAAGGCATAGTCTCCCGGTCAATGTGAGGATATATCGCTGCCGAACAAGGGGAAAATCTTTATCCGTGCGGTCGGGATCGTGCCGATCTCGGGGAGTGGTTGCGCCCGAGGAAAAGCCCGGCGGCGGCGAGGCTGCTGTTGAAGAGGAGGTGCATCCAGAGGGAGGGAAAAACGAGCCAGTCTCCGAAACACCCGCAGTCGAGCTCGATCCCGCGGGAGAAGGCAGAGGCGAGCGCGACGATGAAACCGAAGGCGAGAAATGCTAGGAGGAGGGCGCCGCTACGTGCGAGTCGCGGCCACCACAACGCAAGAGCCCCGAAGATCTCCACCCATGGCAGGATCAGGGCGATGACGAAGGCGATGACATAGGGAGCCAGTTCGAATGCGCGAACATCGAGGAGGAAGCGGTCGGGCGCCCAGACCTTGAGGCTTCCGGAAAGCAGGAAAACAACGGTCAGCCAGACGCGTGCGAGGAACCGGATCAATGGGCGTCCTCCCAGGCCTGCCAGCCGCCTTCCAGAAAAAAGACCTCATCTGTGCCGAGGTCCTGGCGCAGGCGCTGGGCGACGGCTTCACTCGCATGGCAGGCTGCCGCATCACAATAGACGACGAGGATCTGCCCGGGCATCCAGGCAAACATCAGGCGTTCGAAACCGTCTTCCCAGTCATCTTCATTCAGGTGGATGGCCCCCGGGATATGGGCGGCGGCAAAGTTGGCCTGCGGACGCGCGTCGACCCACAGGATCGATTCCGGTTCGAGGCCGGAGAGATCTGCCAATGACCGGGAATAGGGCGAAACCGCAGCAGGGGCGTACTCGGGAGCCCGCGGGTGAAAAACCGCCGTGAGGACACCTGCGATCATGGAAAGCAGAAGAATGAGCCCCGTCTGCCGCAGCAGATTCATGAAGAATGGAATCCTCCTTCTCGTGCAGGCCGGGCGATCATCGTCAATGGGTCTGGCCTCAGGCGAGGTGGCCCGGGGGTGCGGATGGCTGATCGAGGTAGAGTTCCGTCAGTTTCCGGGTCAGGTAGGCTTCTGCTTCATCGACCGTATCGATGATCTTGAAGAGGGAGAGGTCGTCGGGAGAGATGACGCCCCATTCGGCAAGCGCCTCGAAGTTCACGACGCTGTTCCAGAATGCGGAGCCAAAGAGGACGATGGGCGTTTCCTGGGAAACCTTGCGGGTTTGCAGGAGAGT
>CAZVQJ010000055.1:0-14054 GCA_964629165.1 uncultured Puniceicoccaceae bacterium
GCAGTTCCGGCCAACGCTCGGCGGCGATCTCACGGCCGAAGGTGCCGGGAGGACTCTGATCCGGATCCTCGAAGAAGCGCTCAGGAAGCCGCCAGCCGCTAATGATCCATGGAATTCCCATCTTCTGGATCCGCTCGATCCTTTCAAAATCCTCGACCAGTTCCTCTCCCGGATGCGGACGCTCCAGGTCCCACGGCACGAGCTTCAGTTCACTGCGTGACCAGGCAAGGTCGAGATGTTCGATCATGTAATCGGTCACCTCCGGGCCCTCGGCCCAGCCCCAGCAGAAGTTGCCGCCATAACCGTCGAATGCGTAGCGCACATTATGGGCATCCACCGCGAGTGCGACCGGGGAGGGCTGTGGCGTGCCTTCGAGAGCGAGCGTGCCTTCGAGAGCCTCCATTGCGCCTGCCACCCAGAGGCCTCCGGCAACCGGGATGCGGATGCGGAAGATCCGCTCATCATTTCCCCAACCATCGACCTGCCAATCGTCGGTGATCGTGATTTGACGCGCTTCAGGAAAAGAGATCGTGAATCGCCAGTTCCCGTTGGCATCCACAAGGGTGACCTCATCGACGACGGAATCGAAGAAAACGGGATCGGCGGGTTTCGGGCCGGGAAGGGAGGCTCCCACCGGTTGCAGGCTCCCGCCTGCAAAATAGGCGCGCGGCACATCGACCACGAAATCAACGGATTCGGTCACCAATTGGTGCCACCCATCAGGGTCGTGTTCCAATCTTGATGAAAACCGGGTATGCGACTCCGCCAGATCCCAGGAGATCTGAAAATCGATTGTGCGACCGTTCGGGAACTGGGAAGTACCCGTCCATTCGAGGTCCAGCCCCTCACGGGAGACCGGGGAGCGTTGGTCGTGGGGTTGCATTTCCACCTCCAGATCCGTCGAAAACCGAGCCATCCAACCCGCCCGTATTTCAATTTCTTCGCCTTCATGAATGAGCGAGGTGAGTTTGCCCCCGCTATCAAACGTCGCGAATTCGGCCGCGGAGAGGGTGAGGGATGTGAGGATGAGGGGTAGCCATAGGGAACGCATAAGGAAGTTTCCTAACCCATCCGGCCCGTGACAAGTCGAGACGGCCTTTCGAGCGCAAATCGGGTGGCATCCCCTCTGCACAAAGGCACCGGGTCAGCGTGATATGCGGCCGGTGCAAGCTGTGCGGCAGCGAGTCCTGCCACGGGAATGTCGTCGAGAGCGCGAGAAAGCTGCGTTCGCGGGCGAATTTCAGCGGTTCGTGGCCGATACCTATGATTTATGCGATCGCACATATCCGGCGCGCTGCGGCGCACCCTGCTGCTCAAGGTCATCTCGAAGCCGCAACCCACGCGAGACGATGTCGAATCGGTCATCGAACTGACGGCCAGTCGGGTGGTCGAAGCTCTCGCTGCGCAGTCGATGACTCTGTATCTCGTCGAGAACGGGAAGATCAATTTCAAGTGGGTCTATTATTCCCCCAGTCTCTGGGAAGATCACCCGGAACGGGAATCCGAGTTCCAGGCCAAACGGTTGAACCTGAGCGGGACGACCCTGCCGCTTGGCACGGGGATCGTCGGAGAGGTCATCGCATCGGGCAAACCGGCCTTCTTCGACGAGGAGACAGATTCCGCCCAGATGCATCAGCTGGCCTCGACGACCGGCTTCCCGGTCACCGCCATGCTCACCGTGCCGATGAACGGCGCGCGGAAGACAATCGGGGCAATTCAGATCCTGAATAAGGAGTTGTCGGCAGACGAACCCACCTTCACGGAAGCCGATCTGGCGATTGTCGAGGAAGTCGCGGAATATTCCGCGCCGCTGATCCAGCGGATGCTCGATCCTTCTTTCCGGATCACCGATACCGAAACCGCAAAATTTGTCGCGAGGTTCACCGACAACGAGCTGATCACCTCGGATGAAGTTCTGCAGATTGACGAAAAGCTGATCGAGGTCGTCGGAGACGCCGTCATCCGCCGGACCAGTATTCTGCCCTACAAGCGCCTCGGCCCGAAGTCCGTCGCGGTCTTGATGACCAATCCGCTCGACTATCCGAGCCGGGAGTCGTTTCAGAACATCACTGAACTCCATGTCGAGGAAGTCGCCGTTGCCCCGGCATCTCTCATCGAATCGATGCTCAAGAAGTTCCTCGGGACGATTCAGGCCGATGCCGGACCCGACCTCACGGGAACCGACATGTCCGAGCTCGCGGATGTCATCGACATGGAATACGGGGATGGGAGTAGCGGCGAGGGTTCAGGCGAAAGCGATCTTGATAGCGAGGAAAGTGCTCCGATCATCCAACTGGCCAACCGGATTATCGAAGACGCCTACATATCCGGGGCCTCCGATATCCATATCGAACCGCAGGAAAAAGAACTCATTGTCCGATACCGGATCGACGGGATCTGCGCCGAAAAGCTGCGCCTGCCTTCCAAGGTTGCCGGTGCGGTGGTGGCCCGTCTCAAGGTCATGGCGGATCTCGACATCGCCGAAAAGCGCCTCCCGCAGGACGGGCGCATCGTTTTCAAGAAGTTTACCAAGAAGAACATCGACATCGACCTTCGTGTCGCGATCGGACCCATGAACCATGGCGAGAAGGTCGTCATGCGGATTCTCGACAAGACAAAGAGCGCGCTTCCGATCACCGCTCTCGGATTTTCGCAGGAGAACCTCGAAACCTACCGCGAATGCATTGTGCAGCCCTATGGGATGATTCTTCACTGCGGCCCCACCGGTTCGGGAAAATCGATGACGCTGTTCTCAGCCCTGCGGGAAGTCGCCACACCTGACCTGAACATTCAGACGGCGGAGGATCCCATCGAATACACGATTCCAGGCATCAATCAGATGCAGATGCACCGGCAGATCGGGCTGACCTTCGCGTCGGCCCTGCGCTGTTACCTCCGAATGGATCCGGATATCCTTCTTGTCGGGGAAATCCGGGACCAGGAGACGGCCCAGATTGCGGTCGAAGCCGCCCTTACCGGACACCTTCTCCTCTCAACCCTCCACACCAACGATGCTCCCTCCACCGTCGCGCGGTTCACCGATATGGGCGTGGAACCGTTCATGATCTCGGCGTCGATGCTGGTCGTCTGCGCACAGCGTCTCATGCGGCGGGTCTGCAAGCATTGTCGCCAGGAGTATGTCCCGGAAGGGAACGAAGCCGAAATCCTCCGCAAGGCGCTCGGCGGTTGGCACGGTCAGATCCACCGCAGCAGCGAAAACGGTTGTCCCTCGTGCGGCGGCAACGGCATGAAGGGCCGAATCGGCATTCACGAACTCATGCGCAATAATACGGAGCTGACAAAGGCCATCAATCTCGGGGCAGAAACCGCCGTGCTCAAGCGCATCGCGATGGACTCCGGGATGAAAACACTGCACCAGGACTCGATGCTCAAGGTGAAGGAGGGAACTTCCACCGTGATCGAAGCGATCAGCACGGTTCCCCCCGACATGGCACGCGTGGAAATCGAGGAGCTGGTCGGTTCCGCCTGAGGCAAGGCGCCAACCACTGGACGCGCCGCAGGCATTCTACGCGATTTCCCGCGCGTGGGTTGCTGTGCCCACCCGCTACGCACGCCTGAGGGCGACTCGGAGAGCCATTCCTGCCATCGATTCCGTTTGAGGACGCGGACTTCCGGGCCGGCCGCAGCACGGAGGAGGTGTTCCCGGTGTAAAAAAGCGGAGGCGAGGGCTCACCTTCCCTCGCCTCCTGAAATCGACTCTCTTGTCCGGAGACGAAGAGAGCCTGAACCGATATCTCACTAACGTGAACTAATCACACTACCTTAACTCTAATTCTCTGACCGCTTCGTCCAGGGGACTTACGGCGCTAGCTAAAAACTTCAGTGCGGACATACATCGGATTCGCTTTCGGAACCTTGAGCAGGAAATAGAGATTTTTCGCATTCTCGAGAGGAGGGTTCCGGCCTGGCACCTTCACCCACTTTTCCTGTCGGCATCCTGAATCGGCACAAGGGCAAGTGTGGACATTCACCCAAAGATTCAGCGGGAAAGTTCCGAAGTCGGAAACCGAAGCCTCAGTCATGCGGATCTGTCCTCCCGCGGGCATCCGCGGATCTTCGCGGGCGAGAAAATGTTCAATCATACAGTGAACCTTCGACGAGGATGGCCGATTACACATTCCGATGAGAACAACATGCTTTTCGATGCTTGAGAAACGGCACTTTATGCTCGCTCTTCTTTTCCTCTTCTGGGGCGGAATGAGTGCGGGTGCGGCCACTCTACACACCAACGACGGCGGGTCGACTTCCGGGACCCTCGAATTTACCACCAGTGGCTCGGTTTTTGTCAAAACCGGGGGCAACGAGGTGGCCCAACTGAAGAAGTCGGACCTGACACCTGGTTCGATCGCGACGGTTGAAGCCTGGGAAGCCAGTAACACGGACCTTGCGAACCTCTCGACCAAATTCGATTCCCGGCCCCAGCCCGTGACGATCAAGAATCCCGAGCGCACGCGGGATCTCGAAAGCCTTTCCGGCATCGTGGTGCTCGCAGTGGTCGTGAATGCATCTGGAGCGGTTGAAGAAGCCTTTGTGAAGGACAGCTCGGAACCCCGCTTCAACGGCGTCTCCGTCGATGCACTTCGCAGCTGGTCGTTCACCCCCATCACGGTGGCCTCACAGCCGTCCCGGGGAATCATGTTCGTACCCCTCCAGTACTGAACCAGAACACACGTTTGCGCCCCCTCGCCGACACCTGACCGTGTCGGCTTTTTTGTCCGGGACGGGATCGCTTCACCCCGGTTGTCGTAAAAAGTGACGCCTTCCGCTGAACCGATGCCGGACGGAGTCGATCTTCACATGCAACGCTTTTCAATATGAGTGCCCCTGACGCCGCGGATCCTTCATTCCTCCACAATAAGTTGCAGCAGATCGCCGCAGAAATGGCGATGCTCGCAGTGGGAAGTGACGAGGGTCTGATTCCTCTCTTTGCCCTGAGCAGTGAACTGCTCGACATGGAGGATCTGCCTGAACGATGGGCGCGCGCCATGGAGCACCTCCAGGCCCTTGCCGATGAGTATCTCGACGACGGACGTGCGATAGACGAAGCCGGTATCCAACGCTTCTATGCCTTCAATGAGTGGCTGAGCGTGGCCGGCGCACAGGAGAACGCGGGCGAAGAACTGCCGCCCTTGCCGAATGTCGAAGATGGCGAGCAACCGACGACAGGCACCCCGGGGGCCGAGGCAATCCCCGGAAGCGCCCCCGAGGTCGAAGACCCCGCCGACGAAGACGAGGAAATTCTTTCGGTCGATCTCGGCGATGACACCTCGCTCCTGCAGGAGTTTTTCCAGGAGTCGATGGAGCATCTTGATTCGATCGAAGGCTATCTCCTCACTCTCGAGAGCCACCCAAAGGACAAGGAGGGTCTGGCTGCTGTTTTCCGCGCCTTCCACTCCGTTAAAGGCGTCGCGGGATTCCTCCAACTGCAACCGATCCAGCGCCTCGCGCATCAGGTCGAATCCCTTCTCGATCTCGCACGAAACGAGGAGATCCTCCTCAATTCGCGTCTCTTCACGCTGATCCTGCAGAGTTGCGACCTCCTCAAGGAAATGACCAATACGGTCGGGGTTGCCCTGGAAACGGGCAAACATGTGGACCGCCGGTATCCGATCATGAAGCTGATCGCGCGCATCGAGCAGACGACCCTCGAGACGCAGGCCGGGAATACGCCGGAAAGCGCCGTGCCAGAAGCGTTCGCGTCCGACGGTGCGACGATGGAGGACGAAAGCGCCGCTCCGGCCGCCCGGGTTCAGGCCAAAGCTCAGACCATCCGGGTCGCCACTGAACGCATCAACAACCTCATGGATGTCGTTGGTGAGCTCGTCATCCTCGAGGCCCAGCTGACCCAGTCGGCCAAGGACTATATGGCGGGGAACAC
Organism: uncultured Puniceicoccaceae bacterium; assembly: GCA_964629165.1. Taxonomy (GTDB): domain Bacteria; phylum Verrucomicrobiota; class Verrucomicrobiia; order Opitutales; family Oceanipulchritudinaceae; genus CAWVVV01. The sequence continues at coordinate 5,900 of CAZVQJ010000055.1, forward strand.
TATCGTGCAGCGGCAGATTTCCCAACTCCAGCGCATCCTCAAGGACCTGCAGCACACTTCCATGGCCCTGCAGATGGTGCCCATCCGGCCGACGTTCCAGCGGGTCGAGCGCATTGTCCGCGATCTTTCCCAGAAGTTTTCGAAAAAAATCGAGCTGAACATCGAAGGCGAAGACACCGAACTCGACCGCACCGTCGTCGAGCTGGTGACGGATCCCCTTGTGCACATGATCCGCAACGCCGTCGACCACGGCCTCGAAACACCGGCGGAACGGGAAGCCGTCGGCAAGGATCCGGTGGGCCAGATCGACCTCAAGGCCTATCACATGGGCTCAACCATTGTCATCGAACTCAATGACAACGGTCGCGGGATTGATCCTGAAAAGATCAAGGCAAAGGCCCATGAAAAGGGAATCATTCCGAAAGACGCCCAACTGACAAAGGAAGAGGCGCTCCAACTCATCTTTGCGCCCGGTTTCTCAACCGCGCAGGTGCTCACCGAGAACTCCGGACGCGGAGTCGGCATGGACGTCGTCAAACGCAACATAGAATCCATGCGCGGTGCCGTAACGGTCACCTCCGAAGTGGGCAAAGGCTCGTCCTTCAAGATTAAACTCCCCCTCACGACCGCCATCATCGACGGCCTCATCGTCCGGGTCGGCAAGGACAAGTTCATTCTCCCCACCCACACCGTTCAGGTCACGATGCGCCCCGAGAGAAAGCAACTCACCAAGATCGTCGGCCAGAGAGAAATGGTGATCATGCGCGATCGGACGATTCCCCTCGTGCGATTGAATCGCTTCCTCGGTGTCGAGGACGGTGAAAATGACCCCACGAACGCCGCCCTCGCCGTCGTCGAGAGCTTTGGCAAGCAATACGCCCTGATGGTCGATGAAATGATCAACAAGCAGGAGGTAGTCATCAAGAGTCTGGGAGACGTGCTCGGCAAGCTGCCCGGCATCGCCGGAGGGGCCATCCTTGGAGACGGCTCCATCGCCCTCATCCTTGACCCTGCCGCACTCGCTCGCCAAGAAGTCGCCTAGGCGGCCTCCCCTGTTCGGATACACCCGAACACCCAACCGCGGGCGCGTCTCCGAAGGCACCTCCTCTGCATGCATCCACGGATTGCGCGGATGGAGACAGATTCAGGTACGCACGCCTACGCCTGCGCCGCGTGGTATCCGGCTTCGAGCCGGGCCAGCCCGTCTTCGAGCATCGCCGGGGGACACCCGAAGTTGATCCGCAACCACCCGGGGGTGCCAAAGAGGGCGCCATCACTGAGGCCAAGACCGTGTTCCTCGAAGTGTGTCGCGGGTTCTGCCAAGGCAAGCTCACGCACGTCCATCCATCCAAGGTAGGTCGCGCTCATCGGCTTCATCCGGATCTTCGGCAACCGTTCCCGCACAAAGGCATAGAGACGATCCCGGTTGCTCTCGAGGACCGGCAGGAGGGCCTTCAGCCAGGCGTCACCGTCACGGTAGGCTGCCTCGCATGCGGTGTAACCCATGCAGTTAACCTCCGTGATCATACCGCGCGAAGCCTCCGACAGCCGATTCCGGAGGCGCGCCTCCGGAGCCACGATATAGCTGCATGCCAACCCTGCCAGATTGTAGGTCTTGCTCGGTGCGTAGAGTCCGATCGTGCGCTCAACGGCTCCCGGCAGCGTGAGAAAAGAGGTGTGCCGCGCGCCATCGAGAAGCAGGTCGCAATGAATTTCATCTGCCACCACGACCAGATCATGACGCGTGCAGAAGGCCAGCAACTCCTCCAGTTCGTCCCGCGTATAAACCCGGCCAACCGGATTGTGCGGGTTGCAGAGATAGAAGATCCGGAGCGATTCGGTCACGGCCGCCTCGAGCGCATCGAAATCAAACGCATAACCGTCCGCCGTCTCTCGAAGCGGTGCTACCTGCAAGACACGATCCTGGTATGCAGGCGCGCTCAGGAATGGTGGGTAAACCGGCGTGGAAGTGAGAATACCCTCTCCTGTTTTCGCGAAGGCCCGTGCCGCCGCATTCAAGGCCGGGACGAGGCCCGGGAACCAGAGCAGAGCATGTGCTTTCACTTCGAGCGCGTGATCCGCACGCAAATACTCCTGGACAGCGGCGACGACGCCCTTTGTTGGCTGCGTGTAGCCAAAGACGGCGTGGTCAGCCCGCGCCTTGAGAGCCTCGATGACGGCGGGAGGTGACGGGAAATCCATGTCCGCCACCCACATTGGCAGAACATCGCGTTCGCGATAGCGATTCCATTTAAGACTCCCGGTACCGGAGCGATCCGGCAGGGTCTGAAAAAGGGCTGCTGCATCCTGGCTCACGGGGAAAACCCGTGCCACCCGGTCGCGCGGAGCAAGCAAAATCAGAGCGGTGCCGCCGCCTGCCCTGATGGGTGGGAGGCCTGACCAACCCGAAAAGTCGGGAACCACCCCCGCCTTTACCCGTGCGCATCCGTCCTTTGCACTTGGCAGACGGCATTGCCAGCGCCTAAACCTCGCCAGCTTATGCAAGCTGGAATCGTAGGTCTGCCGAATGTGGGCAAAAGCACGCTCTTCAACGCTGTCACCCGCACGCGAAAGGCAGAGGCGGCAAACTATCCTTTCTGCACGATCGAGCCGAACGTCGGAATCGTGCAGGTGCCGGATGCGCGGCTCGAACCGCTCGCGAAGATGGCGGGAACGCCGACGATCATTCCGGCCGCGATTGAAATCGTCGATATTGCCGGACTCGTTGCCGGAGCGTCCAAAGGCGAGGGTCTCGGGAACAAGTTCCTCCACAACATCCGCGAGGTGGACGCGATCATCCAGGTCGTGCGCTGTTTCGAGAACGATGACATCATCCACAGCATGGGTTCGGTCGATCCCGTCCGCGACATCGAGATCATTCTCACGGAGCTGATTCTCGCCGACCTGCAGAGCGTTGAAAACCAGTGGGAGCGGCAGATCAAGAAGGCGCGCGGCCAGGACAAGGATGCCCAGGCCAAGGTCGCCTTGCTCGAGCAGCTCAAGGAACTGCTCAATGACGGCAAGCCAGCCTACCTTTTCCCCGCCCAGGACGAAGACCTGCCGCACCTCAAGTCGTTCACCCTCCTCACCCGCAAACCGATCGTCTTCGCCTGCAACGTCGCGGAAGAAGATCTCGCCGATCCGTCCGACAACCCGCATGTTCAGGCCGTCCGCGCATACGTCGCCCAAGCCCACGAGGCGGAGGCGGTTGTCATCTGTTCGCGCCTTGAGGAGGAACTGAGCGAAATGGAACCCGCCGATGGTGCCGCTTTCCTTGCGGAGATGGGCGTAAAGGACAGTGGCGTGAGCCAGCTCATCCGAGCCACCTATGACCTGCTCGGCCTCGCAAGCTATTTCACGGTGGGGGAAAAAGAGGCCCGCGCATGGACATTTCGCAAGGGCATGAAAGCCCCTGCCTGCGCTGGCGTGATCCATACCGACTTCGAAAAAGGATTCATCAAGGCGGAGGTCGTGAAGTACGAAGACCTGATCACGGCCGGATCAAAGGCGGCGGCTCGCGAAGCGGGCAAAATGCGGATCGAGGGAAAAGAATACGTCTTCCAGGATGGCGACGTGACCGAATTTCGCTTCAGCCGGAATTGAACAGTTTACCCGCTGCGCGAACCACATCGCGCGTGCGCTCGCGCCCAATCGTGTCGGTCGTCCTTGCCCTTCTTCCCAAGGGTCGCAGAAATAGCGCCATGTGTCGTCATATCATTTTGCTTTCGGGCGCGATGGCTCTGTTTCTGATCGGCTGTGGGGCCGATAAGGAACCGCAGGTCTACGAGGTTCCGAAGGAGACTCCGCAAATCGCTCCGGTCGGACTCCCTGCAGCCACTTCCGACGCCCCGATGGCGCAGCAATCACTCCCTCAAGAACTCGCCGGCGACGGAGAGTCTCCGCATTGGCAGGTTCCCGCTCACTGGACGGTGGCCGAAGGCTCCAGCATGCGGCGGGGAAGCTTCTCTGTCCCGGGGACCGGCCTCGATATCGCCGTGACGACCTTTCCTGGAGACGTCGGCGGGATGCTCGCCAACGTCAACCGATGGCGCGACCAGATTGGCCTCACCCGGATCGGCGAAGGTGACCTTGCCGAGGCGAATGCGCCGATCCAGACCGGTGCGGGTCCCGCCACCATCACGAGTCTCACCGGCGAGAGCCAGTCCACCGTCGCCGTCACGCTGATGCGCGGGGGAAGCTCATGGTTCTTCAAGATGACCGGCCCGACCGCCGAGGTGGAGGCGGAAAGAGGCGCCTTTCTCCGTTTTGTGCAATCCGCCCATTTTCACACCCACGGACATTCCCACGAATGATGAAACGTATTTTCACGTTGTATTCGCTCACGCCGTGGAGTCTCGCCGCCTGTGGCTTCCTCACCGCCCTGGGAAACCTTTTCGGTCTCACCGATCTCGCGCTTCCGATTTTTCCGGAGGTTGAACACCTCGGAGGCCTCATCGCAACGAGTCTTCTCCTCTTCTCCCTCGGTCTGATCCCCCTTCTCTTTGTCGATCTCCCGCAGAGGAAAAAGAAGACATGAAACGTATCTGGTCTTTCATCACGTCGCTGAGGCTGACGATCTATCTCCTCGGGATGAGCACCGTGCTCGTCTTTTTCGGCACGCTCGATCAGACGCGCGACGGGATCTATCTGACCCAACAGCGCTATTTCGAACACGTCTTTGTGGTTTTCGGGCGGGACGGCTTCCAGTTTCCGCTCCCCGGCGGGTACCTCATCGGCCCGCTTCTCGTCATCAATCTTCTCGCCGCACACTTCCGCTACTACCGCGCGGGCATCCACAAGTGGGGCATTGGCGTCCTCCATCTCGGCGTCGTCATTCTCCTGATCGGCCAACTGATCACGCAGGTGAAGCAGGATGAGAACTTCATGTGGCTTTCGGAAGGCGAGCAGAACAACTACGTCGAGTCCTTTTATCACGACGAGCTCGTCGTCATCGACAAATCCCATCCCGAGGTTGATCGGGTGGTTGCCTGGCCTTCGGCGGCGTTTTCGGGCCGGGACCGTTCGATTCTCCGGCATCCGAGTCTGCCGTTCACCGTGGAGATACTCGATTATCAGCTGAACGCCGCGATCGTGCCGCGGAGTGAAGTGCCGCAAGCTCCCGATCTGGGAATCACCGAAGGGGTCGGAGCGGCCCGCGGATTTTCGTATTTTCCGCAGGAGCCGACCTACGCTGAAAACACCCGCAACGTGACCACCGCCCTCGTCGATATCCGCACTCCGGAAGGCACGCTTGGCCGATGGCTCCTCGCCAATCTTTTTCGCCAACGTCCTCCCACCGCCATTCCGGTGGCACCGCAGACGTTCTCCTACGATGGCCGGGAATATGAAATCGGGCTCCGCTATACGCGGACCTATCTTCCCGCGTATCTACATCTGCTCGATTTTTCCCATGACCGCTATCCCGGCACCGAGATCCCGCACAACTTTTCGAGCGAGGTCCGCATCATTGAACCAGATTCGGGGGATGGCCGCACGACGCTCATCTACATGAACCATCCACTGCGCTTCGCCGGGTTCACTTTCTACCAAGCGTCCTTTGGTAACGAGGACACGATGTCGATGTTCCAGGTCGTGCGTAATCCCGCCCGCTGGGTCCCCTATTTTGCCTGCCTCATGATCACCCTCGGGATGCTCTGGCAGTTCGTTTTCAGTCTTGTCCGCTACCGTTCCCGTCGGTCTCCCGAAAAGCATCCGAAACCCGCCGCCCGCACATGAAATCGAATTACATCCGCTGGGTTCCCGCCGCCATCCTCCTGCTCCTCGGAACCGCGCTCGTCTGGCGCGACGTGCAACCGCCCCGCCTGCATTCCGAGCTCGCGGTCGCCGAAATGATGCGGCTCCCCGTCCTCGAAGGTGGCCGGATCAAACCTCTTGATACGGTCGCCCGCTCCAACCTTCTCGTGCTCTCGCAGAGACAGAGCTACAAGAACCCCGAGGGCGAATCTGTCGATGCCTCCGAGTGGCTCGCCGAGCTCCTTCTCGATCCCGGCAAAGCGGTCGACCGTCCGGTTTTCAGGATCGATCACCCCGACCTCGTCGGGCTCATCGGATTTCAGAATGAGGAGCGGAAATATTTCTCCTTCGCGGAGATTGGCCCCCATCTCCATACGATTCAGGATCAGTACCAGCTGGTGAACCCGGAACCGCAGCTCCGCTCGACCTTTGAGAAAGCTGTCGTCAAACTCTACGAGGCGATCGTTCTCTACGACAGTACCGCGAGCGCCGTGATCATGCCGCCACTCTTTGCCGGACCGGTCGAAGATATCGTCACGCGCGATCGCATCCTCAACGATCTGAACACTCCCGACCTCGCAGAACCCGAGGCCACGACCGTGGCGCGCGCCTGGGATCTCCTCCAGAGCCATTACGCCCGCCATTCTGAATCCCGCCTGCTGACGATCTATCCCGAAGAGGAAGGAGGCGAATGGAGAACCCTTAAGGAGGTCCTTCTCGACCCCGACAGTCGCGCCGACCAACCCCACGCCTGGGCCGAACTCGCGGCCGCCTACCGGGCAAACGAGGCCGAAGCGGTCGAGGCCGCCATCACCAGACTCGAGCAGATGGCCGAAACGCGTCTCGGTGACGAGGAACTCGAGGGTCGCGCCTTCGAATTCTTCTTCAATCAGTTCGGCCCGTTTGTCACCGCCATGGAGCTCTATGTGCTCGTCTTTCTGGCCGCGCTGCTGGGCTGGCTGTTTTTCCCCCGTGCCTTTCATCTCACCGCCCTCATCCTGCTCGTTCTCGCCTTCGCCGTGCACTCCTTCGGCATGCTCGCGCGGATGGAGATCCAAGGGCGGCCGCCCGTCACGAACCTTTATTCCTCAGCCATTTTCGTCGGCTGGGGCGCCGCGCTCCTCTCGATCCTGCTCGAAGCCGTCCTGCGCAACGGCGTAGCCTCCGCCGCCGCCGCCATCATCGCCTTTCCGTCCCTCATCATTGCACATCACCTCAGTTTCTCTGGCGATACCCTGGAGATGATGCGTGCCGTTCTCGACTCCAACTTCTGGCTGGCGACACATGTCATCGTGGTGACGTTCGGCTACTCGGCCACATTCCTGGCAGGTGTTCTCGCGATCATCTATCTCGTCCTCGACCGCATCATCGGCAACCAGACAATGGCGACACTTCGCGTCATCGACGGGATGGTCTACGCGATTGTCTGCTTCGCCCTCCTCTTCAGCTTCGTCGGAACGATCCTCGGCGGCATCTGGGCCGATCAGAGCTGGGGCCGCTTTTGGGGGTGGGATCCAAAGGAAAATGGAGCGCTCATGATCGTGCTCTGGAACGCTCTCTTTCTCCATGCCCGCTGGGGCAAGGTCGTCGATCGCCGGGGCCTCATGCAGATCGCCATCGTCGGAAATATCATCACCGCGTGGTCATGGTTCGGGACCAACCTGCTCGGCGTGGGACTGCATAGCTACGGATTCACCGATTCCGGATTTCGCTGGCTCGTGATCTTCGCCATTTCGCAGGTAGTCCTGCTCGCGTGCGGATTTCTGCCCAAGCGACCGACACGGCCTGCCCTCAAGACAACTTCCTGAATCCCGGGCAGGGTCCTCTATCCGGAAGCGACCATACGATCACGCGGCGGCTTTGCCTGCACCTTCGAACCCGCATTGGCTGCGGTCATCTGTTCGAGCTGAGGCTTGAGCACTTCCTCGTAATAGTTCGGGTCAACCCCATGGCTCAAGGTGATGCCGAGGTGCCTGCGCATGAATTCCTCGATCGTCTGCCAACCCTCTTCCGGCAAGTTGATCTTTTTCGTATACGCACAGATCGTCAGCATATTCTCGAGAGAATGAATCCGTGAAGTGGCTTTCAGGATACGCTGCGCGACCTCGAGACGGATACTCAGCTCAATTCGGTCCAATGGCTTTGCGAGAAAGTCGTCTACCCCGGAACGCATCGCCTTGAAATAGTTTTCACGCTGCCCGACATTCGCCGTGAGCATGATCACGTAGGTATACTCGCTCTCCGGATGCGCCCGGATCCGGTTGACCAGACCGACACCATCGAGCTTGGGCATCAACCAGTCGCTGATCACGATACGGGTCGGACGCATCTGATACATGCGCCACGCCTCTTCCCCGTCATGCGCCACTGTCACTTCATGACCCAACTCCATCAGGATGTT
>CAZVQJ010000056.1:0-14042 GCA_964629165.1 uncultured Puniceicoccaceae bacterium
ACCTGCGACCCCTTGCACCCCATGCAAGTGCGCTACCAGACTGCGCTACAGCCCGCTCAGGAAAGAGGGGAGAGAAGGGGGACGAAGGGCATGGGTCAAGGCGGAAAACGGAGAGGATTGCGGAACAGCGAGTCCGAAAAGAAGGTTGGGCAGGAGGTAGTTTTGATAGGCCCCCCGTTCATAAATAACGTTAGGAACAGGCGCATTCCCTTGACAATAGAGCGTTAGAGGGTTTGTTCGTGATCTCTCCCTCTACAAATAACCGTTATGATGACACTGATGACTCGCGCAATCCTCCTCCTTCTCACCGTTGTTTTCCTGAACGGCACGCTCTCCGCCGGTCTCCTCATCACGGAGGTGATGTTCAATCCCTCCGGCCGTTCGGAGATCAATACAGAATGGGTGGAACTATATAATTCGGGGCCGGAATCGGTCGATCTCAGTGGTTGGATTTTCGATGATGTTTCGACCATCTCTTTCACGCTTCCGGAAGGGACACGGCTGGGGGCCTATTCAGCGGCTGTATTGGTGAATCATGACGCTCCGGAGGATTTTCGGAAGGCCTGGAAGGTCAGCGACGACGTCCCCGTTCTTTACGGCGGAGAATTCCGGCTCCTGAACTCGAGTGACCATCTTCGGTTGTGGTCCCATGAATCCGTTTTGATCGACGAGGTGGTGTATGGGGGCACGGGTTGGCCCTCTTCGACCGACGGCGTGAGTATATACCTCCAGTCGCATGCATTGTCGGCTTCGGAGAATGACGTCGGGGATGCATGGAGCTTGTCGAAAGGAGGCACCGACGGGGCATTCCATTCGATCGCGGCGGGACCGTTTCTGGCGGGCGGCACCGGGTCACCCGGCTATGTTGCGCACGCGCAAAGTCACATTTCCATTCCGGAACCAGCTCTCCTGGGCCCGCTTTCTGGATTGATTGTAGCGGCATTTCTCTGGGTGCGTCGCCGTCCCTGACGGGGTGGCTCTCGGAATCAGGTTGCCTCCCCGCTACCTCATGAACACGGTCCGGGGAATGAGGCGTGAACGATGGGGCGCAACCTGGAGAACGTGAGGCACCGTTGGCTTTTATTCTTGTTCTGGGCTTCGCTCGCCATCCTGATCGTCCTGTTGGGAGGCTGTGGGCAGGAGCGCCCGGTGCGGATGAAGCTGCTCGTGGAATCCACGGAACGGATTGAAAACACATCACTCCTGACGCCTCAGGCGGTCGGCGCCGGGATCGAGGGCCGACCGTGGATGACCCACGCAACGGTCGTGGATCTGGATGGGGATGGGTTGGCGGACATTCTCGCCTGCGATGGAAAACTCGATGCGCTCGTCTGGGTTCGGCAGGTGTCGCCGGGAGTTTTCGAGGAGTCGGTTGTAATGGACGGCCTGCAAGGGATAGTCCGGGTGGAGGCAGCTGATATCGACGGTGACGGCGACGTGGATCTGTTGATTGCCTGCATGGGTCAGATCTTCCCGAACAACGAAAAAATCGGCTCGGTCGTCATTCTGGAGAATGTGGGGAACGGAGAGTTTGCGAAGCGGGTGATTGCCGAGGGTATTGCGCGGGTGACGGATGTCCGTGCGGGGGACTTCAACGGCAACGGTCGGATGGACCTCGCAGTGGCCCAGTTCGGATATGATGAGGGGGAAGTCCGCTGGATGGAGAACAAAGGGGGCTGGGAGTTCGAGAGCCACATCCTCCTTCGGCTCTCCGGTGCGGTGAACGTGCTGGTGGATGACTTCAACGGCGACGGTCGGCCCGACATCGTGGCTCTCATTTCCCAGCAGTGGGAGGAGATTTATCTTTTCGAAAATCGGGGAGAGGGGCGGTTTGGGAACCGGGTCATCTGGGGATCGAGCAATGAGGATTTCGGCAGCAGTGGAATTACTCTCTGTGATCTCAATCAGGACGGCCTGCCCGACATCCTTTATACAAACGGTGATGGCTTCGACTACGCGGAGCCGGGGCCACGACCGTGGCACGGCGTTCAATGGCTTGAGAACCTCGGGGGCGGAAACTTCCGCTACCACCATATCGGCGAGCAGGCAGGTGCCTACAGTCCCGTCGCTCTTGATATCGATGGCGATGGAGACATCGACGTCGTGGCGGTTTCCGGATTCAACGACTGGAGCAAACCGGACGCGGTTTCGATGATGTTGTATCGGAATAATGGCATGCAGCAGTTTCAGCCTGAGATTCTATCTTTTCGTCCAAGTCACCTGATCGCCGCCACGGCCGGTGATCTTGACGGTGACGGTCGTGACATGCTGATTACCTGCGGATTTCATGCGTATCCACCTTACGACCACATGAGCCGGCTCCTTGTCTGGAGACCGGCAGCGGACTGAAAAGGAAGAGCCCACCTGCTTACGCGTCCGCTGCTGTTTGCACTCGGGGATTTCACGCGTTCCAACAGATGACGACACCGCTTTCACATTTCCGCTTACCGGGGCGTCGGGTCCGATTTGCCTGTGTGGCGCTTCTCTCCACGACATTGGCGGCTGCCGATGATGTGGCGATCGAGCTGGAACCGTTTTCGGTCGTCGGTTCCCGCTTGGAAGGCCTCGGGCCGGGGGCAACCTCCCTGGTCGATCAAGCGGTGGCGGCTGGTTCCGATTTGCGGCAGGTCGCGACGATCGGTGAGTTCCTCAACCGCTCGGCCGGCATTTTCTATAATGAATCGCCCGGCGGCGCCGCGTCCTCCGAGCTGTGGGTGCGCGGCGGCGAAACCAATTTCACCTTGGTCATGCTCGACGGGGTCAAGGTGAATGACGTTCTCGACGATCGCGGGGGAACCTTCGATCCTGGCCTTTTCTCGCCTGCTCTGATCTCTTCGATCGTGGTCCAGCGAGGGCCGGGATCGGCGCTGATCGGAAGCGGAGCACTCAGTGGAAGCATTGTACTCGAAACAATCGATCCGATGGCGGTCACGGGTGGAGTCGCACGTCTCGCGCTTGCCTCGGCAGGCAACCACTCCGGCGAGGTGCGTCTGCATCTCGTGGAAGGAGGTTGGCAGCTGCGCACTGACGGCGGCGTTCGGGAATGGAAATGGCCTGAGGAGCAGGGAGGTCGCCGTACCGAACAAGCGGGAATCGGCATTGCCGGGGAGTTGTCCGACAATCTGGACATTCGATTTTCGGCCCGGAGGATCCGGCGGAAAGCAGAAGGGTTTCCGGCCGATAGCGGAGGATTCGAATTTGCGGAGATCCGTGAACTCGAAACCAGCGATTCTGAAGCGACCATCACCTCGCTACGCCTCCGGTACCAGGCCGAAAAGGATCATCGATGGCAACTGAAAGCCTACGGCTTTGCACAGGATGCTGGGATCGATTCTCCCGGAGTGGCGCCGGGGATCCGGGATCCAGCGGGCCTTCCGGCGACCACCAGCGAGAGTAAATTCCGCCGCTACGGAGTCGCTTTCGATTATGCTTTCAGTCTTGGGGAGGATTGGGACCTGGCGCTGGGCGCGGAGATTGAGCGGGAGGAAGGAGACACCGTCAGCACCTATGATTTTGGAGGATTTGTTCTGCCGACGGATGATCGGATCGACCGGACAACCCATAGTCTCGCCTTCGAGGCCCGCCGGTATCTCGCGCATTGGGTTTTCACCTACGCGGCGCGGGCAGATCATGCGGATGCGGTGGATACGGAAATCAGCCAGCAGCTGCGGATCGACTGGCTCGCGCCGATCGAGGGCGTCGCAATCGGATTTTCGGCGCAGAATGGTTTCAAGTTTCCCAGCCTCTATGCGCTTTCGAATGCTTTTGTGGGCAATCGTGATCTGAATTCCGAGCGGGCGACAGCGATGGCGGGGCATCTGCGCTGGGCACCGGTTCGCAGGCCATGGATTTTCGAAGCGACGGTATTTGCAGCGCAATATCGCGACCTCATCGACTTCGACCCCGGCCCTCCGCCCCGACTCGTGAACCGGGATAGAGTTCAATCCTTCGGTTTCGATCTTCGCACCGAGTGGCAGGTAGGGCGGTTTGTCACGTCGGGCTATCTTTCGCTGGCTTCGACCAATCTGGTGGGAAGTGCGGATAGGTTGCTCGATCGCCCGGAGTGGCGCGGCGGCGTCGAGGCGGAATGGAATCTCTCCCATGCATGGGCGCTCCATCTTCGCAGCCGATATGTCGGCCGCATTCTCGATTCCTCCATTGCGACAGGAGAACGTTTCCTGAAGGACTACGTAGTGGTCGATCTCCTCGCGTCATGGAAAATCAGCGACAAGAGTGACCTCTCGCTTCGGCTTGAAAACATCTTCGACACCCGATACCACCACGCGATCGGTAGCCCTGCCCGCGGCCTTACTCCTTCAGCCATTTTCAGCCAGGAGTTCTGATTTTGGTCGAAGGTCTTGGCGCGACCATGAGCTGCGTGGCAGGGACGGCTCTCCCCGCCATCCACTCGCCTATGAGAAAGGCTGCTGTCGCTGGCGAATGGCCTCGAAAAGCACGATACCCGCGGCGACACCGACGTTCAGGCTGTCAGTGATGCCTGCAATCGGCAACTTCCCGACGCGCCCGGGCGGCTGGAACCATTGCCCACGGAGCCCCGTACTTTCCGCGCCGAAAACGACCGCAACGGGCGTCGCCAGATCAACCTCCCAGAGCAGTTCCGAACCTGCGGGCGAGGTGGCTACCGGTTGGATCTGCCGACGATTGAGCCATGCGAGGGCGTCGGAAGCCGAAGCGATGACGAGCGGAAGGTCGAAAAACGCCCCCTGTGAGGCCCGGATCGCATTCGGGCTAAAGGGATCACAGACGGGATCGCAGACGATCACGGCGTCGGCCCCGGCCGCATTGGCGGTGCGCATGAGTGCGCCGAGATTCCCCGGTTTCTCGACGCTTTCCACAACCACGAGGAGTGCCGGATCCGCGGGGGAAAGTTCCTCGAGCAGACGGTGCCGGGTCGGGGCGAGGAGAAGGAACCCATCGGGACCCTCTCGATAGGCAATTTTCGAAAAGGCCTGGGGAGCGACTTGGACCGCCTCGACGCCCGCATCCACCAATCGATCAACGAGATCCATGGCGCCGGGAGCGACAAAAAAGTCAGGGCAGAAGAAGAGCGCCGTGAGTGGCCATCCGGTCGCCAGGGCTCGTGCAACCTCACGTTCACCTTCGATCAGAAAGTATCCTGAGCGGCGACGGTGCCGGGCGTCCCGAAGACGCACGAGGTTCTTGAGGCGCGCATTCTGAGGGCTGGTGATGACTGGGAAGACAGGCGGCATCGGAGCGAAGCGATGAGTGGGAAGTTGCAAGCTTGCTTCCGGAAAGTCCATGACTTTGGGTCGGGCGCAACCGCATTCCATGTCCACTCGACCACCCAGAAACTTCCATCCCGAACCTTTCGCCTATCACGAGGAGGTGGAGTTGACGATCGACGATCTCTCCAATCTGGGAGAAGGGGTCGGCCGTATCGACGGCTGGGTGGTGATGGTGCCATTCGCACTGCCGGGGGAACGGATCCGCGCGCGGATTTGGCGAAACAAGAAGAACTATTCTGCCGCCGACCTCGTCGAGGTAATTGAAGCCTCACCTGAGCGGGTGGAAGCACCCTGTCCGGTTTTTGGCGAATGTGGTGGTTGCCAGTACCAGCATCTCGAATACGCCGGACAACTTCGCTGGAAAACCCGGCAAATCGAGGAGCTGATGAAACGCATTGGAGGGATTGACCTCCCCGTGGAGCGGTGTGTCGGCTCGCCCGAAATCTACGGCTATCGTTCGAAGATCACCCCGCACTATGGAACGCCCCGCGATGGTCGGATCGGTCCCATCGGGTTTCAGCGGTATGCGAACCGTTCGATCGTCGATGTGCCGCAATGCCCGATCGCGAGGCCAGCGATCAACGCCGCCCTTGAGGTGGAGCGCGAGCGCCTGCGCAATCGACCGCCCAAGGGAAAACGAGGGGGTACGTTGCTTCTGCGGGAGGGTGTCGAAGGGGTGACGACAGAGAACCGGAACCTCCTCACCGCGCGGGTAGGAAACCGGACATTCCAGTTTGTGGCGGGAGAGTTTTTTCAGAACAATCCCTACATCCTGCCCCGGCTTGTCGAATATGCGCTCGGGCAGGCGGAGGGCCCACGGTGCCTTATCGATGCCTATTGCGGTGTGGGTGTTTTCAGCCTTTGCGGCGCAGAACGGTTCGATGAAGTCATCGGGGTGGAAGTCAGCCCGGCGGCGGTCTCTCTGGCGGGGGTGAACGCACGGATCAATGGCATCCAGAACGCCCGGTTTCTCATCGGTTCGGCCGAATCGATCTTCGAAGGGTTGTCGTTCGAAGGGCGGGAAACATCCGTCTTGATGGATCCGCCGCGGAGAGGGTCGGACGAAGTTTTTCTGAACCAGCTGGTCGAGTTCAATCCTCAGCGGATCGTATATGTCAGCTGCGGTCCCGATACGCAGGCGCGGGATCTGCAGTTTCTGGTGGGGCGGGGCTACCGGGTGGAACGGATTCAGCCATTTGATCTCTTTCCCCAGACCCGGCATATAGAATCCGTCGTCACGCTTGTGCGGAAAACATAGGAAATGCCCCACCCGGGATCCGGATGGGGCATGAAAGAATGGAAGAAGGCCGGACGATTTGGCGTCACCTACCGGTGGTCTGGAGTTGCGAGCGCAACTGCTGGAGTCGAACACTTAGTTCGTTGGCCTGCTGCACGAGGACCATCAGGTTGGGTTCCAGTTGCTGCATCTTGGCGATATGCACTTCACGGGCGATCCGCTCCTTCGCCTGGACAGGTTCCGTCTGGGCAGCATGGCTCTCGATTTCGGCGAGTTCCTGGCGAAGCCGCTGGTGTTCCTGGAGGGTCGCGCCAAAGTCCTCTTGGTCGCCGGCCTCGAGTGAGGCAGCACTCGTGGTTACAATCTCCTCGAGAAGCTCCGTCTTGCGCTCGATCTGCTCGGCCTGGTCCGGGGCGATCTTCACCATTTCATCGCGGAGGACCTTTCCATACTCGAGAAGCGCCTCTTCGACGTCCTCATCCTCACGGGCCTGTTGCTGAACGTCCTCGATCTTCTGTGAAAGGGTCTGCAACTCCGAGGCAACGGACTGCATTTCCGCCTCTACGGCGGTGGCATCGCTACCGATTGCGGTCCCAGGGTCGGGGGTTACCTGCGGAACGGCAGGTCCTGTCGGCTGCGCCGGTGGTGTCTCCTGCGCCTGAGCACGGAGGGAGGCGGTCAAAGAGAGACCGAAGAGAAGGGCGAGGGTGATTTTCATTGATTTCATAGATGGTAGGGGTGGGGCAGTCGGTGGCGCCAATTCGTTCAAAAATTTGCGCAGAATCGCCGCGTCGGAGACGATCGGAGAGTGTCATAAGGGTACACCAAAGCGCCTTCCGGGTGAGCGGAAGGCACTGGTGAACAGAATCGTTTGAATTACTCGCGAACGGCGCCGTATTGGCTGCTGCTACGTTCGGTTTCACCCTTCGCGACGGAATCAAATTGCTCCTTCGCGACGTTCAAGGTGAGTTCTCCATCGGAGTTACGGCTCAGTTCAGAGAGGGGGACTTTGACGAGCGATTCTTCGCCAAAGATGCCGCCGCCACTCGAGATGATAACCGAGGCTTCGTCGCTGCTGCTTTGTGCGCGGGCGGTGCTGGACGACCATGCCTGCGAATCGGAGCGTTGGCTGGTCCCGGCAACGCGGGTTCCCTGCTGCTGTGATTCGCGGGTGGCCTGCTGGCGGTCGCCGCTCAGGTTGTCGCCCGCGACGGAATCACGATCCGTGCGCGCGCCCGCCATGGAGCCGCTTTGAGAGGTTCGATTCGCACCGGTCGTGCCGGCGGTTTCCATACCGGTGTTGGGGCGACTTTCGGTCGTCCGGCTGGCACTGGTTGCGCCTGAACGGTCAGCACTCATCCCCGAACGGCTGGACATCGAATCTTCTGCGAGGTGGCTTGAACTCGCGACTGAAATATCGACGATTTCACCGAGGCTTTCCCCGTCGCTGCCGAGAACATCTTCACCGATCAGGTCGTTTGCGGTCAGTTCGCGCTCGAGCGAGTCCTGCGATACCTTTTCCATTTTGGACGGGATCGCCTGCATCGACGAAGGTGCGGTGACGCTCGGGGAGGATGACATCGATCTCGAGTCGGACTGGCTTTGGGCAAACGAAGCCGCTGGGAGAACGAGAGCGATGCTCACGGCGAAAGAAGAGAGGGTTTTTCGTGTAGTCATGATGATTTTGATTTTGAGCTTACGATTCGGGCAAGGCAGAAGGCCTTTGCTGGTTGCAGGGATCGCAACCGGTATGCCATCCGTATGGCGTCTGTCGCCGAGTGCCGCCACGGACAGTTGTTCTCGAGGTGCCAGATACCGGGCGCTGTCGAAGGTGTAGCCGCGCAGCACGCATATGATGCGGGTTGGGGATCGATCTCCCAAACGATCGGGCTCTCACAGGGGCTCGTGCATGGCGGAGACAATTTTCGGCTAATTACTTCTGAGATCCTGGACCCGATACGGTGGCGGGTCGAAACGTTCAGAGGGCACGGTTTGGACCCTGCAAAATGCAAGTGTTTCCGGCCGGGATCGTTGCGCTCCGGCTCCGGATGCGAGACTCGCAGACAAGAAGAAGCCCCGGCCGAACCTGAGTCCGAGCGGGGCTGGAAAACCTGAAATGCGCGGGGCTACTAGAGTTTGCCGCCGTAGATCGCCTTTTTCCCCAGCAGTTCCTCGATGCGAAGGAGCTGATTGTATTTGGCAACGCGATCGGATCGGGACATCGAACCGGTCTTGATCTGGCCACAGTTGGTCGCAACCGCGATATCGGCGATGGTCGTGTCTTCCGTTTCGCCCGAGCGGTGGGAGAGCACGCTGGAGTAGCCGTATTCCTTCGCCATTTCGACGGCGTCGAAGGTTTCAGTGAGCGAGCCGATCTGGTTCACCTTGACGAGAATCGAGTTGGCAACACCGGCCTCGATGCCCTTTTCAAGGAACTTCACGTTCGTCACAAAAAGATCATCGCCCACGAGCTGAACTTCGGAGCCGAGTCGATCGGTCAGCAGTTTCCAGGTGTCCCAGTCGTTCTCTGCACAGCCATCTTCGATCGAGATGATCGGGTAGCGCGCGGAGAGCTCTGCAAGGAAATCAACCATTTCTGCTCCGCTGCGAACGGAGCCGTCGCTTTTCGAGAAGATGTATTTGTTCTTCTTTTTGTCGTAAAACTCCGATGACGCGACGTCCAGTGCGACAAAGATCTCCTCGCCGAACTTGTATCCGGCATCCTTGACGGCCTTCGCGATCATTTCCAGTGCAGCTTCGTTGCTTTCGAGGTTCGGGGCAAAACCGCCCTCGTCGCCAACGGCGGTCGAAAGTCCCTTGCCCTTGAGGACGTTTTTGAGGGCGTGGAAGGTTTCCGCGCCCATCCGGAGCGCATCGCGGAAGGTTTCCGCGCCGACTGGCATGATCATGAACTCCTGAATGTCGATCGGCGCATCCGAATGGGCGCCACCGTTCATGATATTCATCATCGGAACGGGGAGGACCTTTGCGTTGACGCCACCGAGGTAGCGGAAGAGCGGCAGATCGAGAGCGTCCGCCGCCGCCTTGGCCGTCGCCATGGAGACGCCGAGGATGGCATTGGCACCCAGGTTCTTCTTGTTCGGCGTGCCGTCGAGCTCGAGCATGGCGTGGTCGATCCCGACCTGGTCAACCGCATCCATCCCGAGGAGGGCCGGAGCGATCGCCGTGTGCACGTTGCTGACCGCCTTGAGCACGCCTTTACCGCCATAGCGCTTCTTGTCAAAACCGGTTGCCGCCTTTCCCTTGAGAGCGCCATCGCGCAGTTCGAGAGCTTCGTTCTCGCCGGTGCTTGCGCCGGAAGGCACAGCTGCGCGGCCGACGACGCCGGATTCGAGTTCGACATCGACTTCAACGGTTGGATTTCCCCGGGAGTCAATGATTTCGCGTGCGCGGATGTCTACGATCGTTGTCATGTTAGCGTAAGGGTTGAAGTATCCTTCAATTGGATGGGCGTTCTTGTGGACGGGCAGGGAACTGTCAATGCATCAGCCGACGTGATGCAAACGCTGGCTGAAATTAACTGCACTGATGGTGGACGAGAGTTGGATCAGCGAGGAAGCGTGAAATGAAAGACGGCGCCTTCGCCGGGGGTTGATTCCACCCAGATCCGACCACCGTGGCGGCGCACGATACGTTCGCAGATGGCGAGTCCGAGACCGCTGCCTTCATACTCAGAAGCCGGTCGCAGCCGATGGAAAATGCGAAAGATCTTCTGGTGCTGGTCGGGGCTGATTCCGATGCCATTGTCTTCGACTGAAATGCGCCAGAAACCCTCATTTTCTGCCGCGCGCACACGAATCTCCGGCACGGCGCCTGGTGCCCGAAACTTGATCGCGTTTCCGAGCAGGTTCTGGAGAACAAGGAGCAGGCGACTCGCTTCCCCGCGCACTTCGGGGAGTGGCTGGATCTCCACTTCTGCGCCGGCTTCCTCAGCGGCGGCATGCATATTGCGCAATGCGTCGGCGGCAATTTCCGACAGATCGACCCTCTCGAAGGAGGCCGTCTGGGTGGTGATGCGCGAGTAGGTGAGCAGATCGTTGATGAGCTGCTGGAGGCTTGCGGCGGCACTGCCGATGAAATCGAGATATTCCTGGCCGTCCGCGTCCAGTTGGTGCCGGTGATCCGCGTTGAGCAGCTCGACGATCCCGGTAATCGTGCGCAAGGGCTCCTGGAGGTCGTGCGAGGCGACATAAGTGAACTCGTTCAACTCCTCCACCGCTCGCAGGGTCCGGTCGCGTTCCGAGGCGAGATCGTTCTGCAGCCCCGACTCATGGACGGTTTCGACAAAGCCATTGAAATGCGTGGGGGTCTGCCCGCCGGCGTAGTGATGGATTCCACGCATCCGCACCCACCGAAAAGTGCCGTCTGGATTGCGCCAACGAACGTCGCAATCCATCGGAGCCCGCTCCCGCGCGGAGGATTCAAGGGCGCGCGAGAGGACAATTTGATCGTGCGGATGGAGGGCCTCCTTCCATTCTTCGATCGTCTGGTCCCGGGAAGAGAATAAATCGCCGTGCCCGCTGACGCCACTGGCCGTAACGGTTCCGGAGCGCAGGTCGTACTCGAAGGCGAGCGAAAGCAATGCTTTCCGGGCGGCATCCATGCGGCACTCGGATTCTTCCGACCGTTCAGGCTGTTCCGCCCGGCTCATTGCGGTTTCCTCCGGGGCCACCGCCGCTTGGGGAGCGCCGCGGTCATGGGTTCACGGAGTGCCCGGCGCGCAGCAGCTCCGAGATGGTATCATGAAGCTCTTGCCCATGATAAGGTTTGCCGAGGAAACGCACCTGGTCGAAATGCGTCCAGTCCCGCCCGATCGTGCGCATGTCATGTGCGCTCGTGAGAATGAAAACGGCATGGGGCAGAAGCGGGATCGCCTGCTCGAGGAAGCCCGTGCCGCTGAGCCGGGGCATGATCTGGTCCGAAACGACCGCATCAAAGGGCTTTTGGGTAAGCTCGATCGCATCGAGAGCGGCCTGCCCGTCGGCAACCGACGTCACGTCATATCCACGGATATCGAGGTAGCTGGACATCGCCATGCGGAGCAATTCCTCGTCCTCGACAAAGAGGACACGGATGGGATCGTCCTGCGCCGAGAGGCTCTCCGCCTCCTGAGGATCGGGGGGCTCCACCATACTCGAATCGTAGCGGGGGAACCAGACCTTGAAGGAAGTTCCCGTTCCGACCGTGCTCTCCACAACGATTTCACCGCCGGAGTCGCACACAAGATTCTTGACGGCGGTGAGGCCGAGGCCGTTTCCCTCGCTTCCCTTGGTCGTATAGAAGGCGTCGAAGACTTTTTTGCAGGCATCCTTCGGCATGCCGCACCCTGTATCAGAAAAAGAAATACAAGCCCATCCGCGATCGACCGGATTCCCGCCCTCTCCATGAACGGGTGGCGGTGGCGGCTCGGCACTGAAGCGAATCCGGAAGCGGCCTCCTTCCGGCATTGCATCCCGGGCATTGACGGCAAGGTTGATGATGATCTGGTTCAACATGCCCGAACCCATCGGGATCGTCCAGCGGGGAGGCGGTGGATCGATCATCACCTCTACCCGCGGCCCAAGGAGCTTGTTGATCACCTCTTCGTTCGCCGTAAAATAGCGGGCGAGGCTCGTACGGCCTTCGCGCGAGGCCTTGTGCGGGTTGAACGTCATCAGGTCCTGCACGAGCGTCTTTCCGCGATCGAGGGCTGTCATCGCGTTTTTCGCCAGTTCATTTGCCGGTTCGCGCATCATGATGAGCTCGATGTTCGCCTGGACAGCAGCGAGCATGTTGTTGAATTCATGGGCGACCCCGGCCGAGAGCTCCCCGACGGCTGCCATTGTCTGGCGCTCGACAAGGCTCTTCTGGAGGCGCTGTTCCTCCGTGACATCCCGCAGCGTGCAGAGAAAAAGCGAGCCGGAGGCATCCTCGGTCGAGGTCAGGCGAAGCTCAGCGATGACCAGACCGCGTTCGGGATGAGCGACCTCGATGCGTCCCGTCGAGTCGGGGTCGAGGGGGTGCTTCCACCGTTCTTTCCGGAGCTGTTCGAAAGTCTGGCCGAGGATATCAAGAGCGGCCCGATTGGCGAATTGGACGGAGCTGTCTGCACGAACGGCGACGATGCCCTCTGTCGTGTGGGCGAGAATGTGGTCGAGACGTGCCCGTTGCGCGCGGAGGTCGGCGATGAGTTTGAAACGTTCGCGCGAATAGCGGATCGTGCGTTGCAGAACAGCAGAGTCATAGTCTGACTTCACAAGGTAATCCTGCGCGCCGTGTTTCACCGCATTGGATCCGAGCCCGTCGTGGCTGATGCCCGTAAGAACGATAATGGGGACCTCGGGAAAAATCTCCTGCGCTTCCTTCAGGGTCTCAAGCCCGCGGGAGCCCGGCAGGTGCAGGTCGAGCAGGATCAGATCCCAGGATTCGCGCAGGAAACGCCGGGCATCGGTGAGGCTCTCCGCATAGTTTGTGAAGATCGCTTCGGGGATGCACGAGAGACGATGCTTCAGCACCTTCCGGTCAACCGGGTTGTCCTCGATGATGAGGACGCGGGTGCGTGCGATGGTAAAAGGTGAATGTTCCACAAAAAGACGGTTGGTGCCCAGCGCTGGTAGCAGATGACAATTAGAACGGTGTGCTTCCGAATTCAAGCCGTCAGGTGCATGGTTTTCCTGATGCTTGTCACCGGGAGTGACAATGTCCTAGCTGAAAACATGAAAGCTCCCGAAGTCCCGGACGGAACCGCTGTCATCGTGCCGGCCCGACTCGCCTCGCAACGCTTCCCGCGCAAGCTGCTTCATCTGATCGATGACCGCCCGATCATTCTGTGGACCGCAGAGCGGTTGAGACGGGAGTTGCCCGGATGGCCGCTCTTCTTCGCGGTGGCGGAACCCGAGCTTGCGGAGGTCCTCGAGAAAGCCGGATTCAAGACTGTCATGACGGATCCGGAATTGCCGAGTGGGACCGACCGGCTCGCTGCCGCCAATCGCGCGATCCGCGCAAAATATGTGATCAACGTGCAGGCCGATGAGCCTCTTGTCCGGGGAGAGGAAGTGGGGCTCCTTTCGGAGCTAATTCAGAGCGGGGTGGAGATGGCGACGCTCGCGACCCCGATCCGCTCGGAACGCGATTATGGAAATCCGAACCGGGTAAAAGTCGTCCGAGATCTGACGGGACGGGCCCTCTATTTCTCACGCGCCCCCATTCCTCACTATCGCGGCGCCGAGACGGACTTGTCAGGCAGCACCCTGTGGCACATCGGGATATACGCGTATCGCGCCGAATTCCTCGATCGCTATGCCTCCCTCGAGCCGACGCCCCTCGAACAAGCGGAAAAGCTCGAGCAACTCCGGGGGCTGGAGCACGGCTATCGCATCGCCGTCGGGGTGGTTGAGAGCGGAGGCATCGGCATCGACGCCCCGGAGGATGTGGAACGTTTTCTGGTCGCGGTTGAAGAGGATCGTCGGAGGGACCCGTAGAAGAGCAGCGCGCCTCCGGGCCGGAGCCATCGGGCAGGGGGGCCGCCGGCGTTCCGG
>CAZVQJ010000057.1:0-13926 GCA_964629165.1 uncultured Puniceicoccaceae bacterium
TATTGAGCGGGCCCGCGAACTCTCGAGCCGGTATGGCCTCGAGCAGAACAACGTTGTGCTCGTCACCAGCGATACCCGCAATCGCTTGTTGGTTCCCACCGACATTTTCGAGTTCGAGGGGATGGAACCGAGCGCCTTCAAAGGCGAGCAGGCATTCACCTCGGCGATTCTCGAAGTCACGACGGCTGATCGTCCCGTCATCTATTTCACGATCGGCCACGGCGAAATGCGTTTGGACGATGTCGATCCCGCACGCGGGCTTTCGGAATTGGCGGCGCAACTCCGCGCCAAGAGTTATGCCCTCGGCCATCTTGACCTCAGCCAGACAGGAGGCGTTCCGAATGATGCGGACCTCGTTGTCGTGACAGATCCCCGGGGGCCCTTCCTGCCTGAAGAACAGGAAAAACTGCGCCGATATGCCCTCGATCGCGCCGGACGCATTGCCATTTTTCTCAGCCCTGGGCAGGCTCATGGCCTCGATCGCCTCCTCGGTGACTGGGGCATCCGCGCGGATGACATGGTCGTCTTTGAAACCGGTCCCAACTTCCTCGGGGCCGCCGGCAGCTTCCTCATCCGGGAGTTCACCCGACATCCGGTGACCGAGCCCCTCGAACGCAACAGCGTCTTTCTCGTGAGCGGACTTCTTCGGCCCGTTCGACCGGATATGGGGGCTCCGATTGATGATCGGCTATCGATCACGCCGATCCTCCTGACCTCTCCGTCGAGCTGGGCGGACGCCGGGTATCGCAATCCGGAAACCCCTCGCTTCGACCCCGCGATCGATCTCCCCGGAGGGGTCACGATCGGGGCGCTGGCGGAGCGTCGATCGGCATCCCAGCTCGGCATCGACATTGTCGGCGGGCGCCTCCTCGCAGTCGGAACGGGCGATCTCTTCGCGAACCGGCGCCTCGGCAACGCGCTCGGGAACCAGCTCTTTCTGAGCAGCTCGATCAATTGGCTCCTCGAGCGGGACCAGACGCTCGCACTGCCCGCACGTCCGATCGAAAAGTTCCAGTTCAACATTTCCCAAGGAGAATTGCAGCAGCTCGCGCTGCTCTATCTGCTGGTACCGACCGCCTTCGGCATCATCGGCTTGGTCGTCATGTGGATGCGCAAACTCTGAGAAATCGCCGTATGCGTCTGAAACTCACCAGCTTCCTCGTTCTCATCAACATCGCACTCTTCGCGTACCTCGTCCTGCTTGAGCGCGAGACGGTGCCGGGAGCCGACGAATCCAAGGCTGTCATCGCGCCGGGGGTACTTGCGCAGGCGGAGGAAATCCGGGTCAGCGGGCCAACGATGGATCATCCATGGTCCGCCCGGCGCGAGGGAGAGGGCTGGGCGGTGCAGACACCGGTGCAGTGGCCCGCCAATCCCTACGCCATGCAACGTATCCTCGACCTGTTACGCATGCTCCGGTGGGAAACCAAGTTCTCGCTCAAGGAAGTGCATGAATCGGGACGCAGCCTCGGGGACTATGGCCTCGGCGAGAACTCCGCCATGCTCACCCTCGTCACGCCCGCCCGGGAAGTCACCGTCCGGCTGGGTTCGCCGACCGAGGTCGGGAGCCGACTCTACCTCCTCTCCCCCGACGAGGAAGAGATCTATGTCGTGCAACGCTCACTCCTCGAAGGCGTCGATCTTTCGTCCGGGAGCCTCATTGATCCCGCCGTTCTTCACATCCCGCCGTTTGAGACGCGCAGCATCTATCTCCAGGTAGGGGATAACGGCAGTGTAAAGGTAGAAATTGCCCGTGAAGGCGACTCGTGGGTGCTGCGCGCCCCGATTCGCGTAGCGGCCTCGACGGATGCCGTAAATGCAGCTCTCGAGAATCTCTACCAGCTACAGATCGAAGAGTTTGTCTCTGATCCTCGAGGTGGTTTCGGACTGAGCACGCCGTACATTCGCATCAACCTCAATGGCAATAACCGGCAGCAGACTTTGATTATTGGTGACATTGTGGATCCCGGGGCGATGGAACGGCGGCGCTATGCCAAGCTCGAAGCCCGCTCCGTGATCTTTACCGTCCCGGCGGAGCCTTTCGAGGTCTGGAGGACGGCGCAGGAAAGCCTCCGGGAGCGACAGATCATGGCCTTTCCTCCGGAACAGGCGAGTGCCCTCCGCATTCGCTCAGCGACGGAATCGCTGGATTTGCACCGGCTCGAGAGTGGGCGATGGCAACTCGTTTCGACCGGCGATGACGAAAGCCTCCGCACGGTCACGGCGGACGATGCCGTCATCGGTGCCCTCCTCGAGCAACTCGCTTCGCTTGAGGTGGCGCAATTTGTGTCCGATGCGCCCTCGAACGTTGATCTCGAGCGCTTCGGCTTCAAGGACCCTCAGCGGACCATCACCGTGCGGCTACGCAATGATCGCAGCCTGACCGTACTATTGGGAGACTTTGTCATCGAAGAACTCGGCGACCAGCGGACAACCCGGATCTACGCCAAGCGAGACAACAGTCCGTCCATCTACCTCACGCCGGCCTCGATCCTCGCCGCGGTGCCCCTCAATGAGCTGCATTACCGGGAACGGATCGCCGGTTCCCTTCCCAGCGGAGCCTTTATCGAACGGCTCACCATCCGCGATCTGGAAGCCGATAGCCTCCTCATTGACGCGCGGCGGGATCCGCAAGAGCATTGGACCGTATCCGACGGCACCCTCGAGGCGGATGCCCGGTCGGCGGTGCTCGCCTTGGCGGAAGCCATTCGACGATTTCCCGTGCGGCAGTTTGTGACCCGGGATTTCAGCGATCCGCTTGTCCTTGATCGGGAAACGACGATCCCGTGGACCTTCGCCGTCGAGGCCCACGTACGCCTCGCCGGAGCCAATGCGAACCAGATCGAGACGCGCCGCTACCTGCTCACCGAACGCCTCGGGGGGATGACGCAATTTGGAGCCTCCCCGACGCTCGACCTCGTCTTCACCCTGCCGATCAACCTTGTCGATGCGCTCCACCCGGTACTGTTCAGACGCCCGCGACCAGACGCCGAGATCAATCCTGCGCCTGCTGAGTCTGCCCCCCCGGTTCCTTTCGAGGCCCCGCCCGCCCGTAAATTGCCCGATTCGGATACAGGTGCCGATGAACCTGAGAGCGGCGGCGAAGAGCACACTCCAGCAACCTCCGACGAAGGCGTGAGCGAGGCCGGCAACGGCTGATCGCGAGCATCCGTCGCCAACACCTCAATGCGCTGGCGTCGCCTATCCTGGAAGGCCTGCTGCGGTGGAGGGCGGTTTTGCCTCCATCTCGGCAACCTGTTTTTGACCGCGATCTTGCTGCTACAGATCGCGATCATCCTATCGGTCCATTTTGTGGGAACGGTCCCGGTGCCGGCACTGATCAGCCGACTCCTTCATGACCAATTCGCCCGGAGTGGCATCACGGTGACATGGGAGCAAGCCCGCTATGACCTCCGGGGCACGCTGACATTCCAGGGCCTGCAACTGAACGAGGCGGAAAGCGAACATCTGATCCTCACCGCAGCCAACCTCCGGACAGACCTCTATCTGGTTCCCGGCTTCTTCCGGGATCGCTTCCCGGTCGAAAGGGTGGTGGCGAGCAACGTGGCCCTCCACTTCCCGCCAGAGCTCTCCTCGGATGGAGGCGAAACCGCTTCGATCCACATTGTGCGGGCGCAGGTGGCGGGGGATCGTGGCCGTCGGATCTGGACCGATCTCCATCTGCGTAGCGGTGAGGCTCATTTTCTCCTCGAGGGTGCCCTTCCTCTCCCCGATGAGGAACCCGGTGCCAAAGCAGGAAATTCAGCCGAACGCTGGCGGGAACTGGCCCGGACCATTCGTCCCGTGCTGACGTCGGTCCATCGTCTTCCGCCGCTCACCGCAAACGTCACTTCCGCAATCTCCGACGAGGGCCACTGGACAATCGAAGGATCGCTGACGCTTGCAGAGGCGACCGTTGCGGACACTCGAATAGAAGAAGCCATTCTCTCTTTCCGCGGCCTTGATGTTCGCAATCGATCCTTTCACCGCCCGAGCATCACCCGCATCCGCTCAATCGAGCGCCCACAAGGGGAGAACCGCTACCGGCTCCACGACCTGCGCGTCTTCAGCCGCGGTGCACCAGTCGAAAGCGTTTTGAAATGGCGTCTTCCAGAAGGTCTCTGGATCTACGGCAGACCGGAGATCGCGGACCTTCCGTTTACCTCTGCGAGCGGGATCTTCCGGATCGGGCCCGATGGCAAATCGTTGCCCGCTGCCGTGCGCCTCTCAAGCGATTCCGCCACCGTGCATGCGCGTCCCCACCTCGACTTTTCCGATCGCTCCGGAACGATCGACCTTACCCTGCGCGGCAACCCAACTCCGCTCCTCAAATCGAATCTGCTGGCCGACGGACGGGTCGGGGCAGAAGCCGACTTTTCGGCACAGACCCGGTTCGACGCACGCATCCATCTGGAAACCGGTGGCCAGTTTGCCTCCTTCGAGGCCTCTCTCCAGGCACTGCAGGTTGGCGTTCGCGATGCCCATTTTGACGATCTACGCCTTTCCGCAAACTTCCAGTCCGGGTGGCTCCGAGTGGGGCCGATCCGTGTCCACGACCCCGATGAACAGTGGGCGGAAGGCTACTACCTGCACGACTTCACCGACCACACCTACCGAATTATCGCAGAGGGGGCGGTCCGCGCTCGGCGGTTGGATTCGCTCCTTCCTTCCTTTTATCGAAATCTGTGGGAAACGATCGACCCGGGGAAGGATCTTGCGACAGCTGATGTCGATGTCCGCGCTCGCTGGGGCGAGAACTCGGCCGCCAATGCGATTGTCACCGCCCGTGGAACCGATCTCGCCTACTCTGGAGTTCCCGTCGAGCGCGCCCATGTCCAGCTCTGGCAGGCGAGCGGTTTTGTCGATTTGATGCGGTTGCAGGCGAGCGCCCCAAGCGGCACCCTCGACGGCTCGATCGCGCTCACCTTTCCCTCTTCCAGCACCCCGGACGCGCCGCGGTTGCGTCGACTCGATCTGGAATCCGAACTACCGCTGGACGTGCTCGCCGAGATCTTTGGCGACGCGATCAGCGTCGTCCAGGAACAGGTCGAGTTTTCGACGCCGCCCCGCCTTTCCTATCTCGGTGACCTTATTGTCCATGAGGACGGGAACACCGATCGGAAGCTCCTCGTCACCGCCCGAACGGATGCGCCATGGACCCTTCGGGGCGTCCCGTTCGACCGGCTCAGCGCGACGTTGCAGTTCGACCGCGACGAGATCTGGGTGAATCCCCTTGTGGCGAACGCAGGAGACGGATTCTGGCAGGCGTCCGCACAGATTGTTCCGGGCGAGGATTCGGTCCCGCAGATCTCTTTTCAGACAATCGCCCGGGATCTGCCCTACCCGCATTTTCTCAACATTCTGCGGGCGGTCGGAAACCTTGACAGGGAAACTGAGAGTGGCACCCCCCCAACCGGAAAGGTCAACCTCGACCTGCAGCTGCAATACGCGGGCGACCCCGCATCCACGGTGACGGGTGGCGGCAATCTGGAAATCGACGACGCGGACCTCGGACGTCTCTATCTTCTCGGTGGCCTGTCCCGCTTTTTCTCCGGCATCGGACTGAATCTGGCCGCCTTCGAACTCAATCAGGTGGATTCGACGATCGAGTTGAACCCCGGGAAAATCCACCTTCCGGACCTCGCGATCAGCGGCCCGTCGATCCGGATCGAAAGCCCCGGCAGCCTGGCCCTTCCGTCGACCGCTCTCGATTTCAGAGTCAAAGTGTTTTTTCTCGAAACCGAGGAACAGACCCTGCGCAGCCTCCTGAGCCCTTTCCTACACCCTTTCGGGCACGTCTTCGAACTCGGGGTCAAAGGCAACCTGTCGGAACCCGAGTGGAACCTTGTGAACAGTCCGTTCAACTTCCTCCGGCCACGCGAAAGGAAACCACCAGAAGGACCGGAAGCCGACGATCATCCGGCTCGTTGAATGGCATTCTCCAGAGACCGTTCTTACACGAGGTCCTCGTCAAACCGGCAGCCCATGGCAGGGCAACGCCCTCCGGGAGCATCGCGACGGGAGGAGGTATTTGAACTCCTCCCACACCTTGCGAGCCGAACGCGCACGCCTGCCGACGGGCTACCACCCTGCCTGAGTGCGGACTTTCTAACTGGAGTTCGCCGCATTCAGAATATCGCATTCGGCGGCATCAGCCGCACCCTTCTCTTCGATCTTTTTCCGGAAGAGGAGAAGTCCTCCGAAGGCGACGATAAGGATGCCCGGGAAAAGGGCCATGTTACCCAGGGTTGCCTGGCCGACCGCCAACTCCGCGGCTTCACCCACCAGCCCTGTTGCGGTGACCGATTCGCGCGCGCCGTCGATCCATCCTCCAATAATCGGGTTCCACACGCTGACCGCAAACATGCCTGCGCCACCCATCAGGGACATTCCCAATGCGCCGGTCTTCGGGATGTATTCCCCCGTGAACCCAATCATCGTCGGCCAGAAATAGGCCACTCCGAGAGCAAAGACAATCGTCGCGAAATAGACCATGCCGCCGGTCGCGATACTGAGGAGATAGATTCCGATCGTCGCCACCACAGCGGAGCAAAAGAGCACTCCAATCGGATTCAGCTTGTGCACGATGGGACCCGCAAACTGGCGCGCCAAGGCCATGGATCCCGTACCGAGAGCCAGGATGATCATCGGTGAGGCTCCCGTATTTCCGAGGATCCGTCCCACCCATTGCTGCGGGCCGAACTCCGAAATGGCGGTCAAGGTCATGCAGAAAATCATGAACAGAAACAACGGAGAGAGCAGCGAACGGAGATTGGTCCCCGTCGAAGTGACGATATTATCAGATTCCGGGAAGGGCTGCCGGAAG
Organism: uncultured Puniceicoccaceae bacterium; assembly: GCA_964629165.1. Taxonomy (GTDB): domain Bacteria; phylum Verrucomicrobiota; class Verrucomicrobiia; order Opitutales; family Oceanipulchritudinaceae; genus CAWVVV01. Next base: position 6,827 of record CAZVQJ010000057.1, read on the forward strand.
ACGAGATAGCCGTAGACCGCGGTCGGCGGAAGCATCACGGCAATCCGCCATTGCCAATCCAGATCCTTGAGGAGGGTCGCCGCAATGGCCCCAATCACGATCCCGCCCGGGAACCACACGTGAAATCGGTTCAGCATCGCCATCTTCCGCTTCGGGTAGATGTTTGCGATGAGCGGGTTGCACGCTGCCTCGACAGACCCGTTGGCAAAGCCAATGCAAAAACTCGAGATGAAGAGAGTCCAGAAACCGCCCGCAAAAATCGTCAGGACCAGCCCGACGACATGCCCCACAAAGGCGATCAACATCAGCTTTTTCGGACCCCAGTAGTTGTAGAGGAGACCGAGGATCATCATGGCGACTGGAAACCCGGCAAAGGCCATCGCATTGATCCAGCCGAGCTGGGTGTCGGAGAGCGCAAAATCCTCGCTCAGGTCGGTAAGGATGCCCGCGCGGATCGCAAACGTCATCGCCGTGACGATCAGCGCGACGCAGCTCGCAAAGAAGAGTTTCGAATGATCAACGGTTCTCATAGGGGTTTCGAGATATTAGGGTTTAGCAGGAGTGTGTGTGGATCCTTCCGCCTGAGCGAAAAAGGATCCGGCACGAAAAGTTGTTTCGCCGTTCACGATGTAAGCGGCGCAGCCTGGTAGTTCCAGAAGTACCTTGGGTATGGCGGCTTCTTCCACTCCCATCAGGGCCGTTGCCAGGGCGTCGGCAGTGGCGGCATCAGAACCGTAGGCACAGGTGCGGCGGGAGTTGGTGCGAGGCAATGCGGTTGCCGGATCGATGATGTGGTGCTCCTGGAATCCGAAACCGGACGCACCGAGGGCTCCCTTCGCCAGGTAGATAGGTGCCAGATGCTCGGCGGTCACGGTCCACCCGGCACCCCCACGATTGCGAAGCACGCAGACACTACTGCCCCCGGCAACGAGGATTCCAGAATCGATTTCCCAGTCTTCGACGAGCATCTGTGCAGCGCGATCGAGCGCAAAGCCTTTGCCGATCCCCCCGAGGTCGAGGAGTGGACCCACCGACAGTTTCACGACAGTGGAGGTCTCCGCATCGAGAGCAATGACGGGCGCGTCCGGGTCCGCATCATCGTCGTTCGCCTCCCCAAGGGTCGAATCTGGAGGACGCTGATTTTTTGCTTTGAGGGCAGCCCGTCCACAAAAGGGGTGAAAGGCATTGCCCGTCGCCCGTGCCATCCGCATGGCAATCTCCAGGCATGCAATCGTTTCTTCGGCTATCCGGATCCGCTCCCCATGGCTGGCCGCGTTGATGCGGGAAATGTCGCTGTGCTCACGGTAAAAACTCAGGAGGTCTTCTGTGTGATCAACCTCGGAGAAGGCTGCATGGGCCGCCTGTTCCAGATAATTCGCGTCCGCACCTTGCAGGAAGAATTCCACCGTGGTGTTCATCGCCTCATGGCAAAAATAGTGCTCTGAACCGGTCAGGTGGATCGACAACATCGGGGTCAGGGGGAGCGCTGAAAGCCTTCAGAAAAGGCCTCCCAGATTGGTTCACGAATGTAGACAAAAAGCAACACATTGGTGCGCAGGCCATGGATTTCCGTAACGTAATCCGGAAAGCGCTCCTGTGCCCAGGGGCCGAAGTTGGCATCCACAATGACAACGTCAAAATCGCCGCCCTCGAACGGTGCAGCCCAGTAGCCAAACTTGTCTTCTCCACGAAAGTACCACGGCAAGGGCCATGCGTGTTCCGGTTGAACAACGCCCACTGAAAGTTCCGGTACATCCCGACGAAGGTCATCGAGGCGCCGTACAAGCCGCATGAATCCGGGACTTGTATGGCTATACAGGTATGGGTTTCTCGAGTCAGCCGCGTACCTGAAAAGGGCCGGTCGGATGAGATGACTGAACTCCACGGTCACTGCCACGACGCAGATCAGAGCGCAGATCGGGGCGATCCACCCCCGGCGGAATCTCCAGATCGCTCTTACGACGTATCCGGAGAGCAAACACATGCCGACTATTGGGGTCAGGAGAAGCCAAGGCGTTTTATATGAAATCAGACTGTAGGTCAGCAACAGCAGCAGCGAGAAACAGCTCACCAGACGAAAGAAAAGGCTGCCCGCACTTCGCTCTTTCGCGGCCCAGGCGAGGGCTGTGCCCGCCACCCCAAGGATCAGGATTCCCATCTGGCTCCAGATCACCCCACCGGTCTGCTGCGGCCAGAAAAGCGAGAGATAGTACCCAGTCGGCTGGGCATGACCGGCTCCGGCACTGCGTCTGGCGTAGTAGCCGAGTGAAGACACCGCCTCTGAGACCCCTTCCCACCGCGTCCCGAACTGCGAAAAAAATGTCGCAGCGACCATCAGCATGACGAAGACCGCCAAGCCGATGTGCTTCCACAGAGCCACCGACCACCGCAGTGCAGTGAACCGCATCAGGGATACTCCTGCCACACCGAGGGCAAAGAAGTGCAGGATAGCTGTTTCTTTCACCGCCAGCATCACACCCGCGACAAACCCGATAAAGAGAGCCCACCAGAGGTGCTGCCCCGCGCTCATGTAGCGCCAAAGCGCATAGAGCAGCCCCCAGGACAGAAACGCAAAAAACGATTCCTGTATGTAGTAGGTTTGATAAAGCACCGCAAACGGTGCCATCCCCAGAAAGGCCGCACCAACAATCGGCGCAAAGTCACCGGTGGCGATGCCGTGCGCAAGAAACAACCCGAGCAGCACGACCCCGAAAAGCATGCTGACCGAGCGCAACCCCACTTCGTTGAGGGCGTCCGGCGCAAGTCCCATCAAGCGGGCCCCGGACGCCGAAACGACGTGCAACGCCGGCCCGTGCCGGTCGCTCGGGTCATATTCGTATTCTCCACTCTTGAGCAGGGTCCAGGTCTGGTAGGCCTGGACCCCTTCATCTCCGTGAAAGACTCGAACCGGCAAAACGGCGGTGCGCAGTCCGATGCCGAGCACAAGGACAACGGCTGCGAGGACTAAAAGAGAAATTCTCTCACGAAGGGCGGCCAAAGACCTCCACCTCGCAGTAGTGATTCATATCATTGCTTGTATTCCCGTTGGAATACAGGCGCACATAGCGGGCGACGCGTTCGTTGGCAGGAATCAGCTTCCCCTCGTTCGTCTCAAGGTAGGCTCTGTCCTTGCCCCTGCCGAAACCCGACGAATTGTCATGATCGTTATTGAAAATGGTGATCACTCCCTCCTCGAACTCCGGATCATTCGACAGCTGCACGATCACATCGTGGTAAGCGCGCCGTTGCGTATGAAAATGCCATATCGCGACGCCGTAGAGAGTGTGTTCTTCACCGAGATCGATCTGCACCCATTGCAGACCCTCCATCAGCTCAACGTAGTAACCTTCTTCCGACTCCTTGTCTCCGTCTGTGATGTAGGAGGGGTCGCCGATAATCGGAAAGTCATCGCTGGAGGTCACTTCCATTCCCAGTGCCACGTTCGTGACATCCACCGGCACCATGATTCTGGGCGGGGGCGTATTCAGCGGCTCGAGGTGCGGCAGGTCGACCGCGACGGCGGTGCCCGTCAGAAGGGGTGGAGGATACTCGAGCGCAAGCTGAACCGGTTCCTGCGCGAAGGCGAACGAGGCGAACAGGGCGCTCAGAACAATGGAGAAAGGGCGTGAAGGTGTGTTGGTCAGACGCATGGCGACAAGTGGCTGGTGTTAGACGACAAAATCTTCAGGGCTGAAGTTGATCGCGCGGCGCGCTTCCACCGCAGGATTGACTTGGTAGATGGCGTATTCGCTCGCGTAGGCCTCGTCTCCCGGGCAGGTCAACTCGGCGGTCCCCCGGACCGCTTCGAAGAAGTTCTCGAGGTGGGGCTGGTGAAGTGGTTTGTTGAAGACAACGGGTATGTCGTAGGCGGCCAGCGGCGCGGTTTCCCGAACATCGACGGTCTGCGCCTCCTTTTTCTCCGGGACCGCACTCTGGCGGATAAAATGGCGCCGAACCCATGAATCCCATTCGGGTGCCCGATCTTCGCGGTAGACCTGTGTCAGATTGGGATTTTCCGAAATTCTGATCGAACCTTCGTCCCCCATGAAATACTCGAAATAACCCCCGCCCGCACTGGTCGTCGTGAGTACCTGGTAAAAGGCCCGGACAGGCCCCGCCGAAGTCTCATATTCGTAAATCACCATGACGTTGTCATACCATTCGTGATCCTTGTAATAGTCGACTCCCCCACTCGCCATCACAGAAGTCGGATAGGCATCGAGAAACCAGTTGTAGATGTCGATCTGGTGAGCCCCGAGGTCAGAGATCGGCCCCCCGCTCAGGTCTTTGAACCAGCGCCAGTTGCGGAACTGGTGCATATTCTCGTAGCCGTAGCGTTTGAGGACATCCGCGGACACTTCAAATCTCTTCGGCCAGCCGAGGTCGGCTGAAACAGCGCGATTCCACTGGCCATTTATATTGGTGATGCGCCCGGGGAGCTTCGCCGTCCGGATGAGATTATTCAGCGTGTGGAGGTACCGTGGATTGCTCCGGCGCTGGTGGCCGACCTGCAGTAGCTTGCCACTCTTGCGCATCGCCTCAACCATCGTACGCGCCTCCTCCGCGGTCCGCGCCATCATCTTTTCGCAATACACATGGAGCCCGGCAGCGAGACAGGCATTGGTATGGCGGGCATGCCAAAAATCAGGTGTCGCCACAATGGCGACGTCGAGGTCCTGCTCCTTCTCGAGCATGTCGTGAACATCGGCGTAGGTGGCCACCTCGAAGCCCGCCCGCTGCAGCTTTCGCTCGCCATAGGTGCGGCTGTAATCCCAGATATCGCAGACTGCCTTGAAATTCAGGCCCGGAATATTGAGCATGGATTCGAGGAGTATTCGGCCCTGTGCGCCCAGCCCGATGATCGCGACGTTGAGGGCATTGCCCCGCGCCACGGTCTGGGCCGACAGGATTGACGGGGCCGTGAGCAGGATGCCTCCGCCGGCAGCGAGACCGGTTTTGATGAAATCGCGTCGATCCATCGTCCGTGTCGTTGATGACGTTTCCATGGAATCAATTTTAAAGGTGTGACCAGCGCCGGCCGACGAAACAGCGGTGATGACGCGCCAGCATCAAGGCGATCGCGACAAGACCCAGATGAACGCCAAGCCAGGCGATACCGGCATCCTGTTGCAGCAGGATGAGCCCCACTGTAAGGCTCGTATAAAGAGCCCCCATCAGGAACAGGGACCATCGCAGACAGACTCCGAGCAAGACCGTGATGCCAAGGATGATCAGCACGGGGCCCAGCATCCAGTCATAGAGGCCAAACAGAAATCCCGGAATGAGCGGCTCTGCCCGCAGTGCATCAGCCAGACCGCCCGGGACCCCTTGATATTGACTGATGCCATAGACCTTCTCCTTCGCCTCGATCATCGTCCCGTAGAGGTCCGGTTCTCCAAACTCGTCAAGAAGGGGCTGCTCCACCGTGCGGGTTCCGGCAAACTTCTCGACACCGGTGAGCAACGCGCGCACCCCCAGCCAGAGCCGGAGGCTGCCCAACGCCAACGCCGGGCCAAGGTCTTCACCCATCGAAGAATGATCGGTTTTCATTTTTTTTTGGAGCCGTGGTTCGGAGTGGTTCAGAGGGGTTTGAGGCCGAGCGAATCGATCAGCTCGGGAACACGTTCATCGGTCAGCGCGTCCTCGAGATCGATGAGCCAGATATTACGGTAACGGATGGGGTGCCCGTGATCCTGAAGATGGAGGGGGCCGGGCGTCTGGTTGCGCCGGGATGCGCTATCCGCCACCGGAAGGACCTGTTCATGATGAATGCGGAACCCGTTGTGATAGACGCTGATGATGCCGTTTTCGCTCAAACTTCCATCGGCATTGAAGCGGGGCGCACGATAGATCGCATCATACGTCTGCCACTGCAACGGCGGGGCGGTGAGGTTTGCCTGCGGCGCGGCAACCCGATAGATCGAGCCGCATTCATCCCAGTAGCCCTCAAGCCCGAAGCTGTCGAGGACCTGGATCTCGTCCGCCCCCTGAAAATAGACGCCACTGTTGGAACGACCCTGCCCGCGCCGCTCCGGCTCGTATTCAAGCCGGAACTCGATATGCAGAAAAACATCCTCGAAATGGTGATCGCTATAGATCCCGTTATCCGGTCGTCCCTCGCCTCCTCCCGGAATAATGACAAGGCTGTCGTCGATCATTTCCGCCGGAGGATTCTGCTCACCATGCCGCGTCGCCCAGCGATCCACGCTTGTGCCATCAAAGAGCACGACCGCGTCCTCCGGGGCCGCCGCTCCGAGTGACGGGGACTCCATGACATACTCCTTGAGCACAAACGCCACCCACTCATCGTCGAAACGAAAATAGCCGCGCATGCCGTCTTCCGTGATCTCACCTTTGGCTGCGTCCGATGCAAAAACGAGCCGGTCCCCCACTTTGTGGGCATCCGCCGCAAAAATCTCCGGCCCCCGGTGCATGAGGGTGCGGACAAAACGCACCCGGAAGGCGTCGTGCCCGAGCGGATAAACCTGGGCGTACCAGGTGTCATCGATGAAAAAATAGTTGTCCGGCGGCTCCACGAAGGCACCCCGGTAGTTGCCGGTGAAAGGATCGCCTTCAGTAGCGGTCAGGACGGAGGCAAGCAGCGCAAAGGCGGCCAGTCGGAGGGCGTGTAAAGAACTCATGATTGCATGGAATCGTCAAAGTTGATCGTCGAGGGGGCGAAGTTCACCGACTGGGCAAAGGCGAGCGCATCCTGGGCTCCGGTCTCCCGTTCCATGCCGTTGTCTTCCCACTCGATCGAGAGCGGACCGGCATAGCCTGCGGCGTTTGCCTCCCGGATGATCTCTCCGAAATCGACATCGCCGTGGCCGAGCGAAACAAAATCCCATTTGCGGCGACGATCGCCGAAGGGAAGGTGCGATCCGAGGATTCCGCTGCATCCGTCTTGCCGGACCTTCACGTCCTTCAGATGCACGTGATAAACCTTCTCTGCAAACCCCCGGTAGAAAAGGGCCGGATCCACCCCCTGCCAGAGCAGATGGCTCGGATCGTAGTTGAGCCCCAGCGTCGGGCGCTCGTCGAACTCTTCGAAGAGGCGCTCCGTGCTGTAGTAGTCATAGGCGATCTCGCCCGGGTGCACC
>CAZVQJ010000058.1:0-13837 GCA_964629165.1 uncultured Puniceicoccaceae bacterium
GCCGGAAACGCTGTACACCTGCCTGCAGGAGCTCGAAGCGGTCTATCGGGGCGCCAAGGTGGATGCCGGATTCAAGGCGGAGCTCGACGAGCATCTGCGCGCCTATGCAGGTCGCCCTACCGAACTGTATTTCGCGGAACACCTGACGCACGATCTCGGCGGGGCGAAAATCTATCTCAAACGGGAGGACCTTCTCCACACCGGCGCACACAAGATCAACAACGTGTTGGGCCAAGCCCTGCTCGCCCGGCGGCTAGGGAAGAAGCGGATCATTGCGGAGACAGGAGCCGGCCAGCACGGCGTAGCCACCGCCACCGTCTGCGCAAAACTTGGCCTCCAATGCCGCATTTACATGGGTTCTGTCGATATGGAGCGGCAGGCGCTGAATGTCTTCCGGATGCGGCTTTGCGGGGCCGAGGTCGTCGCTGTCGAGACCGGTCAGAAGACCCTCAAGGACGCCGTCAATGAAGCGATGCGCGACTGGGTGGCCTCTTCACGGACAACCCACTACATCCTGGGATCGGCGCTCGGCGCGCATCCATTCCCGCTCATCGTCCGCGACTTTCAGAAAATCATCGGAGAAGAGACGCGCCGCCAGATCCTCGCGGCCGAAGGTCGGCTTCCCGACGAAATGGTGGCCTGCGTCGGTGGCGGAAGCAATTCCATCGGATTCTTCTACGACTTCCTCGACGAAGCCGATGTCCGATTGGTCGGCATTGAAGGCGGTGGCCACGGAATCGAACCCGGCAGGCATGCGGCTCGTTTTTCCGGCGGCCGCTTGGGGGTTTTTCAAGGCTGTCGCACCTATGTGCTGCAGGATGATGAGGGGCAGATCGAAACCACGCACAGCGTGTCCGCCGGCCTCGACTATGCCGCGGTCGGACCCGAACACGCCTACTATCGGGAGCAGGGGCGGATCGACTACGGATATGCCACCGATGAAGAGGTTCTCGATGCCTTTAATGTCCTCTGCCGAACCGAAGGCATCCTGCCCGCGCTCGAGAGCACGCATGCGATCGCATACGTCATGAAACGAGCCCCGGAGATGGCGAAGGACCAGATTCTCTGCGTCAATCTGAGCGGCCGGGGGGACAAAGATGTCAGCCAGGTCGAACGCATGCTGCGGGATCGGGAGAGCTGACCCGTTTTCGCGTTCCCGAGCGAAGCGGCGTGTGGGCCCGTGCCGCGGGCCAGAACCGGCCTGTGCTGCTGCCGCAGGAGTCCCGGAACCCGGACAGCACATCGAAGTCGAAAGGAACGGCAAGGGCTCCGGATTCTCACCCTCACCGTCAATTCGGCTCACGACAGCGGTCGCCCCTCCGCTTTCTCCGGTTCCTCGTTCCCAGCGGCCGGGCACAAGTATCGTCGTCGCCCAGGCAGGCATTCTCAGGTTTCAGGCATGATGCCAGCATCAATTTTCGGGGCATGTCCTAACAAAGAGTTGACAGCGCAAACGTGCGACCGCACTTTCTCGCCTTTTTCCGGACATGAAGAGTTATTTGGCCAAAAAAGGTGATGTGCAGCCCCAGTGGTTCGAGGTTGATGCCTCGGGCAAGGTGCTTGGACGTCTGGCGGTGGAGATCGCGAATGTTCTGCGCGGTCGTCACAAGCCGACGTACACTCCGCACACGGATACAGGCGACTTTGTCGTCGTGATCAATGCGGAGAAGATCGCCGTCACGGGCCGCAAGGAAGAAGACAAGAAGTACATGTTCTACACCGGTTGGATGGGGAACGAAAAGTACAAGACCTTGAAGGAGTTCCGCGCGACGAAACCGGAATACATCCTCTGGCACGCTGTCCGTGGCATGCTCCCGCGCAATCGCCTCGGCCGGACCCAGCTGAACAAGCTCAAGATCTATGCAGGCAACGAGCACCCGCACGCGGCCCAGAATCCGCAGCCTTTTCCTTCGAAGTAAAATTTCCTCCTAATACATGAGCGAACAAACGAATGTTTTTGTGGCGACCGGTCGGCGCAAGCGGGCATCGGCACGCGTGCGGATGTCGGCCAACGGTTCCGGCAAGTTTGAGATCAACGGTCGCAATCTGGAAACCTATCTTTACGACGAGCCGCTTGTGCGCGCCGCAACAGCGCCCCTGACGACGGCCGAAAAGGAAGGCCAGTTTGACGTCGTGGTCAAAGTCGGTGGCGGCGGCCCGAACGGGCAGGCAGTCGCAATATCGCTCGGCCTTGCCCGGGCTCTTGAGAAGTTCGATCCGGAACTGCGCGGCGTGCTGAAGAAGGCAGGCCATCTCAAGCGCGACCCCCGACGTCGTGAACGCAAGAAGGCTGGACAACCGGGCGCGCGCAAGCGTTTCCAGTTCTCCAAGCGCTAAGGTTCGTCTGCACGAATTGCTTTTGGAGACCCTTCCCGCGATTCGAGGCGAGCCTCGAGGTCGCGGGAAGGGTTTTTTATTTGGCTCACCCGCATTTCCCATCTCTGAACAACCTGAAAAATGAAAGTAGGTATTGTTGGTGCCACCGGCTATTCCGGTGAATGGCTGGTCCGGTTGCTTGCGCGTCACCCGCGGGCGGAACTGGCGCTGGTCGCTTCACGATCGCAGGCCGGAAAGACGCTTCGCGAAGTCATGCCGGGCGTCGCAGGCTCGCGGCAAAGCCTCGCTTTCGTCTCCTCCGAGATTGATGTGCTCCTCGCGGAAGGGGCGCCGTCCGTTTATTTTCTCGCACTGCCGCACGGCGTTGCGGCCGATTTTGCGCTGCCACTGGTTGAGGCGGGTAAGACCGTGATCGATCTCAGCGCAGATTTTCGCCTCGCTTCGCCCGAGCGCTATGCACGTTATTACGGAAGACCGCATCCCGCTCCGGACTGGCTCGCGCGGGTGCCTTATGTTCTGCCGGAAATCGAAGATGCGCGGGGGACCGAGTGGCGGAGTCACCGGTTGATCGCCTGTCCCGGTTGTTATCCGACGAGCGTGCAGTTGCCCCTCTTTCCACTCCTGCAGGGGGGCTTGATCGATCCCTCGCGGATCGTCATCAGCAGCCTCAGCGGGATTTCCGGTGCGGGAAGAAAGTCCACCGGGTTCTACAGTTTTTCGGAACGGGCGGGCAGCATGCTTGCCTACGGGGCTCCGGAGCACCGGCATCTCCCCGAGATCGAAGAACGTCTTGGAACCTTCGCGGGCACCGACGTGGTCGTCCAATTCACGCCACACCTCGTGCCGGTGCACGCGGGCATCGCAACGACCATTGTGGCGCGCTCCCTCGGGGGGATTGAAGCCCTTTATGAGGCCTGGAACGGGACCTACGGCAACGCGACTTTCATCGAGATCCTCGAACCGGGCGTGTTTCCGGAAACCAAACATGTAGTCGGCACGAACTTCTGCCGGATCAGTGCGGTTTTCGATGAGCGGACGGGCAATTTTGTCATCACCAGTGTGATTGACAATCTGGTCCGGGGAGCCTCCGGGCAGGCCATCCAGATATTCAATCGGTTACAGGGCTGGCCGGAAGCGGAGGGCCTGCTGTGAGCGAGACCCGCACACGCCCATTTCAGGTGGTTCGGAACGCCGGCGGCCTGACCGACGCAAAGGGTTTTGCCTGCGCCGCGGTTGCCAGCGGAATCCGGGGAACGCAGTCCGACCGACTGGACCTCGGCCTCGTCTATTCCGAAAGGCCCTGTAAGGCAGCGGCCGTTTTCACGACAAACGCAATTGTTGCGGCGCCCGTGACGGTCTCCCGTGAGCGCCTCGCGGAAGGTCGGTCCTTCCACGGCATCGTTTTCAACAGCGGGAATGCGAACGCCTGCACGGGAGCGCAGGGAAGATCGGATGCGGAGACAATGCTCTGGGCGGCGGAGAGCGCGGTGGGCGCGCCTTCCGGCTCCTTCCTCGTCTGCTCGACCGGGCGGATCGGGCGGGACCTGCCAATGAAGCGGGTCCTCGGGGGCATTCGAACGGCAGGGAATTCCCTCGCTGAGAACCGCCAGTCAGGGCTGGATGCGGCTGACTCGATCCTGACCTCCGACACCCGCCGGAAAACCGTCACGGTGCGCCTGAAGACGCCTGAGGGGATCTCTACGCTGAGTGGGATCGCCAAGGGTGCGGGCATGATCCAGCCAAACATGGCGACGATGCTGGCATTCATCGTGACGGATGCCGCCGTTTCCGCATCGATCTTGCAAAGGCTTCTGAAGGCGTCCGTTGGACCGTCCTTCAATGCGATCACTGTCGATGGCGACACGAGTACCAACGACACCGTCATCGCATTGGCCAACGGGGCATCCGGAGTTCGGATCAGCGGCGAAGCGACGGGTGCGTTCGCGCTGGCATTCCAATACGTCTGCACGGAACTCGCGCGGATGATTGTGGGCGACGGCGAGAAGATCACCAAGGTTGTGGAGCTGCTCGTGACGGGGGCGCGGTCGCACGCGGAGGCTGACATGGTCGCGCGGTCGATCGGCAATTCGCTCCTCGTGAAGTCGTCTTGGTTCGGAAACGATCCGAATTGGGGACGGGTAATCGATGCAGCCGGTTACAGCGGCGCCCGGATGAGCGAAGGCAAACTCCGGATGACCTACGGCGTTCCGGGGAAAGACACCGCTGTCGCGGTCTTCGAAGAGGGACGGGGAGTCGAAAAAAACGCCGCCCAGTGGAAGCGCATCGTTGCCCGGCGGGAATTCACGATCGGTTTGGATCTTGGCCTTGGGAGTGGTACCGCACGGCTCCTCGCGAGCGATCTGACCGATGGCTATGTCCATTACAACAAGTCTGAGTAGGGGTACACGCGATGACTGTAGCGCTTGATATTCACGCCAAGGCCGAGGTCCTTCTCGAGGCGCTTCCTTATTTCCAGCGGTTTCAAGGCTCGATCTTTGTCGTGAAGATCGGCGGATCGTTTCTTGAAGAACCGGGGGCTCTGGACCGGGTCGTGACCGATGTCGCGTTCCTTGCGACCGTCGGGATCCGGGTGGTCCTGGTTCACGGCGGTGGCAAGGCCATCTCCCGCGCCATGTCGGCTGCACGGATCGAGCCGGTTTTCCGGAACGGGATGCGCGTCACCGACAGCGCCACCGTCGAAATTGTCGAGCAGACCCTCAACGGTGTGATCAATCGGGAGATCGTCGACAAGTTCGCAGGACTGGGGGCCTCCGCCCGCGGTGTCTTCGGGCAAACCGTCTTCAACTGCGAGCGCCTCGCAGCGGACAGCGACGGAAATCCGGTCGATCTCGGTTTTGTCGGTGAAGTGAAAAAGATCGATGTCTCTCGCGTGGAAGAGGCCCTTGCGGCGCGAGAGATCCCGGTCATCTCGCCCGTTGCGAGCGACCGGCACGGTCAGTTCTACAATGTCAACGCGGATGTCGCAGCTTCCCATCTGGCGGTTGCCCTGGAAGCCCGCAGGTTGGTTTACCTCTGTGATGTACCCGGCCTCATGGAAGATCCAAAGGATCCCGCCACACTCATCTCGACGCTGGCGGCAGACGCCGTGCCGGGATTGCGGGACGCAGGTGTAATCGGCACTGGCATGCTCCCGAAGGTGGAAAGCGCGCTCATGGCCATCAACGCGGGCGTCCATCGGGTACACTTCATTGACGGCCGCCTGCCTCACAGCCTCTTGCTCGAAATTTTCACCCATCGGGGGATCGGGACCGAAATCATCCGGTCGCCCTTCGAATTGCCATGAAATCCGTCACGGCCTCCAAAATCACGTCGAAACGCACAGCGGCTCTCTACAACGAACATGTGCTTTCCAACTACGGCGAACCACCCTTTGCCCTGCTTCGGGGTGAGGGTTCCTATGTCTGGGATGCCGAAGGCCGGCGTTACCTCGATTTTTGTGCGGGCATCGCTGTCCTCACGCTGGGACACAGCCACCCGCGCTGGGTGGAAGCAGTGCGCCAGCAGGCGGGCCAGTTGGCGCATGTCAGCAACCTGTTCCATGTCCCGCAACAGGGGGAACTGGCGAAGCGTCTCTGCGCCGAAGCGGGCTCCGGACGGGTTTTCTTCTGTAACAGCGGAGCCGAGGCGAACGAATTTCTGATCAAGCTCGCACGGCTTTATGGCCGCGCGAAGGGCGGGGGAGCGGACGGGCGTATCCACAAGATCGTTACAGCCGAGAATTCGTTTCACGGCCGGACCTTCGGCGGCATGAGTGCGACTCCACAGGCGAAGATCCAGGACGGCTTTGGCCCCCTCGTGCCGGGATTCGTCCATGCTCCCTACAATGACCTCGATGCCTTTGCAGCAGCGATCGACGATTCGACTGCTGCGGTCCTCATCGAAACGATTCAGGGGGAAGGGGGGATTCATCCCGCAACGACCGGATTTTTGCAGGGCCTGCGCCATCTGTGCGACGAACGCGAGGTCCTCTTCATGATCGACGAAGTCCAGTGCGGGATCGGCCGGACTGGGTCCTTCTTCGCGTATCAGCAATCAGGGATTCAGCCGGACGCTATCGGTATGGCCAAGGGCCTCGCAGGCGGTTTTCCGATGGGAGCGGGCTGGGTTGCCGAGCGCTACGCATCTCTCTTCACCCCTGGCTCACACGGCACCACGTTTGGAGGCAACCCCCTCGCATGCGCCGCCGCCATCGCGGTGCTCGACGTGCTTGAGGACGAAGATGTCCTCGCGAGGGTGCGCGAACACTCGGCGTCATGGCACAAGGCACTCGGGAGTCTCGTCCTGCGTCATCCACAGCACCTCCTGGGCATTCGCGGCCGGGGCTACCACACGGCCCTCGTGGTGCGGGGAAATCCTCTCCGGTGGATCGCGGAGTTCCGGGAGAACGGTTTGCTCTCCGTGCGGGGAGGCAGCGATGCGATTCGACTCATGCCTCCGCTCACCGTATCCCCCGCCGAACTCGAGGCGTCGGTCGATATCATGGACCTCGTCCTCGGCATGAACCCTGATCCCACCGTATCCGAATAATGGCACGAAGTTTTCTGAAAACGACGGATTTCACCGTCACTGAAATTGGCGAGGTCTTTGATCGCGCTCAAGAACTCAAGGCTGCGCGGGGAATCGCCGGTCGAGATCTCCTCGAGGGGCAATCGTGGGCGATGATCTTTCACAAGCCGAGTACGCGGACGCGCGTCAGTTTCGAAGTCGGTTTGCGCGAGCTCGGAGCGAACCCGATCTACCTGGACCAGCAGGGAAGCCAGATGGGGCGTGGCGAAACCGTCAGTGATACCGCACGCGTCCTTTCCCGCTACGTCCACGGCATTGTCATTCGGACGTTCGAACATGCAATCGTGGAGGAACTGGCCACGGCCGGCTCGGTCCCGGTGGTGAATGGGCTCACCGACCTTCTGCATCCCTGTCAGATCCTCACGGACTGCTTTACCCTCGCGGAACGCTGGTCGACGGGGCAGGGGTCTCTTGCGAATTCTCTCCGTGGACGCCGCCTCGTGTTCGTCGGCGACTGCGCGTCCAACATGGCTCATTCATGGATCCTGGGAGGCGCGCTCCTCGGGATGGAGATTGTCCTCTGCGGACCGGAAGCCTTTGCGCCGGTATCTGCTGCCATCGACCCGCTCCTCGAGGCGGCAAATCTTCCCCGTACATACACCTTTACGACGGACCCGTCCTCCGCGATGCAACATGCCGATGTCGTCTATACCGATGTGTGGGTCAGCATGGGCGACGAAGCCGAGCAGGAACAGAGAATGCGCGCGTTTGCGCCCTACCAGGTAACGGCGGAACTGTTTGCGCGTACGCGGGAAGATGCTTGGTTCATGCATTGCCTGCCGGCCCATGCCGGACAGGAAGTGGCCCAGGAAGTTCTCGATAGCCCGCGATCAATCATCTTCGATCAGGCTGAAAATCGTCTTCATGTGCAGAAGGCAATTCTCGTAAAACTCGCTCAACAGCGTTGAATCGGATCCCTCTATTTCGTCTATGAAAATCGTCCTCGCTTATTCCGGTGGTCTCGACACCACCGTTCTCGTCAACTGGCTGAAAGACCATTTCAACGCGGAGATTATTACCTTTGCGGCGGACGTGGGTCAGGAAGAAGAACTCTCCGGTCTGCCCGAAAAGGCGCGGGCGACGGGAGCTTCCCGACACCACACCCTCGATCTCGTTGATGAGTTTGCGGAGGATTTCATTTATCCGATGCTGCGGGCTAATGCGATTTACGAGGGGCAGTATTTGCTCGGGACTTCGATTGCCCGGCCATTGATCGCGAAGGCGCAAATTGCAATCGCAGAGAAAGAGGGTGCCGATGCTCTCGCCCATGGAGCGACCGGAAAGGGAAATGACCAAGTCCGTTTTGAACTGACCTATGCGGCGCTTGCTCCGCATCTCAAGATCATCTCACCGTGGCGGATGCCGGTCTTTCGCGAAAAATTCCCCGGCCGGGCAGAGATGATCGCATACTGCGAAGCGGAGAATGTGCCGGTCGAAGCCTCGGCCAAGAAGCCGTATTCGATGGATCGCAATCTCCTCCACATCAGTTATGAAGCCGGCATTCTGGAGGATCCGTGGTTCGACCCGACGGTGCCCGAAAACAAGGCGATGTACAAGCTGACGGCGGACCCCGAAGAGGCTCCCGATACGCCCGAATATCTCGAACTCAGCTTCGAACGGGGCGACTGCGTGGCGGTGAACGGGGAGCGGAAGAAACCGGCCGAGATCATGCGCACGCTCAACAAGCTGGCAGGGAAACATGGCATCGGAAGAGTCGATCTCGTGGAAAACCGATTCGTCGGGATGAAAAGCCGCGGGGTCTATGAAACGCCCGCTGGAACCCTCCTTCTGCACGCCCGGAAACAAGTGGAATCGATGACGCTCGACCGGGATCTCGAACACCTCCGGGACAGCCTGATTCCAAAATACGCCGAACTGGTTTACAACGGGTTTTGGTACGCACCGGAACGTGAAGCCCTGCAGGCATTTTTCGACAAGGCCGCACAAAACGTGACGGGGGACGTCCGCCTGAAACTGTACAAAGGGAACATCATCACCGTCGGGCGCCGCTCGAAGCTGTCACTTTACGACGCCGATGTCGCGTCCATGGAAGGCGTCAAGAGTGACTACAACCCGGACGATGCAAGCGGCTTCATCCGCCTGCAGGGCCTGCGCCTGCGCAACCGGGCCTTGCGCCAAGGCGGTCCTCAGATCGAGCGTCCCACGCAGTTGTGACTTCGACTGGGGCGGATTGGATCGGATCCGAGAACCACAATTTGT
This sequence comes from uncultured Puniceicoccaceae bacterium, assembly GCA_964629165.1. Classification (GTDB taxonomy): domain Bacteria; phylum Verrucomicrobiota; class Verrucomicrobiia; order Opitutales; family Oceanipulchritudinaceae; genus CAWVVV01. Next base: position 9,145 of record CAZVQJ010000058.1, read on the forward strand.
GAAAGACGGCTCGAATCATTGATGGGCAGAGCCATTCGCTCTCGTCGATGCGATCGGATCGTCGAGGACAGGTTGCTCAACAAAAATAAAGTGAGAGGCAACCATGAGAAAGAGACGGACGTTTACGGCGGAGTTCAAGGCGAAGGTAGCGCTGGAGGCGCTGCGGGAGCAGAACCCTTGCACGAGATCGCAAAGCGCGACGAGAGTTCGCCCGGGGAAGGAGGTGAAGGCCTCGGTCCGCATGGAGGGTGGGCTCAAAAAGTCGCTCTTGGTATCGAGCGGGCTAACGGGCGAACGCGAGGAAACGCAGGCGAATTCAGTTATGGATTCGCGAACTGGTATTCGTTGGCGGTGGTGCTCATGGAGCGGTCTTCCCGCATCTTGTTCACGGTATAGCTGGAGCTGGGCGTGCCTGTGACCGGTTCTCCGGGGGGAAACTGATCCCGAGTCCATCGTTGGAGGTCATTTCGCAGGAGATCTTTCGAACCATCTTCCCAGGTCACGACAAATCGATCGTTGAACAGCTTCCAGTTTCCGCGTTTGAGCACATTGCCGGCCGGAGAACGCAGGGCGGCATTTCCCCAGCCTTCGACGACGATCCACGGTTCGGCCGTTATCAACTGTGGATCGACGGGGGCCCATGTCCCGCGGATATCGGTCATTGTCAGCAGGCGGACATCGCCGGCATTGAAATATTGGGCCGCCGTGTTCGGAGGTGCTGAGCGGGCCTGTCGGCGGTTGTCGGGGCGATCGCCAAAATCCCTCTTGATGCTGTAACTCAGGAGCCGAAAGCTGCCGTCATCCTCTTCGACGAGCGCGTCTTTGAGCCCGCTTGGCCAGGTGATCCGTGCTTCGCCATTGACGATTTCCCAGTCTCCATGGGCGGTATTGCTTCCCGACCAGCGCCGCAGGGCGACAGACGCTCTGCCGTTGCGCCCCAGTTGCAGGTAGAAGCGGTCCATCCCGCTGCCTCCGATTCCGAAAAAGCCGCCCGGATTCTGCTCCACTTCCCAGTAACCGACGTATGGGTTTCGCAGAGGAATGGTGGGAGTGGCGGCAGGTGGCGGTGATTCGAGAGGTGATTCCGCGGCGGTATCGGCGCTGGAAGCCGGCGGGGTCGTCCCTGCCACGGTGAGGCTGCCCGGCAATCTAGGGTCCACCTTGACGGCGCGGGCTTGGAAAGCCGGATTGTCTACCTTGGGAGCCTGTCCTGGCAAATAGGAGTCCCGGTTCAACGCATTGTCTCCGATCCGGGTAAAGACGTCCTGATGACCGGTCTCCCAAGTGACCGTAAGTTCATCCCCGGTCCGACGCCATTCGCCCTTCATCACTCTGCTGACGGCGCTGCCGATCCAGAAACAGGAAACCCGGCCGCCCCGCTTGACGTTCACGACGCAGTGGTCGCCCGCCGGTTCGGGCATCTCCCAGAAACCGTAGAAGGGACCCGGATCCTTGGTTTCAGCGCCTGCCTTGGCCACCCAGAAGACGGAAAAAAAGGCGAGGCAGAAGGGAAGTGCCCATCGGGAACGGAAAATTTGAGGGGAGCGAATCTGCATGCTAGGAATGGGAGGGATCGGAGGTCGAAACCTTCAGTTGAATAGACGAAGCCAGGGCTGAAAAGTTCAATCGGGACCAGCTGACCGCGCCGCTCCTGAGGGCTTCGCGATCGGTAAGATAGGGTGCGGGATGTTCTTGCCCGCGACGATAACGAAAACGATAGGTGCGATCACCTTCGCGTGTAAAGAGTGGACCGTGGGTGACGTGCGATGGCGCCGTTTCGGTGACGGGAGCCCCTTTGACCATGTTCTCCGGATAGTTCAGGTTGTGAACGAGGAGCGACCGGTTGGGTTCTCCCGCGATGGAGACAGCGACTTCCGTGGCGTGGTTTGCCGAAGCCGCGACGATCTTCCGTAATGCTTCCGGGAGAGTGGGATCGCCCGATGCGAGAGCGGTGAAGGCGACCTCCGGCAAGGCCTGAGAGACGGCGAGCGCGGGGAGTCCCCAGTGTGCGCCTTCGAGAGCGCCAGCGACCGTTCCCGAGCTGAAGAGGGTGGGGACCGCGGTGTTGTAACCGATATTGAGGCCTGAAATGACGACCGCCGGCCGCTCTGCCAAGAGGTGACCGAGGGCGAGATTTACACAATCTGTGGGGGTGCCATTGATGGCCCATGCGGCGTGTCCTTCGATCGTTCTCGACTTGGCGGAGATCTCTTGGCGTCGGGACATGCCTCTGCCGACCCAGCTCTGTTCCGCGATCGGTGCTGCCACAACCACTTTGAATGGACCCGCGAGGGCGAGAACCAGTAGCCGAAGGAAGGGAGAATCGATTCCGTCATCGTTCGTGACGAGGGCGAGAGGCTTGGGCATCCGGTTCATGTTGGATGGGGAGGCGGCTGTGTCGATGCCGCAAAAGCAGGCAGCCCTCTCGACAAAAAAGCGAAGCTCCGGGAGGAAGCTTCGCTTTTGTAAAACGGAAGACAAAGACCTCAGGGAACGCCGCCGGCGGTTCGGGTCTCCTGGGAGAACGCGAGGCGGTTTCCTTCCTCGTCGATATCGACGAAAATGGTTTCCCCTTCCTTGATCGCGCCGCGCAGGAGTTCTTCGGCGAGCGGGTCTTCGAGGTTCTGCTCGACGGAGCGTCGCAACGGACGAGCCCCGTACTTTTCGTCGTAGCCGTGCTCGATCAGGAAATCCTTCGCCGCATCGGTCACATCGAGAGGCAGGTTCTTGTCGGCCAGGCGCTTCGTCACGTTGGAGAGCTCAAGATCGATGATCTGCCGGAGGTGCTCGCGCGTGAGCTGGCGGAAGACGATCAGATTGTTCACCCGGTTCAGGAACTCCGGTTTGAACGCTCTCTTGGCCTCGTCGATGATCCGGTTCTTCGTGGTGTCGAAGGTGTCGTCGAGGTCACTCGTTCCAAATCCAAGGCCCTGGCCCCGCTGGAGGATGTGGGCTCCGACGTTGGAGGTCATGATGATGATCGTGTTCCGGAAATCGACGGTGCGTCCAAGGCTGTCCGTGAGCCGGCCCTCCTCCAGGACCTGGAGAAGGAGTTGCACCACGTCCGGGTGAGCCTTTTCGATTTCATCGAAGAGGACGACACAGTAGGGCTTGCGCCGAACCGTTTCGGTCAACTGTCCACCTTCTTCATACCCGACATACCCCGGAGGAGAGCCGATCAGGCGACTGACCGAAAACTTCTCCATGTATTCGGACATATCGATCTGAACGATCGATTCCCGGTCTCCGAAAATACTCTCGGCGAGCGTCTTCGCGAGGTGCGTCTTGCCCACGCCGGTCGGACCCATGAAAAGAAAAGAGCCGATTGGACGACGCGGATCCTTGAGGTCTGCCCGCGACCGCCGCAGCGCCTTTGCAATCGCAATGGTCGCTTCATCCTGCCCGATCACTTCCACCTGCAGCTCTTCTTCCAGGCGCAGGAGCTTTTCGGATTCCTTCTGTTCCATCCGCCGCAGGGGAATGCCTGTCCAGTCGCTGACGACTTGCAGCATATCGTCTTCATCGACGACGATGTGCTGTTCGGCGCGCGTCTGCCATTCCTCGATCATCTCCTCGCGCTTCTGGCGCAACTGCTTCTCCCGGTCTCGGAAACTGGCGGCGTCCTCGAATTGTTGACGGGCGATCGCTTCTTCCTTCTTCCCGCAGATCTCCTCGATTTCCTTGCCGATATTTTCGATTTCGGGAGGGCGATTGAGTGAATTGATGCGGGCGCGGGCGCCGGATTCATCGAGGACATCGATCGCCTTGTCGGGAAGGAAGCGAGCGGTGATATACCGTTCGGAAAGCCGTACGGCGGAAACCAGCGAGTCCGGCGTGAAGGTCACCTTGTGGTGCTCTTCGTACTTCGGAGCGATGCCTTTGAGAATCTCGATCGAGTCCTCGACGGACGGGGCTTCGACCATGACGCTTTGGAATCGGCGATCGAGGGCGCTGTCCTTTTCGATATATTTTCGATACTCGGCGAGCGTCGTTGCCCCGATGCACTGGAGTTCGCCGCGGCTCAACGCGGGCTTGAAGATGTTGGAGGCATCCATCGCGCCTTCCGCCGCGCCGGCCCCGACGATCGTGTGCAACTCGTCGATAAAGATGATGATGTTCTTGGCCCGGCGAATTTCATCCATCACTGCCTTGATGCGTTCTTCGAACTGACCGCGGTACTTTGTGCCCGCGACCATGAGGGCAAGGTCGAGCGTGATGAGCCGTTTGTCGGCGAGGATTTCGGGAACAAGACCGTTCGCGATTTCGAGGGCGAGGCCCTCCACGATGGCGGTTTTCCCGACGCCCGCTTCACCGATAAGGACGGGATTGTTCTTTGTGCGCCGACAGAGGATCTGGACCACCCGCCGGATCTCCTTCTTGCGGCCGATAACCGGATCGAGTTCGCCATTGCGTGCCAACTCCGTCAGGTCCCGGCCAAACGCCTTCAGGGCGGGCGTTTTCATCTCCTTCTTCTCGTCCGGCGATGGTCCGCCGACGGGGCTCCCCGCCGCCGCTCCACCGGCATCGCTTGTTTCCCCCGCAAAATTCGGATCCAGCTCGCTGAGGATCTCGTCGCGGCAGCGTTCGATATCGACGTCGAGGCTTTTCAGGACACGCGCGGCGACGCCTTCGCCTTCGCGCAGGAGGCCGAGGAGGATATGCTCCGTGCCGACGTAGCTGTGATTGAGGGCCT
>CAZVQJ010000059.1:0-13667 GCA_964629165.1 uncultured Puniceicoccaceae bacterium
GCGGGCGGCTCGGTGCGATCGCTGCGGTCACAACCCGGCATGCTGGGCGCCCGCCTGACCTTCTCGTTGGGCGAGACCCGCGCCTGGCTGTCCGACGGCACCGCGGAGTGGATCTGGCGCGAGGCGGAGGAGGATCCTGCGAATATCCTGCGCTTCATTGGCAGTCAGGGCCGTCCCTTCTATGCGTCCCTGATCATTCATTCCTTCCGCCCTATCGAGACGGTGGCAGAACTTTCTTTCCTTCGCCTGCTCTCAGCGGGCCTGCTCGGAGCGCTCGGCGCCGCCTTTTTCCACTCCTTGGTGCGTCATCGATGGGATTGGCCCACCGCTGCGCTCACCGCGGGCATTCTGGTCCTCCTTCCGGGCTCACAGGTGATCGTCGCCTGGGCGGTCGCATGGCCTCATGCCTTTACCATGCTGCTCGCAACCGCGGCTTTCGTCGCGGCAGAGTGCGCGGAACCAGAACGCAGGGTCTACCCTCGAATCGCCTGGCTCGCCGCGGCTATCGCCCTCATGGCCACCAGTCTCCTCATCTACCCGGTGAGCGCGCTCTTCTATCTCGTCCTTTTCGCCGGCGCCTTCATCGACCGCCGCGACGGGACACCGGGACGAACGGCGACGTGGGGCGGCCGGCACGCGCTCCTCATGATAGCTGGCGCGGTCATTGCCGGAGGGTTGGCCATGGCATGGATGACCTATCATGATCTGACGGTCACCGGACGCGCTTCTCCGGAAGACGATCTCGGCGCAAAATTTGCCTGGTTTGTGAGCGAGCCCCTCCGCGACGCTCTTGCCCTCATCATTCTCAACGATCGGCCCGAAGGGGCTCCGAAACTGGTAACACTGACGGCCCTGATCATCGCCACCGCCCTCGCCGCTGGCGCCGTCAAAAGGTTCCTCCGGCAAGGGGTCGCCCGCGGAATGCTGTGGTTGCTCGCCCTGATGACGCTTCCGCCCGCCGCCTATATCGGCAGCCTGATCGCAGATGAGCGTCTCAACGCCTATCGGACGGCCCTTCCGATGACGGGAATTCTGCTCATCTTCCTGGCTGCCTCCCTTCGAGAGCTTGTCGGGCGCCGTCCCACCACCGGGATCCTCATCGTCCTCTTTCTGACGGCCATTCCCCTCGCACGGCGCCAGCCTCTCGAACTCTTTGCACAGGCACAACAAGAGGAACTCGCTATCATTGAGGATGCCGCACGGAAGCTCTTGCCGGAAGAGTCGCCCTGGCAGGTCTACGCCCACCCTGCTGAACGCGCTCACGACGCTTACCCGAGACGCCATGCGGATGAATTCGGAAGCCTTTCAGCCGATGGCGGCTGGATTGTTCGTGAAATGCTCCTTCGGGCCGTGCACGACCTCTATCCCGAAAGCCCGCCGGTCACTGAACTGATCGAAGGAGACCCGCCCTCCGGACGAACCGAGGATGCCATTGTCATCGACATGCGACGGCTCCGGGAACAGCGCGTGAAAACGTCTGACCGGTAGTTTCGGAGTGCGCGCCTTGACGGGTTCTTGAGACTCCCCGGTTTTCTCGATCGACGATCGGGACACGTTCGAAGACCGTATGGATCATGCGAAAGATGGTCACCGAAGCGGTGGATTTCCTGAAACAGGCAGCAATCGAAGCTCCCGAGGTGGGCATCGTTCTCGGCACCGGCCTGGGCGCGCTGGCGGAGCAGATAGAGCGGGCCCACGAAGTTGAGTACGAAACGATCCCGCACTTCCCCGTCTCCACCGTGGAATCCCACCGCGGCAAACTGATTTACGGGACTCTCGAAGGGACTTCAGTCGTCGCGATGTCGGGGCGTTTCCACTACTACGAGGGATACTCACTCGCGGAAGTCGTCTTCCCGATCCGGGTACTGAAGTTCCTCGGAATCCAACGGCTTCTTGTATCCAACGCTGCCGGGAATCTCAATCCGGACTGGAGAAAAGGAGAGCTCATGCTGCTCGACGATCACATCAACCTGCTGCCCGGCAGCCCCTTGCGCGGGAAAGGCGCGGCCGACTTCGGACCGGTCTTCACTGATCTCAGCCGCCCCTATGACCCGGAGATGAACAGTCTCCTCAAAGCGATCGCGGTCGAAGAACGCATTCCTCTGCACGAGGGCGTCTATGCCGCCGTCCCGGGGCCCAATCTTGAGACGCGCGCCGAATACCGGCTTCTTCGGAACGCCGGAGCGGACGCCGTCGGCATGTCCACCGTGCCAGAGATCATCGCCGCCAACCAGATGTCCCTCCCGGTCAGCGCCGTCTCCGTCCTGACAGACGACTGTGACCCCGACAACCTTCAGGTCGTCAGCATTGAGGATATCATTGCCACCGCTCGCGCCGCCGAGAAAGACCTCGTCCGCTTGTTCAGGGCGGTTCTGAAACGCGGGCGGGGGCCTGGTGAGGCCAAACCGGCGTAGGACGCTACCGGCGGACAGCCTCGAGCGTTGCCCGGACGGAGAGGTCGAGGCTGTTCTCAAGGCGCTCCGCCATCGCCTTTTCCTCGGCGCAAAGCGCGTCCGCAAGCCTCTCTGTCTCCGCATCACCGGCGCGGCGCGCGCTTCTCTTGAGCAACTCGTACCCCGCGATTTCAAGGTGTTCAACGGCATAACCGAACGCCGCCAGCTTGGCGGGTGTATCCGACTGCGACTGGAAGAACATTCCCCACTCGATCGCGCCCAGTTTCAACGCGGCATCTTCCAGGAGGGAGGTATCCCCACCCAACGCCTCCAGCCGACGTTCGATCCGCTCCATCTGCGCATGCGATTCATCCTCGTGTTGCTTGTAAATGCGCGCGAGTTCTGGCGATCCTGCGATATCTGCACTCTTCTTCATCTGCTGCACGCTCTGCGACTCCAGGGCGTGCGCTTCCGCCAGATGCTTGCACACATGCGTCGCGAGTTCGTCCACCGGCGTGTTCCGGTGCGAAGCTTCCTCCGCGGCGTCAAAACCACTTTCGAGCCGGCGCATCATCGCGTGTTCCTGCGCCTGAATGGCACGCCCCAATCGGGCCGATTCCTCGTCTCCGGCCAGCTCAGCCATGCGAATGAGAACCTCATACCCGGCCCATTCCATCGCTTCGTATGAGTAGGCGTGTGCCACAAGACGACCGGGGGTCTCCGGCAGCACTTTCGCGAAGAGAAGAAACGCCTTCCCTCCGAGTTTCATAATCATGTCCTTGATCGCGGAGGAGGAGCCACCGAGGCTCTCCAGACGCGCCCGGACGCGTTCAGCATGGTCTTCTGTTTCCGCACAGTGACTGCGGAAAAACTCGGCAAGGGTCGGATCCCGGGCCAGATCAGGAGCCTTCGCCATCTGGACTGCAGCCTGCAGCTCCATCGAATAGAGATCACTGATAAAGTGGACAATTTCTTCCTGTGGTGTGCGTGCCATGTCGATCGGGTGTGTGTGGGTGAGCAATGAGCTCCATCGGAGCGATACCCCTTCACTGCTATCACTTCCCGTTCCAATGTGCGTCGCCCGACGGCAGTCTGCACTAGCGCTCGACAACCGCCACGGCGGAATCCAATGGCACTCCTGACACCTCGATGTGCTCCTGGAGAAACTGGCGGGCGATGCGTCGGGCACGCGTAACAGACGACGTGTTATTCACCGCCAGCAGAAGCACCTGGCGTTCATAGTCCCGCCGGCCTGCCCAGAGCATGCGCATCTGAGTGGCGTAATGAAGAGAATCGAGCTGTTCCGGCGGAATCCCCATGTTCCGCTTTTCCCAAACCAGCCAGAAAACCTGAATCGGGATCGGCGAATCCTCGCTCCGGCGATTGTTCTCGAAGCGGAAGTGCCGAAAGTCGAGAACAAGGTCGGCTCCGATCTCCACCCGGAGTGGGCGCTCTTCTCCGATCTCGCGTGCACCTGATGCGGTCATACAGATATCCGGGCGATGGCCATAGGAGGAGACGCTCTGCATCTTGTCTTCCCCGGTGTATCCATAAAAATATAGCTCCATGCTTTCAGACATCCCGATTTCGTAACCGGCACGAACTCCGTAGTTGAAGTTCAGAACAGAACGCACTTGTTCGGGCATTTCCAACTCGTCCAACCTGTCGTCCTGATGATCCAGTTTCAGGGTCCACTCCGCGCTGGGCGATGTGAGGCTTTCACGCCACCGGAACCACGACTCCGCGCCGAGCGGCGTGAGGATCGCGAATGCGGTCATGACCGCAGCGAGCCGCCGGGGTGCCTGCCATCGGGCCATCGCCGGGAACGCATCCTGGCGGGCCACCCTTGGTTTTTCGTGCCCTCCGAACCATTCGCAGAGAAAATAGAGCAGGACGACACTGGTGATGAAGGTGACAATCCCCAGCGGGTCATGCCATTTTTCGTAAGCCTCTTGCCCGCCATGGACAGTCGCAATGGTCAGGCCACTCGCACGTATGAGATTGAATACGGCGGTCAGGCCGACCGCCCCCAGAACCACGACCACGCGGCCAACGGGGTAGAGACGAAAATATTCGCCCAGCCAGAGAGCGACCATCGACAACGCCTGTAGGGAGCGAATGCCGCTGCACGCCTGATCAACCCCCAACCAATGTTCCCCGACGACGATGGTGTTTCCCCGAACCTCCGCCGGGTAGCCGAGCACGTTCAGCAAGCCGACTGCGGCCTCCGTCACAAAGTGCGTCAATCCCTGAATTACCTGAACCTCGATCCGGTACGGCCAGGGCACCATCGTGAGCAGAAAAATAATTGGAAACCAGTAGTGACGCAGCCATGACCGGCCGCCGAGCAAAGCGATGCTCGCCCACGAAATCGCGACAAGGAGCCAGCTTTGCAGGAGAAACGGCACCCGCCAGAATACGTTGACGTCGTTGAGCAGCCGCAGTGGCAGCAAAAGCAGGAGGCCGAGAGAAATCCCCCCGACAAGAAGCCTCCGCAGCCGTGGCGTGACCGGCGCGGGCGGCGGGCTGTCCTTCCAACGCAAGTAGAGCAGCACGATCGCCACAACCGGGACTGCCCATCCAAAATTGTAATAGGAATCCCAACCCCAATGATAGCGTTGTTCCAGGATGAAACCACCCCAGAGCGCGGCCAGCGCAATGAGGTACCCCTGCAGCACGAAACGACCGTGAGCGGATGGAACCAATGAGGGTTTCATTCGGACAAAATCGCCCCAAGGCGAGGAAACGGGCTCTGCTGCGATCGCATGAGGGCGTTCAAGATTCCGGACAAACTTTTTCAGAGATTCCCAATGAACGGCTCCAGAAGCGTCCGTTCATCCGCAAGAAGGGCATCTCTGTTCACGTGTGCGAGGATCTGCCGTGCCGGACCGCGAAGATCATTCGCGGAGAGCACGGCGGCGTAGATCGCGCGACTGCTCTCCGGGAGCGAGTCTGGTTGAAAGTCGATCCGCCGAATGGTTTCGAGCGCTTCCTGCCGGAAGTCATGAACGAGGTAGCTGAGCGCGAGAGTGAATTGGAAGTACGTGTTTCCGGGATGCGCCTCGACCAGTTTTTCCATCGCCTCAAGCATGCGCCGATCCGAATCCCTCAGAAGCAGCGACAGATACGTCCGGTCATTCACGAATTCGGGAGCGTCCGGATAAAAGACGGATGCCTGATCAAACACCGCACGGGCCGCCTCGAGTCGTGCCTGTTGCAACTCGCTGTGGGCGATGAAATAGAAGGTTTCCTTGCCCACCCGGATCCCATTCGTAACCAACGGCTCATAACTCGCATGGGCGCGCTCGAAATCCCGCATCCCGACAGCCAGCTGACAGAGAAGAGACATCGCGGGGACCCGCTGCTCCCCCGTCGCTCGTTCCCATGCCCGATCCCATACGCGCCCAGCCGACTCGCGGTCGCCACGCGCCAGCTCGATCCGGATGTCAAGAAGGTCCCGGTGCAGGGGACGGTCGGCAGTTTCATACGCGGCGAGATACGACTCGGCGGCCTCGAAGTCGCCTGACGTTGTTGCAAGATCAACGAGCAATGGAAGGAGCTCGCGGTCGTGCCCGTCTTCATATCCCGCCCGTGCGTGAGCGTAGGCCATTTCCACTTCGCCCTGCCTGCGCAACCAGTCAGCCAGTTCCTCCGGATAATAATCACCAAAGCGAGCGATCATCGCGGAAACGATCACACTCTTCTTTTCGGCCTCTCCACCTGCATGAATCAGCGTTGTGGCGGCAGCGAGAGTATCTCTGACCGGCATCTCAGGGGCCTCGAGGATTCGCCGCGCAAGTTCTCTCTCCAGAGCTTCCCCGAGCGGTGCCAGTGCGCTCAGATAGTGCACCGCATCGGCATAGACTCGACTGGGGGGAGCCGATGCCAAGGCAGCATCAAGCGACTCCGTGACGGCGCTCAGGTCGCCCTGGAGATGCGAAAGCCCCGCGCGGAGCAAGTGCGGGCGAATGTCATCGGGAGCACTTGCGGTGAGTGTCGGCAAGCCCGCCTCCACGAGATCGAACCGCGCTGCCCGCAGGGCCACATCGAAATAGGAGAAAAGATCGTTCTCCTCTGCATCCGGATGCCTTCGGCGCGCATCCTCCATCTCAAGGGCAAGGTCGAGACGTCCTGCCAGCTTGAACCGTCGCGACATCACCCGCGCAAACTCAAGGTTACCGAAAAACGGGGAGTGTTCAAAATCAGGGTGTTCCAGCAGTCGCTCTCCGAATCGGATGATCTCTTCCCGGAAGAGTGGCGAATCCTCGGCGAAGAGCATGCGCCCGAGAAGTTCGAGGGGAAGTTCATTGGCCGCATCCAGTTCCCGGGCGAGGCTCTTTGCCCGCGATTGTTCAACGACGTCTCCAAACTGAAAAAGGAGTCGTGCGAGGAGCTGTTTTGCCTGCACGTGATCGGGATCTACCCGCAGGGCAGCCTCGAGCGATTGCCTTGCCGCAAAGGCGTCCCGGTCCGCCAACAACTGGACCTGCGCCTGTGCAAAGGCGCGAGAGGCGTCGAGAGGGACTTCTCGCGGGCTCTCGCCGAGCATCTCGCGGGCACGTTGCGGCTCATCGAGGATCAGGAGTATCCGCACCGCACGCAGTCGGGCCGGCTCGGAGAGCCCTTCGAGCGGGATCTCGTCGACCAGCGCCCTTGCTTGCGCGGGATCGGTGGAGGCCATCCATTCGGCCCGCCGAAGCGCCACCTCCACATTGGCACGGCCGATCGCGGACGCGTCCTCAAGTTTCCCGAGAGCTGCTTCGAGTTGCTCCCGATCCCGGAGAAATTCCGCTTCCTCAATGAGGGCGTGCACCCGTTCCGCCCGGCTTGGGCGAAGTGACGCGTAGAGGACACTTGCCGAGATGATGACAAATGCGGCCGCCACGAGGACCAGAACGGGGAGGCGGCCTTCCGCCTGATTGCTTGCAGACATGAGAAATGAGACAGCAGAAAAACAGCAGCCTCTCTCTTAGCCACTCTACGGTCCCCTTGACAAGGCTTTGCTGGGTTCCGGAATCTCCTCAAGGAACAGCTGGCGGTATATGTGGTTTCTCGGTGTATCCAGCTTTTCCACCGCAAAGCCGACCCGCTTCAGCCCATAATAGCCGTACCGGTAGGCTGCCGCGAGGCGGGCATAGGAAAAGGCATTTTCGCTTTCCAGGCGATCGCGCAACTCGGCCAGGTGCCGCGTGCCCACCCTGATCGACGTTGGCCAGTGATAGGCCTTCCGGTAGGGGATGTCCGTTGTCTCGCCCCATGTCCCCTTCGTGATCTGCATCATGCCGCGGGCGACACCCGAATCGGCATGGGCGTCGAGCGAACTTTCGGCCCTCGCAATGGCATATACAAAGGCGGGATCAAGATCATGCGCCTGCGCTTCTTTCTGCACGACCTCCCAGACTGCAGCGGAATCAATCGGATGGGGGGTGCGCTGGCCAAAATATAAAACGAGGACGCACCCCACCAGCAGGATGAGCGCCGCTATAAGCGTCTTGCGGTTAAGCGGAATCTCGAAAACCACGCTGCAACGTGACCCATTCCAGGCTATTCTGCAATGCCGATCAGATCGCGCCCTGTGCGCTGCTCACGGGGACCAACGGGAAGAGAGCGTCCAAAGTGAACGCACGTCCCGGATCAGCGTCGCGAGTACCTCCGGCGTGATGCTTTGCTTCGGATCGTCGCCAATGCCCTCGCGGGGATCCACATGGGTTTCCACGATGAGGCCATCGGCGCCATAGGCGATGGCGGCAAGAGCGGCCGCGGGCACGTATTTTGCTCGCCCGACGGAATGCGAAGGATCGACAATGACGGGTGCCCAGCTGCTCTCCTTCAACAGCGGCGTGATCGATTCGTCGGGGTGATTCCGATACCCGTCGAGCGCGGGTAACGTGCCTCGGGGGCACAATGCGATGTTCGGGTTTCCGTTCGCCACAAGATATTCGGCCGCCGAAATGAACTCATCCACCGGCGCCATCGCGCGGCCCCGCTTCAGCAGAACGAGGATGTTCTTTTCCGCCGTCGCCTGGCCGATCGCCGCGAGGAGCGGATAATTGAGAGAATTGCGGGCGCCGATCTGCAGCGCATCCACCCCGGCCTGCATCGCGAGCCCAAGGTTCTGGACATCCATCACCTCCGCGATCACCGGCAAGCCCGTCTGTCGACGAGCCTCGAGCAATATTTCGAGCGACTTTTCCGAGCCCTGAAAAGAGTGTGGAGATGTCCGGGGCTTCCAGACCCCACCCCGGATCATGTGCGCCCCCGCCTCCTTCACACCCGCTGCCGTCTCGAGAAAACGCTGGGGCTCCGCCGGATTAATCGTGCATTGACCCGCGATGATAAAGGGGTCGCTCCCCATCCTGATCCCGGACACGACCACGCGATGATGAGAGAGGTCGCTCCGCCGATCCATCAGTTTATAGACGGATTCGACCCGGTCCACGCGATCGATGAATTCGAGCCCGAGAAGTCGATTGACCATCGTCTCACTCCGCTCATCGCCGATGATCGCATAGATGTCACGGTGAGCGCCATGGATCACCTGGATGGAACAGTGAAACTCGCCGACAATCCGTTTCACTTCCGTCAACTGCTCGGGACTGAGGCTGGGTGCTTTGGAAATAATCATGAGGGGAAACGCGCAGATAGCCAATGGGCACCGCGATGGCAAATCCATCCGCTATTCTCGACCCCATCCCGAGGCGTCGAGGCGCCTGCCTGCAAGCACCGTTTCCTCTTCACCGCGCGCTCCTCGTTCAGCGCGCTGCCTCGTTGCGACAAAAGTTTGCACTGGCGGGCCCAAGCCTGCCTCTTTGTGAGCATGCCAAACCAGGCACATCAACTGCGGTTTCAGCAACCGGGCACACCCCCCGTCGTCCTGAATCTTGTAATCGCCAATCTTCTCGTCTTCGTCCTGCAATGGATCGATCAGGATGATCCGACGCGCGGTTACGGTCTTCTCGAGTCGTGGCTGGGCCTCTGGCCGATCGGGGCCTCGGAGGCCTTTCAGCACTATCATCCATCGTTCAAGCCATGGCAGCTGGTGACCTACGGGTTCCTCCACTCGACTCAGGGATTCGCGCACATCTTCTTTAACATGTTGGTGTTGTGGATGTTTGGATCTGCAGTCGAAAGAGACTTCGGGGGTCGCCGCTTCTTCACCTACTATCTTTTCTGCGTTGTCGGCGCCGCTCTTACACATCTTCTGATGCCCCACCTTTTCGGATTTCGGGAGACTCTTGTTGTCGGTGCCTCGGGTGGAACGTTCGGTCTCCTGCTGGCCTTCGGTTGGCGCAATCCGCACCATCAGATCATGCTGATCTTCCCTCCGATCCCCATGAAGGCGCGCACCGCGGTGATGGTCTTCGGGGGGCTGGAGCTCGCCTTGGGCGTCAGCCGGCTGAATACCGGAATCGCCCACTTCGCGCACCTCGGGGGCCTCGCGAGCGGCGTTCTGCTCCTCGCTTACTGGCGGGGTATGCTACCGCTGAAACCGAAGGACCTGTTGCCCTAGGGCCGAACAAACTATTTCTTTCACTTCCGCCCTGACGGGATCGGGCCCACCACCAAGGGGGTGCCCCTCCCCATCGGCCGAGCGCCCCGCCGGTGCGCCAACACCGCACGGACCCGCCACTCAGACCGGTCGTCCCGTGCGGGAAACCAGAAAAAAAGCGAGCGCCAGCATGAGAATCGATGGCAACAGGGCGGCAACGAACGGCGACAGGTAGTTCGCCCCGATCAGCCCGACCGACTGCGACAAGAGAAAGTAGAGGATGTAGATCGAGATCCCTTTGGCGACGCCCACGAGCGGGTTCGCACGCACCGCGCCGACCGCGAACCTGATCGCGAGGGCGAGCGCAATGAGCACATCCAGCGGGTTCACGAGAATGCGGTAGTGCCGCATGGCGTAACGCGAAGCGAGCGGATCCCCGGTTTCATAGAGAGCATCCATGACCCGTCGCAACTGCCAGAACGACAAGTCCTGGGGGCGCTTTTTCAGAAACTGCATCAGGACCGGATCCTCCGTCAGCGCGCGTTCCTCGCGTCGATCAAATCCAATATTGCGAATGATGTCTCCCCGGACGGGGTCAAAAGTCAGCTCGCGCCCTTCCAGAAGCACCCAATGACGCGCGATATCGTTGAAATATCCGCGGTTCGCCACCAACTGGCTGACCATGCCACCTTCCGCGTTCAGAATCGAAATCGTGATACCGTAGGCGTTGTAGTCGTATTCGCTGAACTGGTTGATGAACCACCGGCGCCCGTCCTCCGGATTGTTGAACGTAAGGTTGTGGACGACCCCTACCTCCTGACTCGATTCCGCTGAAGCCAGTTCACCTTGAAAACGATACTGGTTCCACAGTTCGCGCGACGCCTCTTTCGACCACGGCACAAAGTGCGCGTTCAGCCAGAAGAGCAAACCCGCCAGGACGATCCCGAAGACCCAGAGAGGCAGGGTGATGCGGGCGAGGGAAATGCCTGCGTTACGCATCGCCACGAGCTCGAGACGACGATGCATCGTGGCCAGAGAGATGAGGAGCGAGACGAGGACCGCGAGGGGCAGGACGGTCGGCAGCAAGGTGGGCGTCAGAATCAGGTAATACTGGATGATCTCCCCGCCGCTGGCCCCGTACTCGAGCAAATCGTTCAGATTATTCTGCGCATCCGCGACAACAAAGAGCCCTACGAGGACGCCGAGCGTCAGCATGAGCAGCTTCAGCCATTCAGAAAAAACAAGGCGATCGAGGCGGTTGAAAAACATCGAGGATTTCCAGGGCGAGGGGGGCATGTTCGCCGTATTTCGTCGCGTGGTGCAACCTTCAAGCTCGCCCCCTGCCGATCCCGGCGAGAGGTGCTCAAACCTTGACCCCGTATTGCTGTGAGGCATTCTTCAGGGATGGAATGGTGGCAAGAGCTCGCTGCATCCCGGGGGGGGGACGCGGCATGGGAAGATGCCCTCGCCGCTTGGGCGCTTTCCCCGGTCGACCCCTCTCACCAGCGCATCTTGGCGGAAGCTTGCGAGCGGCCCTCCCAGATTGTCCTCCTCCAGGATCTCCTCCGCCTGACCCCGCGGGAAACGGAGTCCGCACAAGATCGGGCCCGGCTCTTCCTAGAGATTGTGGACGAGTCGGAGGCGTCCCTCCTTGCGTGGATTTCATCGCTCGAAATCTTCTTTGATTACCTCCGTAAACAAGGCCGGAATACTTCCTTTGGTCTCGCCCTCGGCTATCTGCAGTGTTGCAGCGACGCCCTCGGTGGCAACGGCTTGAAATATACCGGCTTGCCGCACGCGGTTGAAGATATGCTCGAGGCCTATGGCTTCGACGGGTGATCCGCCCGCGAAACCTGCTCATTCCTGCAGCGCCCGCTCGTTCAATCACTTCTCAAACGCCTTGAGGTGGCTCCTGTCGTCGAACCTCACAAGGCGCGCCCCCGCGCCGTCCCAGACCACCTCCGTCACGCTGGCAGTCCCCGGGCGGAACTTGTCCCATCGCGCAGGGCTGACTCGATGGATCCATCCAAGAAATTGCGTGATGAGACCACAGTGGGTCACCACAAGCACCCGCACCCCTGGACGGGCCGTCACAATGGAACGCAAGACGGCCACTGCGCGGGCTCGAAACTCACGATAACTCTCACCACGGGGCCAGCGGAAATCAGGATCATCCCGCCGCAGGTTAGCCTCCCAAAGCACTGGATTCTCCGACTTTACCCGTGAAACCGGGACGCCTTCGAAATCTCCGCAATGAATCTCGCGCAGTTCGTCCCGGACGATCACTCTGTGCAGGCCGACAGGAAATAGCTTTTCCGCCGTTTGCCGGGCCCGCTTGAGCGGGCTGCTGTAGACAGCTTCGGCTCCGGGTTCCTGACGGAGTCGACGGCCGAGAGCCTCTACCTGCTGGTGACCGAACGGGCTGAGTTCCAAATCGTTCCAGCCATCAAGATAGGCACCCTCCCCACCCTGGTGATCGGTCTGTCCATGACGAATCAGAATCAGTTTTGTCGCTGCCACCCTTGCCCGTTCAGCACTTGCCTTGCCACTACGTGGAGGGAGCGGCAAGAGGAGCCAACCGCTCAAGAGCCAGGCTCCTTCTGCACAGTGAATGCGTGCGCCCGGATTTACAGGCCACACCATTGATCGGGACCCCTAATCGGGTAGTTTGTTCGCAATGGTTCCACATTCCTCGATGCATTTACAGCCGGAGGAGCTCCCGGCCTTTGTGCAGGCTCTCGCCCCGCAGGCAAAGTCTGTCCGCGTGGATCCGGTTGTGCAGGGCATGGACTCGGCCGGCACCGCTGTTGTTCGCCTCCAGGACACCCGCGGAGTCGCCCTCTCCCGCTGCTTTGTCAAAACGCTGCGAGGGAGAAGTTTCCGGGAGATCAATGTCTATGAGCGTGTGCTCGCCACGATTGATCCACCGCTCAGCCCCCGCCTCCTCGGGGTCGTCCATTGCGGGGACTTGGCGCGCCTCTACCTCGAGGTTATCCGTCCGGCGATTTCATGGCCGTGGAGGAGTTTCTCCGAATCCGCTCTCGTCTTGCGCGCACTGGCCCGCCTCCACCAGATCGATGTTCCGCGGTTTCATCGGGCGGCAACACCCTTCTGGGATTATGAAGCGGAGCTCTCCGAACGGGGATATCGCCTCGTCAAGATGCTGGAGGTCCATCGCGACGAACCAGCCGTGCGCGCCCTGCGACCTCCCCGCCGCGCCATTCGAAAACTCCTCGAACGCCTGACAACGATTCGCCGCCAGGCGTTGCACATCTTCCCGGTGGGCGAGCGATTTATCCATGGCGACATGCATAGCAGTAATGTGATGCTCCGGCGGAAGAGGAATCGACTGCACCCGGTCCTCCTGGATTGGGGCCGTGCCCGATGCGGTCACCCCCTCGAAGATGTGAGTTCCTGGCTGCAATCCCTCGGCTTCTGGGAACCGGAAGTCCGCCGACGGCATGATACCCTCCTGCAGCGGTATCTCTCCGAACTGGGATACAGCATCGGATTGTCGCCTGACCTTCGCGACGCCTACTGGATCTCGGCCGCGTCGAATGTCCTTGCCGGAGCCGCCCACTACCATCTCTCCATCGCGGTCGATCGGAGACAACCCGAAGAGGAACGCACACGCTCGGCACGGGCGGCGGGCGATTGCTTCCGCATCTTCCGCCGCGCGGCGGCAGCGGCTTGACGCGATCTCAGGTGAGCGAGGCTCGATAGATGCTCTCGATCGACGCGTCGAGGGTGGCCGTGAACGCCTCGTCGTTCTGCTGGGCGCTGAG
>CAZVQJ010000060.1:0-13477 GCA_964629165.1 uncultured Puniceicoccaceae bacterium
GAGTTCGAACTGGGCCCCGGAAGCGGTGAACCTCCCGTCCTCGACCTTCCCATCGGTTTGGCGGTCTCGGTGCTGAAGGACCGGGAGGGCACAATCGCCCTCAATGTTCCGGTTTCGGGGGATATCACCGACCCCCAGTTCAGCATCGCCGGAATCATCCAGGCTGCCTTGGGCAATGTCATCCGAAACGCGGCGACGGCACCGTTCCGGATGCTCGGTTCGATTTTTGGCGGCGGTGGTGATCGTGCCGACATAGATCTCTCGTTTATTACCTTCGCTCCCGGACTTGCTACTCTCGACGGAGAGAATGAGGAGAAACTCCGCACCCTCGCCCGGGCACTCTATGAACGCCCGGAACTCCGCCTGACATACACGGGACATGTTGATCCGACGACAGACAGAGCGGCGTTGGCGCGCTCCAGGCTGCGCGAGCAGCTCGAACAGAGCCACCGGGAATCCGGTCAGGCGGAAGCTCCCGGAGGCGAAGAGAGGGACTCCCGGCAGCCGTTTGATTACGAGGGTGCCGTTACCACTGCCTACCTCGCGCAGACCGGCACTCCCCCGGAGACGGAAACGATCAGCGCGATTCCTCCCCCTGCCCCACAGGCGCAGCCGGAAGCCGCCACGGAAGCAGGAACCGCCGCCCGGGCAGAATCGGACACAACCCTCCTGCCGACCGGCAACGTCGTTTCAAGGATCACGAAACGCCGCGGCACCCGCTCGAGCACACCCGTCACCGAGGCGGGGGAACGGCCGCCGTCCGTCACACCGCCAGCCACGCCGCCAGCCTCGCCCGAGCCAGGCGACGATCGCGCCACAGTGACACCCTTGCCGCCGCTTGAGGCGATGGAGGACGCTCTTCTCGCGAGGATTGAAGTGCATCCAGTCGATCTCGATGCTCTCGCCACCCGCCGGGAGGAGGCCGCCCGCCGATTCATCCTCGAGGCAGAGCCGATCGACCCGGAGCGTCTCTCCCCGGACCCTGCCGACGGGACGCGAGGCGAGGCACCACCAGCCTCCGTGTCTTTCGAACTTCACTGATCGAGACGATGCTCCCGATCTCCCGCCATCGATGAGGACTTTCCCCCTGATGGGCGCACGATTGTAAAAATTCAGGGACTTTTAACGCTGCTGGCTGCATTTCGTGGACGCTGTGCCGATAGAGTAACTTTCGAGCACACAACCCGATTCGTCCATGTATCAACAGTATTTCGGCCTCCGGGAGATGCCTTTCAACATCACGCCGGATCCCCGTTTCCTGTTCCTCTCTCCGACTCACCAGGAAGCGCTTGAACACCTGCGCTATGGTATCGCCGAGAAGAAGGGCTTCATCGTGCTTACAGGCGAAGTCGGGTGCGGAAAGACAACCATTTGCCGGCAACTGCTTGACGAACTGGACAGCGAAGCGGTCGAGACCGCCCTTATCCTGAACCCTCGCCTCTCTGAGACCGAACTGGTGCAGGCAATCCTGCGCGAACTCCACGTCGACCCTGTCAAAGGCTCTCACCAGGATCTGCTCGACCAGCTGAATCGCCACCTCCTTCAGCTCATCGAACAGGGAAAGGAAATCCTTCTCGTCATCGACGAATCGCAGAACATGTCGATCGAGGGACTCGAACACCTGCGCCTGCTGTCGAACCTCGAAACCAACACGCAGAAGCTCCTCCAGATCCTTCTCATCGGGCAGCCCGAACTGAAGGACAAGCTCCGGCGACAAGACCTCCGCCAGCTCCGGCAGCGAATCCTCGTTTACTGCGAACTCAAACCGCTCTCCAAAGACCAGATCGCCCATTACATCCGACACCGGCTGACCTTGGCAGGCGCCAATGGAAAGCCATGGTTCACGGAGCGATCAATCGGCCGCATCCGCCGCCAGACCCGGGGCATTCCACGCTTGGTCAATAATCTCTGTGATAAATCTCTTCTCGCGGCCTACGTCCGTTCACGTGACCATGTAAACTGGTGGGACGTCCGCAAAGCAGCCAAGGAAATGGACATCCGATGAGCCTGATAAGCGAAGCCCTCAAAAAAGCCCAGGCCCATCAACAGGCCCAGGTGACGCCGTCTTCCGCAGACGCCCACCAGCCGCGACCACCCACCGTGTTGAGCGCACAGCTCTCTGGGGCGCACACGCAGCACGCTCCCGTCCACCACGGCCCGCAGTGGCCGGTGATCGCCGCGCTCATCGGAGGAATGGCGGCCCTTCTGCTTCTCAGCACCGGTGTCATCGTCTGGGTTCTGCTCCGCAGCGCCTCCCCGGAAACCGCCCCTGAAGTGGCCACCACCACTCTCACCGCCTCTCCCGCTCCCGCATCCCCTCCCATGCAGGCAACGCCCGGCGTTCCGGAAGCCGCAACCGAACCAGATACACGAGAGATTGTCGCGACCGCCCTCCCTCCGATCCTCTTCAAGGTCGATGAGCAGGCCGCTCCTCCGGCCCAACCCGAAATCATTTCGCCCGAGCCGGTGCCTCCTGTCCTCTCCTCCACCTCCCCTGCACCCACCGAAACGGCGCACACCGCACCAGCCACACCAGCGGCCGCCGCCCCCGCCGCCCCCGAGACAGTCACTCCACCCCCCGCCCCCGATCCCCTCATCGCGGCCCATATCGCACAACTCGAGGTCCGCGGAGTAATGACCGGAGGCAGCAAGATCTTACTTTTTGATCCCGCCGAGAGTCGCAGCCGCGCGTTTTCTGCCGGCGATCAAGTGAATGACCAGATGGGCCTCGTTATCGAGGACATCTCAGCCCGAACGATCACCTTTGTCGACCATGCCGGAGCCATCTACACCAAGGGATTCTAGTCATCCCGCCGAGACGGAATTGCCCCGCCCCCGGCTTTCCCTCCGGCAGTTGCGCTCGCGTCCACCAATGCCGCTGACAGAGGAACTCCCGCCGCCCCCCGGCGACGCAACCGCATCCCATGCGGAATCTTCGGAGATTCCGAAGCTGGATCCTGCGCCGTCCGTGGATTCCGGAGTCCACGCAGGCGCCCCCCACAATGAGGGCGTCGAGCACCCTTCGACCGCATCACAGGATTCCGCAAAACCCCGCCTTCGCCTTCGCAAGCAACCACGCAAGCAACCCGACGCCGAACCGGCAGCCAACTCCCTGGAGGATGCCGCCGACGACGCGACCCTCGATCCAGACGGATCATTCAAAGAAACGGGTTCACCGGGAACCGACGAATCGGGAGAATCTGCGGCACCTTCCCCGGCCTCTGAAACGACCGAACTCACAGCCGCTCCACCACCTCGGGTACCGATCCGGATGCGGCCGAGACGAATTGTCTCCGAGGACCCGAATCCCTCGCTCGACACGACCCCCTTGCTGGAACCGGAATGTCCCCCCGACGAGCCCGAAGCGATGGACGATCGGTCGTCCGATCCCCTTGCTGAGCCTCCGTCCCCGGCGTCTGTGGAACCTCCTTCCGCCACGCCCGTGCCTCCACCCATCCCCCGGAAGCCGATACCCCGCGGCGAGCGTCCAAAGGTGGTCATTTCGACCGCGCCCGCTCGCCCCTCCGAGTATGCCGGGGAGGGGGAAATGCCGCCGCCGATCAGCATCGATACCCTCCGCCCGAGTCCCTCGCTCAAGCCGCCGCCGCCTGCCAATGCACCGGTGAAACAGAAGGTCGCCCGGAAGGCGGGTGGACTGCGCCGATGGATAACCGGGATCGGGGCACTCGCCATCGCCGCGATGGCTACCGGTGCGTATTTACATTTCTCCGACACCGGTCTCCAGGGTCTTTCTCCGAAGCAGACTCCGCCCACCGCGCGGCATCCAGTCGAGGCCCCCGGTGAGCGGGTCGCCGTACCCTCCGCAGAGCCCGCTTCCGCAGTCACCGATTCCGTTACCGGAGACCGTGGGACAGCATCGGCGAATCTCTCGGTTCTCCCGGTGGAGGCTCAGCCGGAACTCTCCGGAGCCCTGCCCGGCCCGGACATCAATCCGGCGATCGTGCGCGTTGTGAACGGTCTTGAAATTTCCATGGCGCGCAACAGCGGTGCCGCCTCCATGATCGTCATCGGAGGAGTTGTCTTCCGCTCCGGAACGATCGTCATTCCCGAGCATGAGCTGCGATTCGCAGGATTCACGCCCGACGGCAGCCGCCTCCTGTTCATTGATTCTGCCGGAGCCCGCTACGAGAAGGCTTATTAGCCGATTTCTACCAAACGTTCGACGAAGAGACGATCGGATCGAGGAATCACCGCGCAGCCGCGACTCGCATTTTCCGTGGCATGAGCGGATACTCGGGGATGCAATGGAAACTTGTGCAGGATTGTCGAAGCGAGCTGGGAGAAGGTCCTCTCTGGCATGACGACGCCCTTTGGTGGGTGAACATCATGACCGGGAGCCTGAACAGGCTCACAAGGGACCGGGGCGTGATCCGTTCCCGCTCGATCGGTGGCATGCTCGGCGCCGCCATTCCTACCGAGAGCGGGCATTGGCTCCTCGGGACAGACCGAGGGTTCCTCTTACTCGAATGGGAGAGCGGCGATATCGAACCAGTCGCTAATCCCGAAGGCAGCCACTCTCGCATCCGATTCAATGACGGCAAAGTGGATCCCGCCGGCCGCTTCTGGTCCGGTTCGATGCATATCGACGCCGCCTCCGGGGCGGGGTCGCTCTGGCGCCTGGAACCCGATGGCCGTTACTCCCGGCAACTTTCCGACCTCACGATCCCGAACGGTATGGCCTGGAACGACGATGCCTCGCAGTTCTATTTCATCGATAGCCCGACCCGACAGGTGGACGTATTTGATTTCGACCTTGCGTCCGGCACACTTGCCAATCGCCGTTGTGCCGTCGATCTCAAGGACGAAGCGGGAGATCCCGACGGCATGTGTATCGATCTCGACGGAAATCTCTGGGTCGCCATGTTCGGCGGGAGTCAGGTCCTTCAGCTCGATCCGCTACGCGGCTCCGTGCTCACCCGCATACCGCTTCCGGTTTCACAAGTTACCTCCTGCTGCTTTGGCGGTGACGACATGAGCACTCTCTTTGTGACTTCGGCCTGGGGCGGGTTGCGGGCGGATCAAAAAAATCGCGAGCCCTCTGCCGGCAGCCTTTTCTCCATTCGCACGGCCACCACCGGTCTGCGCCCGAAGCTGTTCCCCTTCAGGAAAGGTAACGGTTGAACGCGCTATCTGCTCACGCTCTGACCCTTTTTATGCCTTTTCTCTTTTCCCCGCAGATGCCTTCACCCAAGCTCTCGGGATGATCACCATTGCCGAGCTCAAACGTGCTCCAAAAGAGCAAAAAGTGCCGTTCGACTTCGTCGTGGTTGTACGCAAGATCGCAACGAAACGGGCGAAAAACGGCAGTGATTTCCTGATGGTGGAGCTGGGTGACCGAAGTGGCCTCTTTCATGTCGTCTGCTTCGAGAACTCCGCCCAACACCAGTTCTTTTCCGACCTGAATGCAGGCGCAATCGTCCGTGTCAACGGGCATACCGGCTACTACCAAGGCCGCTTTTCGCCGAATATCATAAACGCGTCTCTCCTCCCCGAAGAAGAGCAGCACCATCACGCGGCTTCCCTCATCGAATCCGCTCCGGAGGATATCAACGCACTTTGGCAGGAACTCCTCGAATTTACGGAGAGTATCTCGCACCCACGTCTTCGCGAAACGGTGCGGTTGGCCATCGAAGATCTCGGCGAACGTTTTCGCGAAACGCCCGGTGCGATTTCGATGCACCACGCGTATCGGGGTGGACTGCTCGAACACAGCGTGCACATGGCGCGCGCCTGTCGGGCGCTCCTTCCTTTGTATCCCGAGGTGCATGCTGACCTCGCGATCGCCGGTGGCATCGTGCACGACCTCGGCAAATGCCTCGAATATACCGGACCTCTCGCAACCCGCCGCACTCGCGAGGGCATCCTCCAGGGCCACGTCGTCCTCGGGTTCCGGCAGGTGCGTCGCGCCGCCCTCCAGGCGAAGCTCGAGCCGGACCTGCGCGACCGGCTCGAGCATATCATCCTGAGCCATCAGGGAGAACTCGAATGGGGCGCAGCCGCCAAGGCCGCTACACCCGAAGGCGTCTTTGTCAGCATGGTGGACAACCTTGATGCCAAGATGGGCATGATCCAGCAGGCTCTTCGCGCCACTCCTGAAGGTGACGAATTCTCCGAGCTTGTGCCGGGTCTCGGGGCGCCCGTGCTCGTGGCACCCCCGATCGAGGAGATCACGCTCGCAAGCGAAGACCTCATGGTTGATCAGGCGTAGAGAGAATCGTTTCGATTTCTGCGGCCGTCTTTACCGCTTCATCCCAAGCCACCCAAAAAGCCTCGCGGAAGGAAGCCGCGCCCGCCTCATCGCAAAGGCTGCCGATCAGGGCGACAAGCGACGCATGATAGAGCGGATGGATGCGTGATTCGATCGCCTGGAGCTGTCCTCGTCGCTCCGCAAGCTGCGTTTCCGGCCGTGCCTGCTGATCGGGTGGCAGCTCGAAAACCCAGAGGATCCTCTCCTGCCCGCCCTGCCATGCGTGGATCCTTCCCAGCGTTCTGATCTGCTTCGCCGATTCGGCAAGACTGAGGAACGGCCCCCGTAGCTCAGTGCGTTTCTGCAGGGAATACGCCGCCCATGCAGCCTCCACCTCGCGATCGATCACCGGATAGTTGCCGCGCCAGAGAGCGTCGGCAAGCGCAGGGTCGAGGGTGCGCAATCCCGCCCACCACTGCCCCAGGAGCCATCCTTGCGCAACGTACTGTGTGTCACCGCAGGATTGTCCCAGGAGGTTCTCGAGCCGTGCCGGGGGATCCTCTGCGGCTGCCAGGAGGATGGCTTCATGGGAGTCATCAAGAGCACAGGTGAGGATTGAACACAGAAACTCTCTCACCCATGAGGCGGGAACGCCGCTCTCCGGATTCAGGATCCGGTGACGGTTCAGCGCAAGGTCCGCGATCGCCTCGATCACCCGCTCGCGCGAAGTTGCGGTCGACCATTCGAGGGTAAGTGATGCGAAATTGTCCGATGCCTCCTCGGCCGGAGCGGGCACGAGAAAAATCTGCGCCGGTGGCAGCTGTCCCCGTTCGATGCGAAGAAATGGCTTCCACGCCGCCGCCGCCAGATCGACAAGTTCCTTCACCGCCAGCACGCTGACGGGATCTTCCCCGGCGATGCAGGTGCCGTCATCACTTTCCACTACAATCAGCCTCCCCTCGATCCGGGGAACTCCAACCGCCAGCATGAATAGCAGAAACCCAGCCTGCGACCATGCCCGCTTCACGTTCAATCAAACGTGAGCATGAGGAGACCTTCCTCGGTGATGTCCACTGCCCGGACAAGCGCCAGGCTATCTTCCACCGCCTCCCACTCGGGCACCGTTTCGAACAAACGAAAAATCACCCGATGGACCAACCGTCCGAGCAAGGGAATCTGAACGAGGGGAGCCTGGCCGAGGGTGCCTTCTTCCGCAGTGAATCGCAGCCCGTCCGCGTCCACGACGAGACGCCCCCGGACCTGGTAGAGAAATTTCCGCCCCGGCATGAGGTCACGGAATTCAAGATAGGTCGCCATCTGTAACCGATCCTCAACGAGCCGGAAGTTCACCCCCGACGGCTCGATCCGGACGCCAAACAGGTTTGGACCCGACTTCCCGGCACTCTCTTCGGCCCCCGGCCGGGACGAAGCACGCGGAGCCACAAGATGGCTCCTTGCCCACGCGTTGAGGTCGCCGTCGGAAATGACAACCGTGCCCGAGGGCTGCTCCATGATTCGCTGCCGCGCCACTTCCCATTGCGACGTCCCGGACTCGGTTCCCCGCACATAATAAACACTCCCCGCTTTCCGGCTCTCCGGAGCCGGGGGTTCGCGCACTTCAATGACCGGTTGCGAAACGAGGCTGACGATCGCACCCAAGGTCCCCAGCAACGCGACGACCACGCCGAGAAAAATGACAATTTTGATCGAGGGTCGCCGAGGAGTCTTTTCGCGAGGGGCCATAACGGCTTGCAATCTAGCTGGAGTCTTTCCCTGCGGTCGAGGTCGAAGCGCTTTCCGCCGACTTTTTACCGGACTTTGCGTCCGCTCCCGAAGATTCCGAAGAGCCTGCACTGCTTTCCGCTCCGCTCTCCTTTTTTCCGCTTCCGGCGGCATCGCCAGAAGGGGACGGTTTGGCGCCCTTCCGGTCCTTGAAATCGGTTTCGTAAAATCCCGACCCCTTGAAGATGATCCCCGCCCCCCGGCCGATCTTCCGGCGCACCTGACCCTCCGCCCCGCACCGTTGGCAGGTCGTCAGAGGATCGTCTTTCATCGACTGGAAGGCTTCGAACTCGTCTCCGCACGCGTTGCACAAATATTCGTATGTAGGCATGAATATGGAAGGTTCCGGCGGATCAGCCCATCGGGTCGGCCGACCTCACCGATGTGAAAATCGCGGTCGAATACGCCACGTAGGGGCCAAAGCCAAGGAAAAATATAAAGCCCAGCAGCGGCCATCCCAGAAACCAGAGCCCCCAAAGCGCGAGGGTCGGAAAGGCGAGCGCGGGCAACGCATCGACGGCCTTGCGCAATACTGCCGGAAGATCAAAAACCCGCGCCCAATCCTGCGATGGCAGATAGCGGTGAAGCGCCGCCATCCACAACGGAGGACCGACCGCGAGAGCCGCGAAAAAGGGAACCCATGCCACCGTCGCCGCCAACGGGATGAGATACAGCACCCCCAGGAGCCACGCAATCGCCGCCGAAATCATCCAACCCAGCAACACCGGGAGACCAAAAAAGACGATCTGCAAAACCAGCATCCGCACGGCATCAAGAAGCAGCTCATCCCAGTCTCCCCAGTGCGGCAGCGCGACGTCACCCGTTTGTCTCAGCTGGCGCGCATACCGCAGGAAATAACCGCCGACGATCAAGTTGACCAAGGGAATGGAACCTAGCAATCCGCCCAATAACCACTTCATCCGGAAATCGGGGTCTCGCCAAATCTGACCACACACTTTTTCGAACCTTGGCATAGCAGGATAGGTTGTTACACCCGCGCTGAGATACAATCATGGATTTCTCCGCTACACTTGAGGCTTATCGTCAAAGGATCGAAGAGGCGCTGCCCACTGTTCTGCCACCGGTCGGGACCCGGCCCGCGCGCCTCCACGAAGCGATGCATTATAGCCTCCAGGCCGGAGGGAAACGCCTGCGCCCGGTCCTCGTACTTGCCTGCGCAAAACTCTTTCCGCCCCGCGCCGACGCCTTGTCGGCCGCCCTCGCGATGGAGCTGCTGCACACCTATTCGTTGATCCATGACGACCTCCCGGCGATGGATAACAGTGGACTGCGCCGTGGACGACCGACGATCCATGTCGCCTTTGACGAAGTCACCGCCATTCTCGCCGGTGACGCACTCCTGACGGAAGCCTTCGCGCTCCTCGGCCGCGCCTACAGCGATACGCCCGCAGTGGGTCTTCGCCTGGTGAAAGAACTGGGGGCCGCTGCGGGTAGCCGCCTTCTCATCGGTGGACAAGCGGAGGATACGGCGGCGGAAAACAAGAACATTTCAGCCGCCGATCTCGATTTCATTCACTTGAGCAAAACCGCTGCCCTCATCGAGAGCGCCTGCCGCCTGGGCCTCCTCTGCACGGAGGCCGACGAGGAGACGTTCAAAAATGCGACGGGAGCAGCCCGCCGTCTTGGCCTCGCCTTCCAGATCCTCGACGACATCCTCGACGTCACTTCCAGTGAAGCCGCCATGGGCAAAACGGTGGGGGCCGATGCCCAGAACGACAAAAACACCTACGTGGCCCTTCATGGCCTCGAAGCCTCGCACGCCACCGCCCGGCGTCTGACCGACGAGGCGATCGAACACCTCCGCAAGATCCCCGCCGAGACCGCCTTTCTCGAGGCCCTCTTTCTTCGCCTTCTCCAGCGCGAAAAGTAATCAGCGGCTAACCCATCGCGCTCTTCCCCGGGCGTCGAAAGAGACGGCCAAACAACTGCGAGATCTGGCCAAGTCGCCGGGCGGAAAGCCCGAGGCGGCTCCGGGCGACCGTCGACGCCCCCGCCTCCGCAAGAAAGTCGGCGACCTCCCGCCGACCGAAAAGTGCCGCGTACATCAGGGGCGTCATGCCACCTCCGTTGTCGGCTTCCAGCGAAGCTCCTTTCTCCACCAGAAGGCGGGCGATCGGCAGGTTACCCTTGAAGGCGACACCCCCGAGCGGAGTCTGACCGCGATCATTGCGACGATCGACGTCCGCGCCTGCATGGAGTAGCATTTCCACTACGTGCGGATGCCCGTGATAGGCCGCCAGCATGAGGAGGCTGTTCCCCTTCGCATCGGCCAGGTTGACCGGCATGCCAGCAGCGAGCATCGGACGCAGACGCTCCCCTTCGCCCGCGCGGGCCGCGTCCAGCGCCATGCCCTGCAACTGCTCATAACGGGCCTCTTCCTCCGACGAGATCGCGGCCGCGACCGGTCCCCCGACCGCCCCGACCAGTGGCGCGAACGAATCCGTTTTCATGTCAGATTCCGGCGCCGACGGTTGCTTCCGAACCCCCAGCCTTGTTTTCCACACCGACCGCCCGGGCGACCCCAGCCGCATAGGCCGGATCGGCCCGGTGAAAATGTACCAGCTGCGCCTGGACGATCTCCTCCGGCACACCGGCCATGGCATCGGCGATATTCTGGAAAAGCCGCTCCCGGGCGTCGGGAGTCATCAGGCGGAAGAGCGCTCCCGGCTGCGAATAGTCATCATTTCCCTCGCGGTGATTATAGCGATCGGCGTCTCCCGAGATCTTCAGGGGCGGCTCTGCGAAGCGCGGGTCCTCCGTCGGCCCGCCAAAACCGTTCGGTTCGTAATAGGCATCTCCATACGTCGGGATGTCAAAACGCATCGCACCCGCCATGTGATAGTGGCGAACCTCATTCCGGGGGCGGTTGACCGGGAGCATCGCGTAGTGCGTGCCGACTCGATAACGGTGCGCGTCGGCATAGGAAAAGATCCGCGCCTGCAGCATCTTGTCAGGAGAAAACCCAATGCCCGGAACAATGTTCGACGGACTGAAAGCGGCTTGTTCGACCTCCGCAAAATAGTTCTGCGGATTCCGGTTGAGTTCAAGAACACCCACTTCAATCAGCGGAAACTCACCGTGTGGCCACACCTTGGTCACGTCGAAGGGGTTCAATCGATAGCTTTCCGCAGCCTCCTCACGCATGATCTGCACAAAGACCCGCCAACGCGGAAAATCGCCCTGCTCGATGGCCTCATAAAGATCACGCTGTGCACTCTCCCGATCCCGCCCGACCAGTTCCGCCGCCTCCTCGTTCGTGAGAAACTCGATCCCCTGCTGCGTCTTGAAATGAAATTTCACCCAGAAGCGCTCGTTCCGCGCGTTGATCAAGCTGTAGGTGTGGCTGCCGTAGCCATTGACGTGCCGGTAGCTGCGAGGCAGCCCGCGGTCGCTCATGAGAATCGTTACCTGATGCAGGCTCTCCGGGCTCTTCGACCAGAAATCCCACATGGCGGTCCCACTGCGCATGTTCGTGCGCGGATGGCGCTTCTGCGTGTGGATGAAGTCCGGGAACTTGTACGGATCACGGACAAAAAAGACCGGCGTGTTGTTGCCGACGAGATCCCAGTTGCCCTCGTCGGTATAGAACTTCAGCGCAAAACCGCGCACGTCCCGTTCCGCGTCCGCCGCACCCAACTCCCCCGCGACGGTCGAAAAGCGCAGGAGGACGTCCGTCTCCTTCCCCACCTTCGAAAACACGCTCGCTTTGGTGTACTCTGTAATATCGTGCGTGATCGTGAGCTTCCCATAGGCGGCCGACCCCTTGGCGTGCACCGCGCGCTCCGGGATCCGCTCCCGGTTCTGATGCGCCAACTTTTCAATGAGCTGATAGTCCTGCATCAACAACGGGCCACGGGCGCCCGCTGAAAGTGCATTCTGATTGTCGGCAAGGGGATTTCCCCCGGATGTCGTAATTGTATTTTCCATGATGAGAGGGAGCCCGGCCGTCCCCGGATGAACTCCAGACGGGACTCTACCAGAAAGGTTTCCATTCGTGAAATACTTCCTATGTATGTCATCCATAGTCCCTGCCTATCATGGAGCTCCATCAGATCGCCTATTTTTCCGAAGTCGCCCGCACCGGGAACTTTTCACGAGCGGCGGAAAATCGCCATGTTTCCCAGCCGACCCTGAGCCAGCAGATCCGCAAGCTCGAGGACGAGCTGGGAGGCGCTCTCTTCGTGCGCAGCCGCTCCGGTGCCCGCCTGACCGCCCTCGGGGAAACGTTTCGCCCGCGTGCCCAGCGCATCCTTGCGGAAGTCGCCGCCGCTCATGATGATGCCCACGCCTTCTCGAGTCTTGCTCGCGGCACCCTCCGCCTGGGAGCCATTCCGACCATCGCGCCCTATCTCCTCCCAACCCTCGTCGAAGCGGTGACGGA
The DNA here is from genome assembly GCA_964629165.1 of uncultured Puniceicoccaceae bacterium. Taxonomy (GTDB): domain Bacteria; phylum Verrucomicrobiota; class Verrucomicrobiia; order Opitutales; family Oceanipulchritudinaceae; genus CAWVVV01. The sequence continues at coordinate 12,393 of CAZVQJ010000060.1, forward strand.
GGCGTTCCCCGGATTCCAGCTCCTCCTGCGGGAGGAAACGACGGAAACCCTCATTCAACTTCTCCACGATGGCGAACTCGATCTGGGTCTCGCGAGCCCGCCCTTCCAGGAGAACCTGCCGCTGAGCGCCGACACCCTCTTCGAGGATGAGCTCCTCGTCGCCCTGCCGGCGGAGCATGCGCTCAGTGCAAAACCCATTCTCACACTTGAAGACATCGCCACCTGTCCGCTCATCCTGATGAAGGACACGCACTGCTTGAGCCGCCAGACGCGATCGTTCTGTCAACAGCATGGATTCGAGCCGCAAGTCGCCATTCACAGTTCCCAACTCGACACGACCGTCGCCCTCGTCGCGAGCGGCCTCGGATTGTCGATCATTCCCGACATGGCCCGGCACGCATTCCAGCACCGGGCGGTAACTTTTGCGTCGGTCAACCCGGGGCGGCTTTTTCGCAGCATCTGCCTCATCCGCGCGCGCCATCAGGTCCCCACAAAGGCGCAGCTGGCCTTCATCCGGTTGTGCAAGGAAGTCACCCGGCAGCCTGTCTCGCCTCCTTCGTGAACGCCGCCAGTGCCAGAGAACGCCTTTTCCACTCAAGCTAACCGATTCAGGGCCGTAGATAATGCACAGAACACGTTGCCCTTTAGCCATGGATCCGCTTCCCGACGAGAATACGCCCGATTCCTCCCACCCGCTCGGTGTCACTCCCAAGGTCACCTGGGGGCACCTCATGTTTATCGCAATCTTCGTTTGTGGCTGGCTCACGCATGGACTCACAACCGGTGCACAGCCGAGCCCGCAAACCACGATCGGTTACCTCTTTTTCGCCGCACTCGTTGGCGCCCTTTGGGACTTCCTGATCGGGCGCCACTACGCCGGCAACCTGATTTCCGGGCGCACGGATCGTGCGAGCGGCGATGAACTCATGTGAATCCCGGCGACAGCCAGCTGGGGGGTGGCGCCAAGGGTGCCTGATCCATAAGCTTGGGGAAAGCACAGCAAACAAGCGTTTTAATTTGACAAATCCGCTTCAGAAACGCAGCACAAGAACGATTATTCTTCGTATCCATGCATAACCGCCTGT
>CAZVQJ010000061.1:0-13450 GCA_964629165.1 uncultured Puniceicoccaceae bacterium
CCCCCCCCCGGGGGGGGCAATCTAATTTCACATTGGCGGGCTCAACCAAATGGGTGGGGGGGGTGGGGGGGCCTTCTCCTTCGGGCGGCGCCACCGGATAACAAGGCGCCCAAGCCGCAGAAGCACCTGCTCAGCGCGCAGATCAGTCCGGAAGCCATCAATTTTCCGTTCCAGCTCGGCGATCTGGCCCCGTGTCGTGAGGTTTTCCGCCAGTTGCGCGTTGCTCGTCGCTTCGAGCGCGGAGACGATTTCGCGGGCTCGTGTGTTGAGGTCGGTCCAAAGATTGTTTGCGTGGGTGCCGACGGCCTTCTCAAGCTGGTCCAATCGCGGTTGCAGCTCCCCGAGACCTTCTTCGATCCGCGCGGTCCGGTTGCGTGCCTCATGGACGGCCCACTCGATTTCCACCAGATAGCGGGAAAGGTTGAGGGCGAGGCCATGAAACGGATCACCGGACGTCCCGCCGCCGCGGAGATAGTGGTTGTGCAGTTCGTTGTAGCGGACCTTGTGTTCCTCCTTGCCTGCAATGACAGAGTTGGCTTCGGACGGATCCGATGCCGCCAGGCGCACGTGATAAAATGCGCTGACCTGGGGAAGGACGCCGATCTCGAAACGCTGGAGAAAGCGGAAGTTGAAATCGTAGTCGCCGACCACCGAGAACCGGGGATCGAAACCGCCGAGAGTGTCCCAGGCGGTCCTCCGGAAGCAAAATGCGATCGGCGGGAAGGGGTTCTGGAAGCCCATGCGAAAGAGGCTGATTTCGCTGAGCGGGATGTAGGGTTGGCGCGTGCGTTCTTCGATGCGACCCTCTGCCGAGATGACCTCCTCGACCAGTTCCGTCCCGGTGATGACTCCCTGGTAGGCGGAATCCGGACCCTCGCGCCTGAGAAAATCAACACAGGCCGCAAGGAAATCTGGGCTCCAGGAATCGTCATCGTCATGGAGGGTGATAAACTCGCTGGAAAGGGCGGAGATTCCCCGGTTGGCCGCGTTCTGCATCCCCACGCTCTCGTCCAGATGGAGGATCGTAAGCCGATTGCCGTAACGAGCGCGAAAGGGCTCAAACAATCGTTCGAGGGCCGCTGCATCGCCCCCGTCGTTCACGATCACGTGATGCCAATCCGGGAAGGACTGCTTGAGGACCGAGTGAATGGCGCGCACGAGCAGGCGCGGACGATCACGCGTCCGGGTAACGACGACTAAGGGAATCATGAGGTGACATCAAGAGCACGTGCTGGTGGGCGGGACCGGAACCAACGGGTTGGCGAGTATCACTGCGGGCTTCATCAGACGGAGTCGGCAGGGCCAGGGCAAACCATTCCTGCCGATGTGACTGCTCCGAACGAAAACGAAATGAGGCATTCGGCTCAAAGAGCATTGCGAACTGCCGATTTAACCAGACAATCTCCCGTTTATCATGCTTAGCCGGATCCCTCTGTTTCTCCGAATCACGCTCTCTTTATTTGTTCTCGTCTCCCTCGGCCTGTGGTGGTGGGTACCGCAGTGGCGGTTCGAAACGAAGCTATCGGAAGCGCAAGCGCAAATCGAAGAGCGGAATTTCGAAGGCGCGTCAGCCACGCTGGTGGCGGCGTTGCAGGCGCGTCCGGGGCAGCATGCCGGCATTCTTCGGCTGATCGAGATTCAGCGGGCGAGAGATCCGGAGGAGGCTTTTTCACTGGCGTATGAGGCACATGAGAACGGGGTGCTCGAGGCGGAGGACTATCCCGAGCTGATTGTTCTCGGTTTTGAAGTGGGCGATACGGAACGGGCGGAAAGCCTTCTTGCCCATGCCAACGCGACTTATCCGAATCTGACGAAACTGGACGGCGTCACGGCGATCCAGCTGATGACAAGTGGTCGGCCGCGGGAGGCGCTGGCGCAGCTTGACGAGGCCATTGCGATGCATCCGGAGTGGTCCCTCCTGAACTTCTGGAAGGGGCAATTGATGCGGCGCAGTGAATCCCGGATCGACCACATCCAGGCGAAACAGGCACTGCAGGCGGCAGCTGAGCAGGATGATTTCAACGGTTTGCGGGCAATTCTGGCGCTTGCCGACAGTACCAATCTGGCCGTTTCGGTGGAAGAAAAACGCGCCCTCCTCGTTCGGGCGGAAGCGCATCCATGGGCGACCCCGGAATGGCGCATGCTCGCCCTTTCCGGCCTCACGATGCTCGCTCCCGAGCAAAAGGAAACCTATGTGGAAAAAACGATCGAGACTTTCCGGGAATCGCATCCACGGCAGCTCGGCAAGTGGCTGAACGCAGTCGGCGAGTATGCCCGCGCCCTCGAATTCATCCCCTCCGACGAGGAGAGCCTGCAGGAAAAGGCGATTTTTGACGAACGTTTCCGGGCCTTGACCTTATCCGGTCGGGTGGAAGAAGCGGAGGCTCTCCTGGCGACGAGTTCGGATGAAGAAGATCCGCTGCGGCGGGCTTCCCGGCGCTTTGTCCTGGCGGTCGGTCAGGAGGACGGCGAAGCGGCGGTCGCGCGATGGGATGAGGCACTGGAACTGGCGATCGAGGCGGGCAACGAGCAGGCGATTGTCTTTCTTGCCCGCGGAGCCATGCAGATCCGTTATGGGGACGGTGTTCTCCGGGCCTACCGCAGGCTGTTCGGGGGAGATTTCGCGGACCGGGCACCCTCTGGCATCTGGCTCGACTGGTTTTCCGCGGAACTCCTTTTCGGGGGGGAGAGGCAGGCCCTCGCGGTCATCCGGGAGGCAGCCACCCGTTTTCCGGAGGTCCTCGTGGCGGCCAACAACCGGCTCTATCTCGAGTTGGTCCTCGACGATGGGTGGGAAGACAGCATCGAGCCTTTCGAGGCGGTCCTCGTGCCCCTCGCGAATTTCGATGACCCTGAAAATATCGGGGCGACCCTCGCCCTCGCCCGGTTGAAGCAGGGGCGAACCGAGGAAGCGCGCGCGATTGTCGAGCAACTGCACACGCTCAAGGGCGGTGGTTTCTCGGATTCGACGAAGGTGGTCGAGGCGCTTGTGCTGGCGGGTGCGGGGGAGGTCGAGGAAGCTGCGCGTATCGCCGAAACCGTCGATCAGCGCCGGGTTCTGCCGGGGGAATGGGCGCTTCTCGCGGCTCTGCGGAACCAGTAGACGAATCGTCGTGGGGGGTCGACCCGCCGGTTTTTCCGGCTTCGCGTATGGTGAGAGGGAATTGTGTCGATAGAAAAGAGAACCTATGGACTTTGACGAAGAAGAAGGATCCGGAAAACCGGCGTTTCTGACCCCGGGGGATGTCCTTCGGACGGCGCGTGACTACTGGGCTCTCGCCATCATTCTGGCGGCGCCGCTGGCCTTTGCTTTCTACTACGTGCGGCAGCAGGAGGAACCGGTATTCAGTTCCGCGGCGGTGATTCTGTTCGAGGTGCAATCGGAGCAGGTCGTGAACATTCAGGAAGTGATCGATCCGAGCCTCGCAGGACTGGGCGGAACCGAGCTGGGGATGGCGAACTATCTCGTTCACCTGAAGAGTCGCTCGTTCGTGCAGGAGGTGATCGATTCGCTTTCGCAGGAAGAACGCGGTCGTATCGTGGCGCCGTATGTGACGATCGAGGAGCCGGAGCCCTCCTTGGCCGGGATTATTTTGAGCAACTATGGCGCGCGAATCCTTGGCGCGGGCACGACGGTCCGGATCGAAAGCACCCACCGGGATCCGGAGATGGCGGCCTTCCTCGCGAATCGCATTACGGAGCGCTTCACGGTTTTCATTACCCGCCGGGCGGCGCGCGCAAACGAGGCTGCGATCAAGTTTCTCATGACGGAGGCGGACGAGCTGCGACAGCAGGTGAAGGAGAGTGACCTCGTCCTGCAGCAGTATCGGGAGCGGCACAACATGGTCTCGCTCGAGGAGAACCAGAACCTTGTCGCCTCGCGCCTGTCAGGCGCCAACGCGGTTGTTTCGGAGGCGCATCTTTCATTGATTCAGGCGCGTTCCGTCTGGATGGAAGCGGAAAAGGCGCTGGGCGAATCGATCGAGGCGGTCCAGATTCCCGCGATTCTGGGTTACCCGGGCGTTCGCGAAGCGATCGAGCGGGTCAACGCACTGGAAGGTGAGCGTGAAGTGCTCGGAATGCGATACGGCGCACGCCATCCGCGGATGATCGAAGCGGCGGAAGTTCTGGCGATCTCGAGGCAGCAGCAGGATCGCCTGGTAAAGGAAGCCCTTGTCGCCCTCCAAGGCCAGTATGAGGCGGCTCAACAGCGGTATGATCGGTTGAGTGAGGAGCTCGTGCGCCTGGAGCGGGCATCCCACGAACTGGATCGGCTGGGGATCGAGTACAACGTCCTGCGCCGTCGCTACGAAAGTCAGAAGGCGACCTATGACCGGATCATTTCGCGGCTGAACGAGACGGTGGTTGCGAGCAAGCTGGTGCAGTCTCCGATCCGAATCGTCGATTACGCGAGTGTGCCCAACTTTCCCACTTCCCCGAACCAGCAGCAGAACATGCTGGGAGGAATTGCGATCCTCGGAGTCGTCTTTGCGGGCGTGATCGGTCTCGTGGCGGTGCTTGATCGGCGGGTGCGTTCCGGCCCGGTGATCGAAGAGCAGCTGCATCGGGAACTGATCGGGGAGATCCCGCTCGCTCGGCGCCTGACGCACGCGCAGCGGGCCTTGATCATGCGGCAGGATGTTGATCCGGCACTTCGGGAACTGTTCCTCAACCTGTGCGGCAAGATCCAGCTGACCGGATCCGGCCGGGGCAGCAAGACGCTCTTGGTGACGAGCTGTCTTCCGGAGGAAGGGAAGAGCTTTGTTGCGGTCAACCTCGCGTTTGGCTTCCGCTCTCAGGGCATGCGGGTCCTGCTGATCGACGGTGACCTGCGGGCACCCACGCTGGGGGAGCTGATCAATCATGCGGATGTTCCGGGGCTGCATGAATGGGCGGTCCACGAGCGGGGAACGGACCGTTCTTTCGAGACGTTGGAAACCATGCTGATCCCGCTGCAGGAGGGGGTTGATCTGCTACCGGCGGGCGAGGCGACCGAGAACCCGTCTGCCATCATGGCGCCCGATGTGTTCGATGAGCTCCTTGGTCACCTCCGTCGCTCATACGATATGATCGTTATCGATGCGCCGCCCGCGATGCTCTTTCACGATGCCGTCGGGCTCGCCAACGTCGTCGATGAAACGCTCGTTGTCTCGCGCTATCTCAAGGTCAGCATGTCCCGGCTCAAGGCGCTCTTTGTCACCCTCGACAAGACAAAGAGCCGCAAGATCGGTGTGATCTTCAATGGGGTTCCGCGGACCTCGGTGCAGTCGGGATATTACGGCAAGGCACAGGAATATTACTCGAAGAAGCGGGGAGACGCGAAGAAGGACAAAAAGAAGCGGGAACGGTCGAAACGTCCGTCAAGAAAACAACCTGAAGAGGCCCCCGTTGGGATGGGCCACGAATCATAGCGCAGCCAGTGTTCCAGAAGTTTCAGTTCAACGATCCCGCATCGCGACGCCTTCTGCTGGCCCTCGGACCGATCCTCCTGGTGTGGGCGCTCTTTTTCCAGCGGGCCAGTTTCTTCTGGGGGGGGGAAGGCTACTATTTTTTCGGGTGGCTCGTACCGCCGCTCGGTGTGCTTTTTCTCTGGCAAAAGCTGCGCTCTCTTCCGGTGCCATCGGAGGGAGACCATGCCGTCGTCTTCTGGATGACACAGTCGCTCTTGCTGCCATTTCTGCTCCTTTACGGCTTTCACGCGACAATGCCGTTCTGGCGTCCTCTCGTTTTTGGCATGGGCCTGATCGCGTTGCTCTACTCACTGGGCACGGTATGGAGCTGGGGAGGGCGTCGCTGGTCGCTGCATTTTCTTTCTGTTTTTCTCATTCTGCTCATCTGTCTTCCATGGCCCTCCAGCTGGGAGGGCGTCATCGTGCATCGCCTGACGATGGCGGTGACGCATGTTACGGAATTTTCCCTCAATCTCCTTGGCTATGCCGCGACGAGCGAAGGCAATCGTATCGATCTTCACGGCCAGAGTGTCGAAGTCGGCGATGCCTGCAGTGGGATCCGCTCCTTTCAGGGGCTCTTCATGGTCGGTGTCGTCATTGGTGAACTCTACCGCTTTGGCTGGAATCGCGTCACGCTGATGATCGCCGCGTTCCTGATTTCCTTTCCGCTCAACATCCTCCGGGCGTTGACCTTGTCCATCGTCGTCGTCTCCCAGGGACAGGAAGGCTATGAAGCCTGGCATGATCCACTCGGGGGGGTCGTCTACCTTGTCGGGTGTGTGGCACTTCTCGGCGTCGGGCAGTTTTTCCAATGGCTGCAAAAACCGGAACGTCCTCCCCGCCGATCGCCCAAGCCATTGACGGTTCCGGCCACCTGGCGTCCGGCGACGGCCATCGCTCTCTTCATCGGATTGTTCGCGGTCGGGCTCGAGTGGCATTTTCGGGCCCATTCAAAAACGTTTGAGAACCCCGTGGTGTGGGAGTCACACCCGGAGAAGCACCCCGAACAGGTTCGAGCCCGCTCTCTCTTCCTCGATGCGATCGTTTACGACACGCTCCAGTTTGACGACGGCCACCGGTTTGAACTCTACTCGGAAGGGGGCGATCGATTCGAGTTCTACGACTTCCGCTACGACAGTGGCATGATGGGCATTCTGGCGGCGGAGCACCACACGCCGGAAGTCTGTATTGGCAAATACGGCGGCGGTCACCTCACAAACCGCGATGCGGCTCTCGATCTTCGTGTCGGCGACCTCGATGTGCCCGTCTTCGGATTCACTTTCGAATATCCCAACGGGCGACGCTTGCACGCCTTTCAGGGAGTGTGGATCTCAGGCGAAGACGAACAGTCGGCGGCCGAGCGACACGCCTCCCTGGTGGTGAGGCAGGGCGCGCGGACTGAGCGATTGAAAGTTGCTTGGCAACGGCTTGTCCGCGGCCAACGCGATTTTCCGGTGCAGGTATTTCTTCTCATTCTCCCCAGCCAGATCAGTCTTGACGAAGCATGGATTAGGGCTGAAACCATGCTGGAGCTGGTGTTATCACCCCTGGACACGGCCGCTGCCCTGGAGAAAACGGCCCCGTAATGTCAACCCTCCGCTCTCATGCTAGAATCGCTGCTTGAGCGTCTCGCAGACATCCGGCGAGCCGTAGGATCCGCCATTCGCGGATTCTTCTGGTGGCTCGAAGGTATTCGCGAGGTGCCGCGCCAGATCTTTCAGGTCATTCTCTCGCTATTGAAAGGACTGCTCTGGCTGTTGATGACGCCATGGTTCCTGCTTCGGGGGATTGGACGGTTTTTCGTGCGACTGCGGTCCGGGGGCAGTATTATTGCGCACTCTGTCCATGCCGTCGGCCACTCCGTCAGCGAATCGGCGGCGGGCATCCGGGAACAGGTGGAAACACAACCGGGCCGCCTGCGCAGCGGCTTTTTCCACGGGATCCGCAATCTTCGCAGCTGGTTCCAGAACAAACCACGCTGGTATCGGATGAGCGCCTACGCCGCGATGGCGTGCATCGTTCTGATGGCGGGAGCGGCGTATCCGGCCTGGACATGGCTGAAGGTCTGGCGGGCAGAAAATCTTCTCGCCCAAGCGGACGAACTGTTTGTCGAAGGGCGGTCTTACCAGGCCTTTCTCAAGGGACAGGCCGCCCATTATGTGGATCCCAGCAATCCGGAGGTTCTGGCTCGGTTGATCGAGTATTCTCGGACCGTTCGGCATCCTCTGACCCTTCAATACGGGGAACAGTTGCTGGCCAGTGGGGAGGCTTCATCCACCGTCCTTGCCGCCCTGACCGATGAGGCACAGCGCCGTCAGTCGCCGGAGCTGGCGCGAGCTTTTCTTCGCCGGTTGGAACGGATTGACCCAGAGCATGCGGAGATTCCCCGTTTCCGAATGGAAATCTCGATCCTCGGTGGCCACTACCAGCAAGCATATGCTCTCGGTCGTGAGCTGGTCGATAAGGGGACCGCGTCTCCGATGGTTTACGGAATCTATGCCATGCTCGGCCTCCAGCTTGAACAGGGTGCCGAGCGGCATCGGCTGCTGGAGTCCCTCCGCGATGAACTCGAGGTGCCCTCTGAGAAAAGCCTCTACGCAGCGATGGTCCTCCTGCGCCACGCGGACTCCTCTGATCGGGAAGCGATCGAGCGGGCCGCGAATCACCTGATTGAACATCCCGACAGCAATCGCAGTCAGATTCTCGGCGCTCAGGCGATGCGGATGCAAGCGGGGTTGGTGACCATTGCCGAGTTGCAGGAGGACATTTTTGCGTTGTTTGATCGCACGGACGAAGAGGAGCGTCTGCAACTGGCGGGATGGCTTCTCGGGCAGGGGTACCATGACGTGATCGTGGCCACCTTTGACCGCAGCGAGATCGTGCAGGATCACGTCCTCTTTTCGCTTTATGGGCTTTCGCTCGTGGAGACCGGAGCGGCCGAGGAAGCGCTCGCGCTCGTGCGCAGCTCCGATTCGTTTGTTGTGCCGGAGATCGAGCGACTGGTTCTCGAGGCGAGGATTCAGCAGAGCCTCGGTCGGGACCAATCCTATCGGGCAACCGTGGAACGGGCCATCGCGCGGGGCGACGTGGACGACTTCAGGACCCTCGAGCGGTTCCTTCGTCAGCTTCGGGACCTGCCTTTTCTCGTCTCGTTTTACGAAAAGTACGCCGACTTCCCGACCACTGCGGTGGCGAGTGACGCACAGCTTCTTCTCATTGCCTATGAAAGTCGGAATGCGGCCTCCCTCGATACGATTCTGGATCGGGTCTGGATTCAGGAGTTTCGCCAGCATCAAGCATCTCAGAGCTTGATCGCGTATCTGAAAGGCCTCCGGGGCTCGGGGGTGCTCGATAACATTCGCGAAATGGAAACGCTCGTCGCGGAGAATCCCGCCGTTATTGACTACCGACTCGCCCTTGCCGTGAACTACTTCCAGGGAGGCTATTTACGCGAAGCGGGCGAGGTTCTCGAGGGGGTCCAAATGGACGAATTGAACAGGCTTCCCGGGATGAAAGCGATCTGCCAGTCGATCCGGTGGGTGACGCGGGCCCGCTTTGGAGAGTCGCCTGCCAGCCTGCAGGCTTTTGATCAAGAATTCCTGCTGCCGATCGAAAGAGCGTTCCTCGAAGAGGTGTTGCAGATTCCGCTGGACCCGTTGCCCGTCGCGGCGGGGTGAGTCCTCGGGGTGAGTGCCGTAAACAAGCCAGCAGAACGAGGCGATCCGATCAGGGTGTTCCGGCGTCGTCCCTTTGCTCCCATTCGAGCCACTTTCCAGAGAGCGTGCGGGCACTGCCGAGTGTGATGCCGAGGCCGGATGTCGTGCGCAGCGGATTCAGGCTTACACCGGTGACCTCTGCGGACTCCATCGACTCCTGCAGGTCTTCGTTGATCTCTTCCGAGAGCTCCGAAACACCCTCGATGGCCGTCTGGGCCAAGACTCTTGCGGCCGTTCTCGACCGATCGGCGGATACGATGAGTCCCGCGATCGCTCCGCTCGGAGGGACGGTCAGGGGCTCGCGATCAAACCGGACCATGAAAGCGCCATAGGTGGGGACCGAGCGGCGCAATTCCGACTCGTCCGCCGGATTCACGCCCCTCGTTGCGGCGTCCTCGAAGGCTTCCGCAAACTCTTCGCCGGCCTGGCGGACGAGGCGGCGCACGAGGGGCAGATTCTGCACCTCCGCGTAGCACACCGTATGGGTGAGGGATGAGCGGAGAAACGGAAGGAAGGCAGCTCCGTAATCGTGAGCAGCCTCACCAAGGTGTCGGCGAAAATCATCGGCGGCGGCGGCCACCGGCAGGCTCTGCGGAACATCGAGGAGGGCAAAGGAATCGCCACGCCCGGCAGCTTTCAGGAGCATCTCCTGGTGGAGCCGATGGACACGGTCCGGTCGCAGGGTGACGGCATCCGGGATGGCCAGAAGGGCGGGGCCGTCGAGTTCGTCGAGAGCGGCCAGCGCCGCGCTGAGGGCGCGGTAGGAGACGCTTCCGCGGGCGTTGTACAACCCGGCTGAGATAACCCGGCATTGCTTGCCTCCATTGGCGAAAAACAGCCGAACGGCCTCGTGGAGGAAGTAGCTCATGCGACGTTGGATCCCGGTGATTGTGCCGGTCCGGTCATAGTCGAGGTCGAGGATCCGGTTGAGAGGGCGTCCGCCGAAGGAGCGCTCGTACCCGCCGACGGATTGAATCTCGAGGGGAACCTGGTGAAGGGAGGTTCCCTCGCCTTCCTCTGCGGCGCGTTCAGTAAAGCCAATGAAGACGGGGACGGCGGCGGGAATGGAGATGATGGCATCGGGCATGGTAGTTTCCTGGCTCGCACGCCCGGCGAAGATCATTCCTCACAGGCGGCGAACAGAGTTGCAAGGACTCCGGGACAATAACGCACTGTCGCGGATTGTAAAAGGGTCGTTCCGCAAAGATATCCTCAAGGAGGCGCGGTCGCCGGGGCGACATGGGCACTGTCAGATGATGGACACGTTTTTCGAAAAGTCGATCCGCGATCATTCCCCTGCGCATACCGCGCGCGACTCCGCCCCCAGGGGGCCCAGTGACCCGGTGCGGGAGCTCTTGGTTGCCCTGGTCAGGAGGGATCTCGCTGAACCAAGAGGAATCGTCGCGAGTTACGGATCCACTGCTTTCGCGGGTTGCCAACGACGAGCTGCCGTGGTGATAACTGGTCGCAACCATGCTCGATCTGCGGTATTTCCGGGAACATTTTGACGAGATCCAAGTCGCCCTCGCGAAGAAAAAATTCGCCGTCGATCTGGAAGCGGTGCGCGACCTTGACGCCGAACGGCGGAAGGTGATTACGGCGGCGGAGGAAAAGCGGGCCGCGCAGAAGGCCGCCAACGCGGAGATGGCGCAACTCCGCAAGGGCTCGCCCGAGTTCCTGGCCAAGGTGCAGGAAATGAAGGCGCTCGCGGGCGAGGTGAAGGAGTTCCAGGCGCGGCAGGCGGAGGCCGAGGAAGCGTTCATGGCGGCATTCCAGGCGATTCCGAACGTGCCGCACGAGTCTGTTCCGGTGGGCGATCGTGAGGAGGACAATGTGGTGGCCCGGACGGGAGGCGAACTCGCGGCGGTTTCTCCCCATGCGGTTCCCCACTGGGACCTGCCACGGTTTGAAAAATGGGTCGATCTGGCCCGCGGCAACAAGGTGACCGGAGCGGGATGGCCTTTTTTCACAGGTGACATGGCGCGTCTCGTGCGCTCGCTCATCCAGTTCTTCCTCAGTGAAAACAGCCGGGCGGGCTGTGTGGAGATGATGCCGCCCCTGTGTGTGAACGCAGCCAGCGCCACCGCGACGGGACAGCTGCCAGACAAGGAGGGACAGATGTACCATGTGCCTGGGAGCGACTTCTATCTCATTCCGACAGCCGAAGTCCCCGTCACGAACTACTACCGTGACGAAATACTCCCGGCCGAGGAATTACCCAAATATGCCTGTGCCTATTCGCCGTGCTTCCGGCGGGAGGCGGGCAGCTATGGCAAGGACGTGCGCGGACTCAATCGTGTCCATCAATTCGACAAGGTCGAGATCGTCAAATGGGTGCATCCGGACCAGAGTTTCGACGAGCTGGAATCTCTCGTCGGGCATGTCGAGGGGCTGCTGAGCAAGCTTGGCCTCCCGTTCCGCACGCTCCTCATGTGCAGCGGCGATATCGGCTTTCCGCACGCCAAACAATACGACCTGGAAGTGTGGGCGGGTGGTCAGGAGCGCTGGCTCGAAGTTTCGAGTTGCTCGAATTTTACCGATTTCCAGGCGCGGCGGGCGAACATCCGGTTCCGTGGGGAGGACGGCAAACCGCAGGTTGTCCACACGCTCAACGGTTCCGCCCTCGCGATCCCTCGGATCGTGGCGGCGCTCCTCGAAAACAACTGCGATGCCGCCGGCGTTGTCACGATCCCGGAAGTGCTTCGGCCGTGGTATGGTGGCGACACGCTTGGCTAGGGCGATGGACGACGCACCGGTGAACTGGAGCGCCTCGCTGGAGGCTCTGCGGGATCACCTGGGCGACCTGCCCGAGGGACCTGTCGAGGTATCGGAATGGCTCGCCAAGAACGAAACGAAAAGGCCCTTTGTGGCACTTTGTTCGGGGGGGGCTGATTCCGTCTTTCTCGTGCTCTGGCTCCTCCACCACCCGATGGTCGGCAGAAACCTCTCTCTCTGGCACTGCGACCATGCCACCCGCGGTGGGGCCAGTGCCGCAGATGCTGCCTTCGTCGTTGCGATGGCGCAGTCCCTGGACCTGCCCTGCACGATCGTCCGGCTTCCGGAGTGGCATCAGGCACCCAATGAAGGGGATCTTCGCCATGCGCGGGAGGATCGGTTGCGCGCCTACCTTCGCGTTGAACGCCCGGCAGCCGTCTTCACCGGCCATCATGCAGATGATGTGGCGGAAAATCTTCTTTTGCGGCTCGCCCGTGGCAGCGGCTTGGAGGGACTCAGTGGGTTGCGCCCGGTGCAGCCACTGCGCGACCAACCCCCGCGCTTGCGGCCGATGCTCGCGTGGAATCGCGGAAACCTGCGCGACATCCTGGCACGGATCGGGGCGGGCTGGAAAGAGGACGCTTCCAATGCGACGGGCGACTATGCCCGCAACCGCATTCGCTTAGCGGTTGTGCCGGCATGGAAGCAGGCGATCCCAGAGCGCGATATCTTGCGGGGGATTCTTCGCAGCCATGCCGAGTTGCGGGCCGTCCATGCGTGGGTGGAGACGATCGTAGGCGATTTTCTCGACCGGGAAGGCGATACGCCCCGCCTTGATCGGTCTTCGTTCGAGGCCTTTCCCCATTTTTTGCGTGAGCGCATCTGGCGCGCCTGGGTGCAGCGCCATCTGGCAAAGGAAGCGGCGTCGGCGGCGGTCAAGTTGCCGTGGCAGGAAAATCGCTCATGGCGGATCGTGTGCGGAGACGCGGTCATCGTTTCCAGCAAGGACAGTTTTTCGATCTGCCCGGTGGCAGAGGATGCCTCACCGGCGATTCCGGCTACCTATCACGAAGAACTGCTGCCCGGAGACATCGTCCAACTCCCCGGTGGGGGCGTCGTCGCGTTGCGCGAGATCGAGCTGTCCGTGGAGCAGCGCGAACGGATTCTCGACGGACGCATCCCGCCGGCAACAGAAGTCTGGATCGAGGGCGCCGCCCTCCCTCTGTTCGTACGGGGGTGGAAGGCCGGAGATCGTTTCCACCCGCTCGGTGCACCCGGTTCACGCAAATTACAGGATATGTTTGTCGACGCAGTCATTGAACGATCTCGCCGCCATCGGCTTCCAATCATTTGTGACGCATCTCAAGAGATCGTTTGGGTGCCAGGGCTTCCGCCTGCGCATCCGCGTCGCCTCCATGCAGGGTCCACCCGGGCTCTTTGGTTGACTTACATAGAGAGCTGAACGAACTTTTTTTGTTTATGTCGGAAGACAAATCCCCAAACCGCAACAAGCCCCTGCGCAGCGGAAGTCAGACCAGAATGCTCACAATCTGGGCGTTGGTCTTTTTC
>CAZVQJ010000062.1:0-13297 GCA_964629165.1 uncultured Puniceicoccaceae bacterium
TACGCGGAACTCCGGCCAATCGCGCGGAATACAAGGATCGATTTTCAAGCCGCGGTATTCCGGAAGAATACCCATGAAACCCTGACTGACGGTGAGGAAAGTCCACGCCGCGGTGCCGGTCAGCCAGGCGTTTTTTGCTTCCCCCGGCGTAGCGGAATCCTTCCCGGCCACCATCTGCGAATAGACATAGGGTTCTCCCCGGTAAACGTCGATTTTTTCCTCCTTCGCCGCCGGACAGATGGAGAGGTAATACTCGAAAGCCCGATCTCCCTCCCCCATCTTCATCAGGGCGAACTGTATCCACGGGTTGTTGTGGCAGAAAATGCCCGCGTTCTCCTTGTATCCTGGAGGATAGCTCGAGACTTCCCCGAGATGGAGCTGATACCCTGAGTACGGTGGCTGCTGCAGCACGCAACCGTTCTCGGTGTACAAGTGTTCGTGCACGCTTTCCAGCGCCTTGCGGGCACGACCGTCATCGAGACCCACTCCCCCGAGAATCAACCAGCCCTGGCTCTCAATGTAAATCCTGCCTTCTTCATTGCGATGCGAGCCAACGGGACGGCTCTCCGCGTCGTAGGCGCGCAGGAACCATGCGCCGTCCCACCCGTGCTCGTCGACCGCTGCCCGCATCTCGTCGTAGTGGGACTGGATGCGCTGGGCGTCTGCACGGCGGTCAAGATAACCGAAGAGGGCTCTCATCTCCATACAGGCGACGAGGAAGAGGCCTGCGATCATGAGGGACTCCGCGGTGTCGTCCGAGGCTCCGTGGGAAGCGAGTTGGAACGATTCGTTCGGCTCGGTCGAGAAGCAGTTCAGATTCAGGCAGTCATTCCAGTCGGCATGACCGATGAGGGGGAGATTATGCGGCCCGCGGTTTTCGAGACAGTAACGGATGGAAAGCTCGAGATGGTCGAGAAGAGTGCCCGCCTTCGCTTCGGCAGGCTGATCTGCGTATCCGATATTCTCCTCCAGAATCGAGGCGTCGCCGGTCTCCTTGATATAGGCGCAGGTGGAAAGGATGAGCCAGAGATGGTCATCCATGAAGCCGCCGCCAATGTCCGCGTTCCCTTCTTTCGTCAGGGGTTGATACTGGTGAAAGCAGAGGCCGCTGCTCATCTGCGTGGCGGCAATGTCGAGCAGACGCTGTCGGGCTTTTTCGGGTACAAGATGGACGAAACCGAGCAGGTCCTGATTGCTGTCGCGGTATCCCATTCCGCGCCCGATCCCGCTCTCGAACATGGAGGCAGATCGGCTCAGATTGAAGGTGGCCATGCACTGGGCCTGATTCCAGGTGTTGCCCATCCGGTTCATGGGCAAGGAAGGCGTCTCGATCTGGAAGACGGAGAGGAGGTCCTCCCAGCGTGCTTTGAGAGCGCTGTAGGCCCTTTCGAGAGCCTCCGCATCGGAATATTTGGCGAGAAGGGCGCGCCCCTTCTCCTTGTTGATCACGAAGGGCGCGGTGAACTTGTTTTCGCTCCCATGTTCCACATACGCCAGCACGAAGGCAAAGTCCTCCTCGGCGTCAGGTTCCAGTTCGAGATTGATGGCATGGGAACCGATGGGGTTCCACCCATGGGCAATGCTGTTTCGCGCCCGGCCGGAGAACGGCACCTGCGCTTCGTGAAGACCGTTGTGTACCCCGACGAACTCATCCCGGCTCGTGTCGAACCCCGAAATTTCACGGGTGCAGCCAAAAAGGGTGTAGTGGTCGCGTCGCTCGCGGAACTCCGTCGTGTGGTAAATCGCGCTGCCTTCCACTTCGACTTCGCCAATCGAATAGGTGCGCTGGTAGTTCGTCATGTCATTGAGCGCCTCATAGAAGCAGAACTCGACATACGAGAACAATTGAAGCGATTTCCTCACCCCGCTTTTGTTCCGGACCTTCGTCCGCCAGATTTCGACGTTCTCATCGGGCGGGATGAAAAACAGCACCTCGACTTCAACACCGTCCTTTTCGGCCGTGAAGCGACTGTAGCCCATGCCGTGACGACATTCCCAGCCGTCGTGCGGGGACTTCACCGGTTTCCAGGTTGGATTCCACACCGAGTCACCATCACGGACGTAGAGATAACGGCCGTTGTTATCGTAGGGGATGTTGTTGTAACGGTACCGCGTCAGTCGGCGCAGCTTGGCATCCTTGTAGAAGGTATAACCACCGCCCGTATTGGTACAGAGTCCGAAAAACTCGTCCTGTCCAAGGTAGTTGAGCCACGGCAGGGGCGTGTCCGGACGCACCATCACATATTCGCGGGCGAAGTCATCGAAAAAACCGTACGGGTTCTTCATCTTTTTTTGGGGAGGGGGGATTTGGTAGGTAGGGCGGCAACGAACGGATCAATCTCCGGACTACGGTGAGCAACCAATGAGATCGGTTCTCCCGGTTCCAGCGAAAAGTCGTCGGCCCCGAGGTTTCAACGCCTTTAAGTCACTCTTTCATAAGAGTAAAGGTTGGTCGGCATCGGAAAGAGCGGTCTTTTCCGCTCTCTCTCAAGTAAACAACCGATCTCGGAAGCGCAGCAGGGTGGCCCCCCAGATGAGCTGAAGCGGATGGTAGAGCAGCAGGGGAACGATCACGAGCCCGGCCGGGCTGATCGTTGCGGCGCCCGTCGCGGTGGTCACAAAAATCGCGCCGGCATACGGAATGCCGACCGTGAGGCTCTTGTGGCTTCCGCAGAAAAAGGCGGCGATGCGATCACCTGGAGACGCAAAGGCAATGCGACCGGTGAGGAGCACCGCGGCGTCGGAAACGAGCAGCAGCAGGACTGCCCCCACCATGGCCTTGACGACAAAACCAGCTCCGACCCGTTCCCACACGGCGCCCTCGACGCTGTTGGCGATGGCCGCATAGACAATGAAAACGATGATGGCCTGCGTGAGGGGTCTGGAAACCCGCTGGATCGATCCGAGGTGCCGCCGCATCGGCCGGTGCAGAAGATGGCCGAGTAAAAACGGGAGAACGAGCAGGACGAGGAGAGACCGAAAGATCGGCCCGATATCGGGGGTCGAGGCACCGCTGGAGGCGGCGTACCAGAACATCCAGGCGGGCACAATGATCACCCCGAGCAGATTGGAGCAGACGGTGTTGAAGACCCCTCCCAGCACATTTCCTTCTGCTTGGGCGATGAACGCGACGGCGGAGGAGATCGTCGTGGGCAGCACCGCGAGAAAGAAGAATCCCGTGCGCAGATCTGGTTCGAGGGCATCACCGGCGACGGCCAGCGCGCCGAGGGTGAGGAGGGGAATGCCGAGCGAAATCCAACCCTGGATGAAGACGTGCAGCCGCCAATGCCCCACTCCGCGAACGAGGGCTTCGGTCGAAAGACCGATTCCCTGCAGGAGAAAGATCACAATCACGCCGACCCTCGTCACCGTTTCGCTACGCAGGTGGCCTCCATCCGCTCCCCAGCCAGGAGTGAGCCACCCCAGCAGGACGGCGGCGGCCAGCGCGAGGATCAGCCCGTTCTGACGTACCAAATGTATCATCGCTTTCGAATATCCCGGCGATCGGGCCCCGGAACGCTCATCATCAGGTTCAACCGGGGAAGCGCCGCAAGGAGATTCCGGAGAGGGGTGCGGTTCGGCGACCGGATGGCAAACCTTGACGTCAAGGCTCAGGGGGGAAAGCGTCGTCATCCATGCCTAAAGAAGCGGTCTTGCTCGTGAACCTGGGTTCTCCAGACTCCACCTCAGTACCCGACGTGAAGCGCTACCTGCGTGAATTCCTTGGGGATGAACGGGTGATCGATGTGCCTTTTGTGCGCAAAGTGATTGTACCGGGGCTGATTCTCAACACGCGCCCGAAGGCGTCCGCGCATGCGTATTCGACGATCTGGACGGCGGAAGGCTCTCCTCTCATCCTCATCAGTGAGCGGCAGCAAAAGGCGCTGCAGGCTCGAACGGACCTGCCCGTAGCGCTCGCCATGCGTTATGGGAATCCATCCATTCCAGATGTCATTGCGCAGCTCGCAACGGACGGGGTTGACCACCTCTTTCTTGTCCCGCTCTACCCGCATTATGCGATGTCCAGTTACGAGACGGTTGTCGTGCGGGTGATGGAGGTCGTGCGGGAACGAGCGCCCCACATGCGCGTCGATACGCTGCAGCCCTTCTACAACGACCCGGGTTATCTCGATGCGTTGGAAGCGAGCATGCGGCCCTCCCTCGAGGACGCGCCATTGGACAAGCTCGTTTTCAGTTTTCACGGAGTTCCCGAGCGGCAGATCCAGAAGTCGGATCCCTCCCGCGCGCACTGTCTCTGCTCGGGTGACTGCTGCCGGGTGGCCAATCCCGCACACGCCGTGTGCTACCGTCACCAGTGTCTTTTCACGGCGGAAGAGATGGCCCGCCGGTTCGGGCTTGGGGGGGACCAGTGGATCGTTGCGTTCCAGAGCCGCATGCTCCGGGATCCATGGTTGGGGCCGGCGACAGATGAAACCTTGCGGCGGCTCGGAAGCGAAGGCGTCAAGCGGATCAAGGTGGTCTGCCCAGCCTTCGTGACGGATTGCCTGGAAACGCTCGAGGAGATCGCGATGGAAGGCAGAGACATCTTCCTGCAGGCGGGCGGGGAATCCTATGAACTCATTCCGTGCCTCAACGACCATCCGGCGTGGATCCAGTTCCTCGGGCAGAAGGTCGCCGCCTGGCAGGCGACGGGGGAAGTGGCGACGCGTTCTCCGGTCGTCTCGCGCGTAGGGGCTTCAGCCTGAACCTGACGATGATACCGGATGACCGCCTCTGGATGTTTCTCGGTGCCGGAGTCTATGCGACGGCGCTGGCGGTGGCGCTCTTTGCGCTCTTCCAGCGTAAATCGGAGCCTTCGCGTGGCCTTGTCCTCGGCCTGATCATCGCCGGCTTCGCGCTGCAGTCGATCGGACTGCAGATGCGTGGATTGGCGGTGAAAGGCTGCCCGATCGGAAATCTCTTTGAAGTGCTTCAGTTTGTGAGTTGGTCAACGATCGTCGTCTATTTTATTACCGGAAGTGTCTTCCGGATGAGTCTCCTCGGGTCCTTTTGCGCCACGCTTGCGATGTTGCTGAGCGTTTTCTCGTTTGCGATTCCGGGAGGCGATGCGGCGCGGCGTTCCGATCTCTTCGGAGGCAATCCGTGGATTGAGACGCATGCCGCCCTCGCGTTGTTCAGCTACGGAGTTTTCGGGCTCCTCGCGGCGACCTCAGCAATGTACTTGCTCCAACACTACGGTCTCGAACACAAGCGTTTCGCAGGACTCTTCCGCTATCTCCCGCCCATCCTGCAACTGGATCACGTCAATTTCCGTCTCGCCACGGTCGGTGTCGGGGTGATGAGCATCGCCCTTCTGATCGGTTCGGTTTACTGGATCGGGAACTGGGATAACGTTTCCCAGGGAAAACTGTGGAGTACCCTCCTCCTCTGGGCTGCCTATCTGATCCTGGTGACCGTGCGCTCGCTGAAGCACCTCCGGGGAAAAGCATTCTCCTGGATGGGAATCGCCCTTTTTGCAGTCGCGCTGCTTGTTCTGTGGCCGATCCAGGAAAATCCTGTGAGTCATCCGGACGCGAGCGTGGACGAAGCATCGTGATGACGCCTTCGAGACTCTACCTGGTGGGCTGCAGCCATCGGACCGCCCCCCTTGTCGTACGGGAGCGTATCGCGCTCTCTCCGGAATCGCAAAAGTTGCTCTATGAGCGCCTGCAGGCATCCTCGGCCGTCCGCGAATGTTTCATTCTCAACACCTGCAATCGTCTCGAAATCTATGGAGTGGGCGGCACGGGCACTTCCCACATACTGCGTACCGCTCTCGCCGAAATCACTCACCTGAACGATGCCGAGATAGCCGGGCACAGCTACGAAAAGGCGGGTGTCGATGTGGTCGGCCATCTCTACGAAGTGGCGGCGGGCCTGGATTCTCAATTGGTGGGCGAAACGGAGATTTTCGGGCAGGTGAAAGCGGCCTACGAGATGGCCAAGGCGATTGGCAGCGTCGGCCGTGTCCTCCACCGCGTGCTTCAGCGCACCTTTCAAGCCGGCAAGTGGGCCCGCACGCATACTGCGATCGGACAGGGACAGGTCAGCCTCGGCAATGTCTCGGTCGAACTGGCGGAACGGGTGTTTGGTTCGCTGCGGAAGGCCAGCGCTCTCGTCGTCGGCAGTGGTGACATCGGCCGTGAGGTGGCGAAGGCTCTTTGCTCGCGGGGTCTCAATGACCTGAGCGTCACCAGTCGCAGTTTTGAGCGGGCACTCGCGCTGGCCGAGGAGGTCAATGGCGCCACAACCCTCCCCTTCGCCGAATGGACGCGTGCGTTGCCCCACACCGATGTGGCGATCTTCGCGACTGCGGCACCTCAAGTGCTCCTCGACGTGACCACCGCCGAACAGGTGATGCGGGAGCGCTCCGGCCGACCGCTTTTCCTCATCGATCTCGCGATGCCGCGAGATGTTGACCCCGCAGTCGGTTCGGTTGCCTCCGCCTTCCTCTACAACCTCGACGACCTGACCGAAATCGCCAATGCGAACCGGAAGTTGCGCGAGAGCGAGATGGAAAAGTGTCGGCTCTCCCTGCGCGAACGAGCGGAGGCAAACTGGCCAAGATTGCAACCCCGCGGGTAGGATGACGCGGAAAGCACCGCCCCATCGCCGGGCTGAATTTTGTCGGAGCCCACGCTCACGACGCTTGCCAGAACGCATCCATCCGCCACTGTCGGCCCGATGGAACTGGAGACTTTTCCGAATCCCAAGCCCGACCGCGACTTCGTCATCCAGCATGTCGCCAGTGAGTTCACCTCCGTCTGCCCGATGACCGGACACCCTGACTTTGCGACGGTTGTGCTCAGCTACGTCGCGGATGCGGTATGTGTCGAGCTGAAGGCATACAAGCTCTACCTGCACAGCTTTCGCAACCAGGGCATTTTTTACGAGGCGGTCACGAATCAGTTGCTCGATGACCTCGTGGGGGCATTGCGTCCACGGTGGATGCGTATTGAGACCCGCTGGACCGGCCGCGGAGGGATTTCTTCGGTCCTGCGCGCCGAACATTGCGCGGAGGGATGCCAGCCTCCTGTGGACCTGCCCACGGTGTAACCGGCCCTCGCCCTTCAGCTTCCGGGGACCGTATCGCCCCACAGCCTGCTGGCATTCCCGGAGGTGATGGCGGCCCGCGCGGCAGACGGGAGTCCGCTGCCCTCGAGCTCCTCGAGGAGAGAACGGAATGAAGGCCGGGATTCGCGCCGGGGGTAGAGACGTAGTGGAAAATCGGTACCGAAAAGAATTCTTTCGGGTCCAACCAGGTCCACGACGGTGCGCCAGACGCGCGCGTCGTAAAGCAGAGGGCTCGCCGCCGTGTCAAAATAGCAATGCCGGAGCACCTTCGCGATACGGCGGTTGAGCATATAAAAGGGAAGACCGCCCCCCCAATGTGCGAAGATGAACGGCAGCTCGGGGAAACCCGCGACCATCGCGACAATTTCCATTAAAGGCGTTTCCAGGCGCCCCGGGTAGACATGCCCAACGGGCTCCGTGACATGAAGCGTGATAGGCCACTGACGCTCCTGGGCCCATCGGCAGATGCGCAACCAGGTGTCGTCGTGGAACGAAAATCCCTGGGCCGCGGGATGCACTTCCCCGATCCCGCAGAGCCCCGCTGCGTAAGCCTGCTCGAGCAGGCGCTCGTTGGCCGCCCACCCGGCTGTCGGTTGCACTGCCGCAAAAGCCCGCCAGCGGTCGGGATGGCGACGGATGCAATCAGCATGGAAGCTGTTGTGCCACAGGCAGGTTTCGATCCTCTCCCAGTACCACCCAAGGAGCACGGCGCGGCCGACTCCGCCGGCGTCCATCGCCGCGAGGTAAGCGCTGTCATCGGCCCACCCCTGAGGACCGTCCGTGACGAGTTGTCCCCAGTGCGGTTCGCCCATCCGACGAGCCCATTCCCGTGGATCCTGTCGCGCCTCCTCCGGGTAATGATGCGTATGCACGTCAATGACCGATGCCATGGGTTCATCGTGAGGGATGCTCTTCAACAACCGCAAATCTGATTTGCGCGGCATCCGCTTCCATGAGTCTCTTGACGATATGGACAACTCTGCGGCGGACCGGGAAGTGCTTCGAACCCTCCTTGAGGAACTTGGGGCGCATGTGCTCGCTACCTTTCGCGCCCGACGAGCCGCGTTCACGACTTCGCAAATGGCGACGGTCAGCCACGAGGTGATGGCGGACACGATCTACAGGATTGATCGCGAGATCGAAGAGGCCTTGGTCGTATGGCTCGATGCGCACTGGCCGGAAGATTGGCCGGTCGTCCTCGTGATGGAGGGCCTCGACGACCCTGTCATCTATCCCCGCACGGCGGAATGTGCTCCCCAGGCCACGCTCATCATTGACCCGATCGACGGAACCCGGGAAATCATGTGGGACCGACGCTCGGCCTGGCTGCTCGCGGCCCTGGCACCCTTCCCCGCGAATGGCAAGGCGAGGCTGCGCGACATCGAAATCGCCGTGATGGTCGAGCTTCCGACAACCCGGCACCGGGGCAGTTACCGATTGAGCGCGAGACGGGGTGCCGGGGTCCGTGGAGGCTTTTTCGACTTTGCCCGGGAGGTGGAAGAACCCGGATTGCCCACCCCCTTCGAGGGCACCTCCCTCGAGCATGGATTCGCCGGCCTCTTCTCTCCGGGACCCGAGGCAAAAGAGGCTGTTGGGAGCCTGGTCGAGCGCTTGCTTTCGGCCTATACAAATAAACCTGTGGCCGGACTCCCTGTATTCGATGATCAATACATTTCCACCGGCGGTCAGTTTTTCGATCTGATGAGCGGACGATTACGTCTCTACGGCGACCTGCGGCCTTCTTTCATGCAACCGGTTCCCGGACAGCCACAGTTCGTCTGTCATCCCTACGACGTCTGCACCGCGCTCATCGCCCAGGAGGCCGGCTGCGTCATCGAAAGTCCCGACGGCACCCCACTCGACCCACTCCTCGACACGACCTCGGCGGTCGCCTGGATGGGCTATGCAAACGCCGACATCGCCGCACGCGCCCGGCCCATCATGCAGACACTTCTGGAGCGGGTAAAGAGAGGCGGTTGACCAGTCTCCCTACCGCCTCCAACCAAAAAAGAGGCCCTTCGGAAATCCGAAGGGCCTGGCAAAAGCTGCTGAGACGGAAGACCTTCTTCAGGAACCAAGCTGGAAGCGTGCGAAGCGCTTCACGACCATGTTCTCGCCCATCTTGGCGATGGCCTCCTTGAGAACTTCCTGAATCGTCTGATCAGGGTTCTTCACGAAAGGCTGCTCCAACAGCACGATCTGCTGATAGATCTTTTCGATCTTCCCTTCGACGATCTTCTGGACCACATGCTCCGGCTTGCCCTCGATCTGGGCGCCCGCGATTTCTCGTTCCTTGTCGAGCATTTCGGTGGGCACTTCTTCGCGTGTAACGCAGGTCGGATTTGCGGCGGCAATGTGCATCGCGATGTCACGAACGAGTGCCTTGAAGTCATCCGTCTTCGCAACGAAGTCGGTTTCACAATTGACCTCGACAAGCACACCAACCTTGCCGCCCATGTGAATATAGGATTGGACGAGGCCGTCACTGGCGGAGCGATCGGCCTTCTTGTCGGCGCTCGCGATCCCCTTCTTGCGAAGAATCGTGATCGCTTCTTCTTCGCTGCCCTGTGCGTCGGTGAGCGCCCGTTTGCAGTCCATCAAGCCCGCGCCCGTCTTGGCGCGGAGTTCGGAAACCATCTTTGCGGTGATCTGTGTCATTGAAATTTGGCTATGGGTGATCCCGGCTTCAGGCATCCGAGCTGAAGGATTCGGGAATCGCATCACTCTCGCCGCGACGGGCGACCGGGGCAACGATCTGTTCGTCTTCGGTTGGCTGGCTGACCATCGGCGTTACCGTGCGCGGTTGGATCGCATCCTTCACCTCACGGCGCGCAAGCCCGGCCTGGACGGCATCGAGGATCGCTTCGACGATAATCCGGACGGACTTGATGGCGTCATCGTTGCCCGGAATCGGATAATCGATGAGAAGAGGATCCGAGTTGGTGTCTACCAACGCGACGATCGGAATGCCGAGCCGTCGGGCCTCGGAGACCGCGATGTATTCGGTCTTCGTGTCGACAACGAAGAGTGCACCGGGCATCGAGGGCATATCGACAAGCCCTTCGAAGTTGCGGTTCATCCGACTCATTTCACGACGGATGGCGGACACCTCCTTGTTGTGCATCTTGTCCATCGTGCCGTCGGCATCCCAGCCAAGATACTTCTTGTACTTGCTGATCGACCGCTGCACGGTGGTGAAATTGGTGAGGGCGCCGCCCAGCCAGCGACTGGACGCGAACGGCATGTTGCAGGCCGTCGCCGCCTCCCGGATGATGTCCTTCGCCTGGCGCTTGGTCCCGACAAAGAGGATGTCCTTGCCGGAGGCAACGAGGTCCTCGATGAAGGTCGATGCCTTTTCGAGGCGATCGTAGGTTTTTTCCAGGTCGATGATGCTGATCCCGTGGCGGTGATCATAGACGAACTTCTTCGACTTGGGATTGTAGCGACGCTTCTGGTGGCCGAGGTGCACCCCGGCGTCGAGGAGATCTTTCAACGTAACGTTCATATTCTGCGGCTCTCACGGGCACGGAGAGCAAACTGAGGCTGATGGAAATTCCCGCAATAACGAGTGCCGTTGCGGGGGCTTGAATGGATGGTTTCTCGTGAGGGCCAGCCGAATGCCGCCCTGCAAAAACCGAAAAAAGTTACCCCTCGCGACCTTCCTGACAAGGGAAATCCGGCGGGAAACCACTTGTTCTTCTGGGGTCGGGGCCGGGGTCCGGGAACGCAAACCGGCCTTCAGGCCGATTGCACGCGCTTTTCCGCCTTGCGGCGCTCATTCGCATCAAGGATCCGTTTGCGCAGGCGCAGGGTCTTGGGCGTCGCCTCGACGTATTCGTCCGGCTCGATGTATTCAATGGCCCGCTCGAGGCTGAATTTCACCGGGGGCGAGAGCATGATGCCCTTGCCGTCCCCACTCGAGCGAATGTTGTCGAGGTGTTTCGCCTTGCATGGATTGACCGGCATATCGTGTTTCCGGGGATTCTCCCCGATCACCTGGCCACCGTAGACCTCATCACCCGGTGCCACGAACAGCCGCCCGCGATCCTGGAGTGTGTCGAGGGCATAGGCCATGACTTTGCCCTGCTCCATCGAGACAAGGGTGCCCGCCTGGCGCGTCACGATCTCCCCGCAATAGGGTCGATACTCGAGAAAGAGGTGGCTCATCACGCCGTGCCCGCTCGTCACCGTGACGAGGTCACTCTCGAACCCAATCACGCCCCGCGTGGGAATCTCGGCTTCGACGGTCACCCCGCCTTGGTGGTGGACGAGGTTCGTGACCTGGCCTTTCCGCTTCGCCAGATTCTCGATGATCGTGCCCAGCTGATCCTCCGGCAGTTCGATCCAGAGCTTTTCGAAGGGTTCATGGCGAACGCCATCGATCTCCTTGAAAATGACCGTCGGCCGCGAAACAAGCACTTCAAATCCTTCGCGTCGCATCGTCTCCACGAGAACCGCGATCTGCATCGCCCCCCGGGCGCTGACGTGAAAGCGCGTGCCTTCACCGGGGTCTTCGACGTTGATCGAGATGTTCGTTTTCATTTCGCGGAAAAGGCGTTCCCGGATCTGGCGGGAGGTGACCAGTTTTCCGTCCCGCCCGGCCAGCGGGCCGTCATTGACGGCGAATTCCATCTGGATCGTGGGCGGATCAATTTCGACGAAGGGAAGCGCCACCGCGTCTGGTGTCGCCGCGAGGGTGTCTCCGATATCCACCTCGTTAAAGCCCGAAAGCCCGACGATATCGCCGGCAAACCCGACGGCCGAATCCTCCGTACGCATCCCCGTGTAGGTGAACAGCTTGGTCACCTTGACCCGCTCGCGCTCGCCCGTCCGGCGGAGGGTATGGATCGTGTCGCCCATGCGGACTTCCCCGCTGAGGATGCGTCCGATGGCGATGCGCCCGACAAAATCGTTGTAATCGATATTGCTCACAAGCATGCGGAAGGCTCCTGCCTCGACGACCGGGGCGGGCACGTGATCCAGCACCGTCTGGAAGAGCGCCGTCATATCCTCGCGGGGACCGTCGAGACTCTTGTCCGCCCAGCCGTTTTTCGCGCTCGCGTAGAGGAACGGGCAATTGAACTGCTCGTCGGTCGCTTCGAGTTCAAGAAACAGCTCCAGCACCTTGTCGTGCGCGGCCTTCGGATCACTGTGTTCGCGATCCACCTTGTTCACCACAACGACCGGGGCGAGTCCCTGTTCGAGCGCCTTGCGCAGGACAAAGCGCGTCTGCGCCTGCGGACCGTCATAGGCGTCCACGAGAAGAAGTACCCCATCGACCATCTTCATCACGCGTTCGACTTCCGCGCCAAAATCGGCGTGGCCGGGCGTATCGACGATGTTGATGATCTTGTTGTGCCATTTGACCGCCGTGTTCTTCGCCTTGATCGTGATCCCCTTCTCTCGTTCGAGGTCCATCGAATCCATGATGCGCTCGGCGACCTGTTGGTTCTCACGGAAGGCGCCTCCCTGTCGTAGAAGTTGATCGACAAGGGTGGTCTTGCCGTGATCGACGTGGGCGATGATGGCGATGTTGCGGATGTCAGCGGGTTGCATGGGCGGAAAAAGGAAAAAAAGAACGGCGACAATGCGCCGCTCAGTATGGCTGGCGAGCGCAAAGTAAAGCTGGTGGGAAATGATCGCGCAGTCTCGCGCAAATCTTCCCCGGCAGTTTGACGGGAGCCGTTATCGGGCTCATGTAAATTCTCTGGGAAGTTTCCCGGAGCTTCCCGGCTGTCAATTGGGAGCAAGGCCCCAGGCGGGCAATTTTCTTTTCTTATATGGCGGCAAAGCGTTGAGCTTGCGAAAGCCGGGACGTAATACACATCCGAACGCTGTCTTGTCTGTCCTGTCAACCTGTCTCTGTTCTACATTTCCTATGCGCGACGCTGATCCTCCCATTGAGGTCCTCCTGGTGGAAGACCTTGCCGACGATGCGGTGCATGTTCGCCACCTCCTCGAAAGCCTTCCGATCGATCTCGGCCGCTGCGAGCGGGCCGCCACCCTGGAACTCGCGATCGCCGGATTGCGGGAAGGCCTCCAGCCGGATGTCGTCTTCCTCGATCTCACTCTGCCGGATGCACGGCAACTTGAGGCCATCGACCTCCTCCTCGCCTTTGACCCAAACCTTGTCGTCATCGTGATGCTGGATCCCGAAGTCGCCGACTCCTCCGTCGCCGCGCTCGAGGCCGGGGCACACGACTATGTCCTCAAGTCGGATCTC
>CAZVQJ010000063.1:0-13238 GCA_964629165.1 uncultured Puniceicoccaceae bacterium
ATATGGGAAAAGACCGATTCGGCGTAGAAGCTTCGCAGCTGCTCATTAATCTCCGGCGCGATCGGCGAAAAACCGGAAACGGCCGCGTTTTCGGCGGCCTGGCGGGCAGAGCTCGCGCCGGGAATGATGGTGGTTACCTGCGGATGATCGAGCAGCCACCGCAGTGCCCACTGCGCCATTGTCATGCCTCTCGGCACGAGTGGCTTCAGTTCATCCGCCAGCCGCAGGCCCGTCTCAAAGGGCAGCCCGGCAAAGGTTTCCCCCACGTTGAAGGCCGCTCCCTCCCGGTTGTAGTTGCGGTGGTCGGATTCCTCGAAGCGGGAATCGATCGAAAACTTCCCGGTCAGGAGGCCGCTCGCGAGCGGAAGCCGAACAATGACCCCCACTCCCTTCTCTGTCGCTTGCGGGAGCAGTTCCCCGGCTGGCTTCTGCCGAAAGAGATTGAAGATGATCTGGATCGACGAGCACCCCGGCTGCCGGAGACACAACAAGCCTTCTTCAACCGTCTCCACACTCGCCCCCCATCCTCGCAGCGTCCCCTCCTCGACGAGTTCATCGAGCCACCCAAAGATTTCACCGCGTTCGAGGACCGCCGCTGGCACGCAATGCAACTGGAGCAGGTCCAGGCGGTCCATCCCGAGGCGCTCGCAGGATCCTTCCACACCCTCGACGAGAGCCTCGCGTGTATAGCCGTCTGGAAACACGTTCACCCGCCCATGTTTGGTCGCGATCATCGGCCTCACGCCATGAGCCCGGCAAAACTCTCCCAGGAGGCGTTCGCTCCGACCGCCTCCGTAAACGTCCGCCGTGTCGAAAAACTCGACCCCGTTGAGATGGGCCGCTTCCAGGATCGCCAAGCCTTCCCGGTCGGACAGGCTCCCCCAGTCGCCACCGAGCTGCCAGCATCCCAGGCCGATTTCCGACGTTTCCACGCCCAGTTTTGCAAATCCTCGCTCTCGCATGCCCGCAGTCTCCACTCCACAAGGACGCAACGCAATTGCCGAGTGTGCCCCTGTGCCCGAAGGTGGGTTTCGTTTTCTTCCTCAGGACCCGGCGGGCTCAGGAAGGTCCTCGACCACCTTGCAGGGCAACATGGCGGCATCGCGCATGCCGTGGATGATTTTCTTATCGGCCGGGCAGACGGTCGCGAGGATGCCTCCGAGGGTCACCTCCTCGCCGACGACAAAGTAATAGGGACAGAGGCGCACGCGGCCATCCATCTGAAAGGTCTCCGTCTCGTTGGCGTAGA
The DNA here is from genome assembly GCA_964629165.1 of uncultured Puniceicoccaceae bacterium. Classification (GTDB taxonomy): domain Bacteria; phylum Verrucomicrobiota; class Verrucomicrobiia; order Opitutales; family Oceanipulchritudinaceae; genus CAWVVV01. The sequence goes on from CAZVQJ010000063.1 coordinate 1,250, forward strand.
TCGGATGGGGCAATCGCTGCGGTTTCCGGTATTCCTGAAGAATGGAGAGATTTTTCGAAGCCTCACCGAGCGCATCCGCGAGACCATCAGCCCACTCCGCGCGCGACGCATCGGAACCGTAGAGCACGCTCCGCGCTCCCCAGGCATTCTCATGAAAACCGCTCAGCTTCACGATCAGGTTGCGTTCGCGCTGCGAAGCATCGGCGAGCTGCTCCCATCGATGAATCGGCCGACCGCCGACTTCCGGAGCATCGAGCACCGCGTTCGGTGGCAGGTCCACCGGGTCCATGATCCAACCATGCGGAATGATTTTTCGAAGGGTGCGGAGCGAGCGCTTCTTCAGGTTTTCGCGCCAGAAACCCTCAAGCCTTGGATGGTGAAAGAGCGCGAGGTTGAGCTTTTCTTCCTGAAACGGCCGCATCGGCGGTGTCACTACAAGAGGACCGTTCTGCAAGGTATCAAAAAGGAACTCCCGCAACGCGAGGTTCGGCAGGTCGAACAATTCCCAGAACCGATAGACGACATCAATCTCTTCGGGATTTCCGTCGATGTCCGCGCAGAGCGTGTCTCCCAAGGGCATCAAATCAGATGGATGGAGGCAATGGACACGCCGTCCGCGCCGCTGAAGTTCGGTCGCAAGCCATTCCATCTCTGGCCGGTAGGTCGCCGCTTCGTCCGACACCACGATCGTTATGAGCGGTGTCGTGCGGTCGGGACGAAGGGCGGCGAGCGCATCATAGAAATGGTCGAGCATCGCATCGGCCGCCCCGATGATCGCGCCGTCCTCCGCGTAGAGCCGGTTCAGGAACGCGGTCAGCCCGATGCCCCCCGGCACCGAATCCATCTCGGTCAGCGCGAAACCGTCCTCCGTCATAAGAAGATCCGGCCGAATCACGATCGGCACCTGCCCGCGGGCCTCGGCGCTTCTTGCGTGCGCAACCAGCTCGGGTGGTTTTCCCCGGTCGAGGTAGTCCGCCACCCATGGCGTGCGCTGGTCCCCGTTTCGAAGGATGTTCTTTCCCTCCGCCGAACGCTGATAGAGCTGTTCGAGCGCCCGGAAGAAATCACCGCAGGCCTCGCCGATCGCTTCGATCTCCCGTCGTTGAGCGGGCGACAGCGGAAAGGCTTCCGGAGAAAATCTCCAGGTCTTGTCTTCGAAGAGTTCCTGGCTCTCCAGGGCACGGCGAATATCGGCGTATGGAAGCGGCATAATGATTCGGTTTAATCCTCGATGTGAATTTCCTTGTTACGTTGCCGCGGGCAACCCGCACGCAACCAGCCGTAGATGAATCGATTGAGATCACCGTCCATGACTCCCTGCACGTTCGACGTATCGAGGCCGGTTCGCAGGTCTTTCACCATCTGGTAGGGCTGAAAGACATACGAACGGATCTGGTTGCCCCAACCCATTTCACCCTTTTCGCCGTAGAACTTCTCCATTTCGGCCCGCTTCTCGTCCTCATATCGCTCATACAGGCGACTTTTCAGCATCTTCATCGCGGTTGCGCGGTTCTTGTGCTGCGAACGCTCGTTCTGACACTGGACAACAATGTTCGTTGGAATGTGCGTCAACCGCACTGCCGAATCCGTCTTGTTGACATGCTGGCCGCCTTTTCCGGAAGCGCGATAGGTATCTTCCCGGATGTCTTCCTTGTCCATGTCGATATCGACATCGGCATCGTCCAATTCGGCGATCACATCGACCGCGCAGAAGGAGGTGTGGCGGCGGGCGTTGCTGTCGAAGGGGCTGATCCGCACCAGCCTATGCACGCCCCGTTCGGCCTTCGCATAGCCGTAGGCGTTCGTCCCGATAATGCGGATCGTCGCATGATTGATGCCCGCTTCGTCACCCGGTGCGAGGTCGTCGATCTCTACCTTGTAGCCGTTGCGTTCCGCCCAGCGGGTATACATGCGCAGGAGCATTTCCGCCCAGTCGCAGCTTTCGGTACCGCCGGCACCCGCATTGATGCTCATAATGGCGTTGTTTGAATCGAGTTTTCCGGTGAGGAAACTCTGCAGCTCGAGTTGATCGAGTTTGCTCGTGAGCGCACTCACTGTATCCGCAAACTCCTTCCGGAACTCAGCCGCATCGGCTTCGTCGGCCATCTCCACAAGCTCTTCGAGCGTCGCGAGATCGTCCAGCTTGCGGCGGAACTCGATCAACGGCTCAACCGATGCCTTCAGCTTGCTGGACTCCGTCGCCACCGCGTTCGCCTGCTCCTGCCTGTCCCAGAATCCCTCCTGAGACATCTGCTCGTCGAGCAGGCTGATTTTTTCCTGGCGGGCAGGGACGTCAAAGATACCTCCACAGGTAGCCGCATCGCTTGGTCAGTTCGTCACGCTGTTGCCGTACTTCAGGATCCATTGCCATCCAGGGAAGGGTGAAGGGGCCCTTGCGCTTTTCAACCCCCAAAAGACGTTCGCCTCCTCAGTCGGCGTAGAGGATGCGGCCGCAACTGGAGCAAAGAACGAGTTCGTCCCCCCGGCGGGTTGAAATGCCGACATCGCTCGGGACCTTCAGGTGGCAGCCTTGGCATTTCCCGTCCACGAGTGGAACCACAATGGGCAGACGTTTCACCTGCCGCCGGACAAAATCGTATTGCCGCAGGGATTCTTCATCACTCACGGCGGTGCGGGCGTCGCGTAGTGCGGTCTCCGCTTCACCGACTTCGGCCCGGTTCACGGAAAGCGCCTCATCGATGGTTTTGAGGTGCGTTTCCAACGTGCTCACACGCGCGGCGACATCCCATTTTGTTTCCTCGAGCGCGGCCTTCGCGCGGTCGAGGTTATCGAGGAGGTCGAGGATCGCGGTTTCCTGATCGTCAATCGAGTCACGCAACCGGGTGATCTCACTTTGGAGCGCGTCATATTCATCCTGCTTTTTGACCTGCAGCTGTTGCGTGCGATACCTGACAACCCGCTCTTCCGCAAGGGCGACCTCCCCTTCCAGTTCCTTGCGCCGCACCTCGAGGTTCCGCAAATCCACCTCCGCCTTCGACACCCGCTCCTTTTCTGCCGCTATCTCTCTCTCCGTCGTCTCCCGTTCGACTGGCCATTGCTCCAATTGGGCTTTGACCTGCGATACCCGCCGGTCCCGATCCTGAAGCACGAGAAGTTGAGCAAGCGAGTCAAAGGCCATGGCCGTCAGCTTCCAAACTTGCCCCTCCCGCTGGCAAGCGTGAAGGCGCCCTCCGCCCTCCCGCAGGGCACATTTTCCCGGGTCCGCACCCGGTTACTCAAGATCCCGCAAAAAACGAAGGACCCCGGCCGCCTGGCGCTCCGCCGAAAAGGCTTCCCGCGCAAAGGCGGCACCGCGCTGCCCCATCCGCTTCCGATCCGCGGGGTTGGCGATGAGGGTATCGAGGGCCGTGATAAATCCTTCACGGTCGCCTGCCTGGACGATCCGGCCGGACTCCCCCGGCAGGCAGGCTTCGCGCACCCCGCGGCAGTTGTCCGCCACGACCGGCAAACCGTGGCTCTGCGCTTCGATCAAGAAATTCGGAAGGGAGTCTTCGCCCGACGCCGAAACCGCGACATCGGCTGCGGAATAGAAGGGATGCGGGTCCCGCTGGTATCCCCAGAAGCGTATTTTCTCGGCGATCCCGAGAGATGCCGCGAGCCGTTCGCAGCGGGCGCGTTCAGACCCGTCCCCCACCAGCCAGAGTTCCCACGCTGGCAGATGCTCTCGGGCGGCGAGGAGCCGCATGCGCCGAATCAGTTCTCCATGCCGTTTGCCCCTTCGGAAACCAGCGACCTGCAAGAGCACGACGGTGTTCTCTCCAATGGCGCTGCGAGCACGCCATTTCCGGCGCGTCTCAAGGGCAGGCTTTGGGATTCCGCCGCTCAGGAGCGCATTGCGGACGACATGGATTCGTTCTGCGGGAACCCCCCGCTCCCGCAACCTCCGGAGCCACCAGCGGCTGTTTACGAGGACCGCACGGGTCATCCCGAGCGCTCCGATATGCCACGGAAAGAGGACCTTTCCGGTGCGGATCGTGGTCACCACACGAGTCGTCGGCCGCCGATCCTGAATCCACGCCGCAAGGCAGTTTGCGGTCCGTCCCATGCACAGGATCACCTCCGGACGCGCCTCATCGAGTACGTCCTGCAATCCAAGCGCAAGGAGGCTGATGCCAGTATCCACGGATTGGAGCACGCGCACCTTGTAGGGAGCCCCATCGAGCTGGTCGGCAAGCGGTCCACCGGGCCGAAAGAGAATGAGCGTCACCTCATCCTTTTCCTCGGCCGCCCGCTGGGCGAGATACAGCGTCTGCCGCTCCGTTCCACCGACCCGGAGATAGTCCTGAAGAATCACGAGGCGCACCGTTATCGTCCTTTCAACCCGTAGTAACGCAGGATGCATTTTCTCATCACGCGGCCCGGAAGGATGCGTGTCGCGACCGGGGCAAGACGCGATTGAAACCATGTCCCCGAGCGCACCGTGCCGCTGCGACCGCGCTGCAGGCACCGGAGGAGATCGTCTGCGGCCTGCCGCGGGAGCGGCCCGGCGGCGACATGCGCCTGCATTTTCCGCCATACCTCGGCGCGTTCATCGTTGGTCGCGCCGTGGCGGGAGGTGACTTCATAAAATCCTGTTCGGTAATCGCCTGGCCGGAAATCGGTGATCTGGACGCCGCTGCCCCGCAGCTCGAGCATGAGGGATTGCGAGAATCCGGCGAGGCCCGCCTTGGCCGTGTTGTAGAAGGCGAGATAGGGCAACGGCAATTCCACGGCGAGCGAAGCCACGTTGACGATGGCACCGTTCCGACGCCCTCGCATGGGCTCCACAACCGCCTGGGCAAGCCGCACGGGAGTGCCCACCATGACACGCCAATGGACCTCGAAAGCCGTCGTCGGAGCCGCCTCGAAGGGTCCGAAATCGGCAAAACCGGCGTTGTTTACCAGCACATCGACTTCCGCCAGCAATCCGGCGTGACGCTCGCAAAATAACGCAAGCCCCTCCGCATCGCCAAAGTCGGCTTCGAGCCAGTGAACCCCTTCGACAATCGGTGCCTGTGCAGGATTTCGTGTCGTCCCGAAGACCGCCAAACCTTCTGCCGCCAAGCGTTCCGCAAACGCACGACCCAGTCCACGGCTCGCGCCGGTGACCAATGCCGTTTTTCCAAAGGTGAATCGACTCGCCATGACCAAACCGCGTCAAGATGCTGCCGCCCAATTTGTTGCGCAAGGGCAATTGATGGCAGAACAGCTCCTGATTCTCACTCACGAATTCGCGCCCAGCCACGGCGGTATTGCGACCTATGTCGAGGAAACCGCGCGGGCCGCGCAGGCCCTCGGCTGGCCGGTGACGATTCTCGCGCCGCGCACGGCCGTGGCGACGACCGAGACGGACTGGCGCGTCATCGCCACACCGGTCAGAGGCACCCAGGGCTGGATAGAGCGCCTTCGGATGCGGCGCACTGTTTCGCTTCTTGATCTGGATTGGAAGGATACCACTCTCTGGCTGCCCGAGCCGGGACCGCAACGCCTCTGGCTCTACTCCACGTTCCTCGGACTTCCCACTCCGCAGAGACTCGTGCTCACCTTTCACGGGTCGGAGATCCTCCGCTACCGCGCGCTTCCTCACCGTCGTCACACCTTCCGCGGGATGGTTCATCGGGCCTCGACCGTCGGGGTCGTCTCCGGCGCGGTGGCCGGCCTTCTCGCCTCTGTCGTGCCGTTCCTTGCACATCCTCCGGTGCTCGTTCCAGGCGCCGTGCGGACGCCACTGTCCGACGCCCTCGCCCATCCCGCCCCCCGGAACCCGGATCGTGAAATGATCGAGATCCTCACCGTCGGGCGTATTCACCCGCGGAAGGGACAACTCGAAGTGGTTGAGGCCATCGGCCGCCTTTCCGAATTCCTCCGCAAGCGGATTTGTTACCGCATGGTGGGACCCGTGGTCCGTCCCGGCTACCTCGATCGGATCCGCTCCCGGGCAGCGGAGATCGGCGTGCGACTGGAAGGACCCGAGACGATCGAAGGGATCACTGGGCTTGCCGAAGCCTACCAACGCGCGGATGTCTTTGTCCTCGCGAGCGTGGCTCAGCGACAGAGCATCGAAGGATTCGGACTGGCTTACCTCGAGGCGGCGGCGGCCGGATGCCCGGTCGTGGCAACCGATTCGGGCGGTGCCGGCGAGGCCGTCGGGCCGGAAAGCGGGATCGTCGTCCCTCCGGGCGATTCGGCTGCGCTTGCGGGCGCTCTTGAAGCACTCTGCGCCAACCCCAAAGAACGGGAGGCCCTCGGTCAGGCGGCTCCCCTCTGGGCCTCCCAGTTCTCGTGGCAGAAGAATGCCCATCGACTTTTTGGAGATCCCGGACAATTAAAAGAGAACGAATAGTCTCGTCTCTCCCTGCTGACCGCCATTTCCCTGATGACCTTCGGCCGATGACCTTTGATCATAATTCCGCCACTTCCCCTTCCCGATGCGCGCTCGTAACGCTCGCCATTGGGAAGCTGGATTATTTCGCGCGGACCAGCGAGCTGATGCGTCGATGGGCCGAACGCGAAGGATGGGACTTCCACGTCATTCGGCAGCGACGCCTTCGCCACAACCCGAATTGGCCGCGGCGACGATACGCCATTCATCTCGAGAAATACCAGCTCTTCGATTACTTTAACCAGTACGACCGGATCCTTTACCTCGACGCGGACATCCTGGTGAAACCCGCTGCCCCCAGCCCGTTTTCCCTCGTCCCGGAAGAAGCCATCGGCGCCGTCTGGGATGATGTCGGGGAAGACGCCTGGAAACGGGAGGAAGAACTCGTCAAACTCGAACAACAACAGGGTCCTCTCCCCCTCGCCGACCGCGAGGCTCCCCATTTTTTCAATGCTGGCGTGCTCGTGATGAGCCGCGTTCACCAGCCGCTCTGGATCTTTGACCGCAATGCCTTTATCCGCGGTCGCTGGCCCGACCAATCGCTGCTGAATTATCGTGTCTTGCGCGAAGAGGTTCCTGTCTGCGATCTCGGTTCGTCCTTCAATCGGATGCCGGTCCACGGGAAGAACTGGCAGGATGCGGCCTGGAGGCGATCGGCCTGGCTCACCCACTACGCGAGCCAGCCCGCGAAGAAACAACTCTGGGAGGATCTTCCCCACTTCGAGCAGGCATGGAAAGATGCGGCCCAACCCTCTGCCCTGAAACGGGTGCCGCATGGGCGCCCCAATGCGCTTTCCGCCGGTAAGGCCTAGACCAACCACGGCCGGAGGTGACTGCGTTCGTCGGTCCCTCGGCCCATCTTTGCGGCTCCGACCGATCGCCCCGATTCCGGGATCCGCAGTCCCCTCACGCCTCGCAGCACAACAACGTCTAGCCGGCTTCCTTCGCCTCATCCGAGGCCGATCGCCGAGCGGCGGGCCATAAGAGGCGCATCCCGTTTGCGATCACGATCAAGACGGAGAGCTGGTGGATCAACATCCCGCCCGCCATATGGATGTGTCCGGTAAATACGCCGAGGAGCAGGCCCGCAACCGTCACCATCGCGATGACGAGGTTCTGGCGCATATTGCGCAAGGTGGCCCGCGAGACCTCCAGGGCCTCATTGATCTTGCCGAGATCGTTGCTCATGAGCGCGATGTCAGCGGTTTCGATCGCCACATCACTGCCCGCTGCGCCCATTGCGAGACTCGTGTCCGCCGCCGCGAGGGCCGGCGCATCGTTGATCCCGTCTCCAATCATCGCGACGTGATAACCTTCCGCGCGCAGCTGGCGAATATGGTCAAGTTTCTCCTCTGGGAGGAGGCCCGCATGAACCTCGTCGATGCCAGCTTCACCGGCGATCTTCCGCGCGGGCTGCAGCTGGTCACCGGTCAACATCACGACCTTCTGCAGGCCCGCCTGTTTGAACCGATCGATCATGCTCCTGGCAGTCGGCCGGATGCCGTCAGACAGCCCAAGGATGCCGATGGACCGGCCATCGAGGGCGACGAGAACTGGCGTCGCGCCCCGCTCAAGGAGTCGGTCGAGACCCGCCGTGGCCTCTGCTTCGAGGACAATCCCCTGCCGGTCGAAGAGCTTCCGGCTGCCGACCGTGATTTGCCTGCCTTCATGCTTCGCCGAGACACCCATCCCGGCAACCTCGTCGACGCGGTCGGGAGTGGGCAACGGCCCCTCGCCGAGAGCGGCGTCCACGATCGGACGACTCAATGGGTGATCCGAGCCTCGCTCTGCGATCGCCGCCCAACGCAAAACCTCTTCTTCCTTCCTCTCGCCAAGCACAACGATTTCGGAGAGACGCGGTTTGCCTTCCGTCAGCGTACCGGTTTTGTCGAGCGCGAGGGCGGTGATGCGCCCCGCGTTTTCAAGGTGTTCGCCTCCCTTCACAAGGATGCCTGCCCGGGCGGCGCGACCGATGCCCGCGACAATCGATACCGGTGTCGAAATCACGAGCGCACCCGGGCATCCCACGACCAGAAGCGTGAGCGCGAGGCGCACATCGCCGGTCAGGACAAAGGTGCCGATGGAAAGCACAAAGATCATCGGCGTATACCATTGGGCGAACCGCTCGATCAACCGCTGGGTCGGTGGCTTTTCCTCCTGTGCCTCTTCGACGCGCTGAATAATCCTCGCCAGCGTCGTGTCCACCCCCACCCCCTTCGTGTGGACATGGAGCAGTCCGTTAACGGCGATGGTCCCCGCGTGCACCCGACTGCCACGGGCCTTTTCAGCTGGCATCGACTCCCCCGTGATGGCCGCCTCGTCAACGGCAGCGGTGCCCTCGATCACTTCACCATCGACGGGGATCCGCTGGCCCGCCTTGACGAGCACCGTCTCTCCGCGCTGCACCTCGTTGGCAGCCATCTCGACCGGCTCCCCGTCGCGGAGGACCGTCGCCATTGTCGGGGCCGCGTTAATGAGTTCCTTGAGCGCTCCCCGCGTGTAGCGCATCGTGCGCATTTCCAACCAGGCGCCGAGATTGAAAAGAAAGGTGACCGCAGCCGCCTCCCAATACTCGCCGATCACCAACGCTCCAGCCGCCGCTACCGTTACCAGCAACTCAATGCTCAGATGCGGAATCCGCAGCGCGCGGACGGCACGAAGGGCAATCTCCGATCCAGCCATCACGGCGGCCACCGCCATCAGAATCGCCCCCGTTGATTCCGCCGCGAAACCGTGGGAGGCGATCAGGGCCAGCAGGATCAGGCTGCCACTGCCGATGGTCGTCCCCAGGCGGCGTTTGGCCGGGTGCTTGAGTTTCGTGATGAGTCGGGTGATCATGATGCGCGTTCTCCCATCCATGGCCCGCCGGATGTGAAGGCTGGCGGACTGGGTTCAAGAGCGTGATGGACAGGCTCAGAAGGGTGACGGATAGGCTGTGTATCCGGCCTTCTTTACGGTCTCTACAAGGGTAATGACAGTCGTCATCGTCGGGTCGTGCTCGATTTCGAGGCGACCAGTATTGAAGTGCACTTTCGCCGCTTCCACACCCGACAAGGCGATCAGGGCTTTTTCGATTCCGGACACACAGGAAGGGCATGAAAGCTCATCGCTGCGCAGGATCGTGCGAGTCGTATTCGTTTTTGTCTCCATCATTTTAAACTCCTTTCAAGGTTTTCATTGTGGGGTCGTGAACCGTTTAATGACCGTGAGGAGATCCATGCCCACCGCCGTGCGTGAGGGTCTCATGGATCGCCTCCACCAGGTGCATGTACTCCACATACGCCATCACGTAGTCGCGGCCGGCCTCCACGTTCGCTTCCGCCGAAGGGGACTTTGCGAAAGCGGCCGCAAAGCGCTCCTTGATCGCCTTTTCAACGTTCTCGGCAAGATGCGCGGCAAGATGATCAGCCGAACCTTCGATCAGCGCGTGGTCGGCGGCCGCATAGATCGGCTCGAGATCGCCAACCGGACGCAAGCCGGTATAGGGAGCGCCCTCGCCTTCCCGGTGGATCCGTACCAGCGTTTCAAAGAAATATCGGTCCGCCAGTTCAGCCGCTTCTCCGCCCATCGTCCGCACCTCCATGACGTGCGCAAAGGTCCGCCGAATTTCGGCTTCGTGCTCAGCCTCCACCCATTTGAGGGTCGGGGTGACATCGCCTTCCAGAAGCGCTTCACGCGCCTGGGCAATGACGGGACCCTCCATCGAGTCACAGTGCGCCCAGGAGACGGACGGGAGTGCCGCGAGTGCCAGACCAAGGGTGGTGAACTTCTTCAGATTGGAATAGAATGGATTCATCGTGTGCTTTCTTTTCTGCCATCGGTTCCCCGCTGAATTGCAGAGAACCTTGCATGCTCACACTTCACCTCACCTAAAAGTGGATGTCAAGGTCCTATTTAAGCCGGAGTGCCCTCCCGGGTTTGAAAGCGGTGTCCCTGAAGACGATTCTGCCCGCTCTCCACGGTTTCCCCCTGGACCGCAAAAAAGTCCGGTCTTGCTAATTGGATGCGGAAGTCCCATTTAGAGGACCGATGAAACTGATTTCCGACACGGTGGAGTATGCCCTGCGTTCGATCCTCTGGTTGATGCAGCACCCTGAGCGGTTGCAGACTACCCGTCAGATCGCGGCGGGCACCCGGATTCCGGCAGACTATCAATCCAAGGTCCTTCAGCTCCTGGCCAAAGCCGGGATCGTCCGGGGGCAACGGGGCATTGGGGGTGGCTTTCGTCTGGAGCCGGGCTGCGAGGAGTGGACGATCCTCGATGTGCTCAATGCGGTCGATCCGCTCCAGCGCATTCATGCCTGCCCGCTCAACCTGGAAGAACATGCGGACTGCCTCTGCCCACTGCACAGCGGCTTGAACAGCGCTGTCGAGCAAGTGGAAGCGAGTTTCGCCCGTACGCGCATCGCCGACCTGTTGGCACATGAATCGGCGTCGATCCCCCTGGGCATTCGGCGTGAACACTGCCGGGCAGTCTTTCCGCCGTCTCCCGCTGGAAGTTCCTAAACCATTGGTGATCAAATGGTGGAGCCGATCGGGATCGAACCGACGACCTCTACAATGCCATTGTAGCGCTCTTCCAACTGAGCTACGGCCCCAAAAAGGAAACGAGGACACAAGGAGGCCGAATCAAGGGCGTCAACCGGAAAAATTGCGATCGAAGCCGCCGACCGGCGGAGGGGCCCCATTCGACCCTTGGAATCGCGACGAGTGCTCATTTTCGGTTGCACGGTCGGGCCAACCCCTTTCACGGTATTGCTTTAATGGCATCATCCAACGACCGCGCGATCTTTGCCCTCGAGGACGGCAGCTACTTCATCGGAAAAGCAATCGGTGCATCTCGCACGATTGTCGGGGAAGCGGTGTTCAACACATCGATGACCGGGTATCAGGAGATCCTCACGGATCCGTCCTACTTCAGTCAGATCGTCACGATGACCGCGCCCCAGATCGGCAACTACGGGATCAATCTGGAAGACGTGGAAAGCGACCGCCCGATGGCTTCCGGCCTGGTTGTGCGTGAACTCAGTCCGATCACGAGCAACTGGCGCAGCCAGTCTTCCCTCGAAGATTACCTGCGCGACAACGGCATCCCGGGCATCTCTGAAGTGGATACGCGAACAATTACGATGCGCCTGCGTGAACACGGGGCGTTGAAGGCGTGTCTTTCGACCGAAGGCCTCACTCCCGACGAAGCCATTGAGCGAGCGCGGGCATGGCCGGGGCTACTCGGGGTCGATTATGTCCGCGAGGTTACGACGAAAGAGATCTATCGATACAATCCGGCCGAACAACCAGTTCCTTTCACGGTGCCGGGAACGAACCTGACAAAGTATCCGGAGCGTTCCCGCCGGTTGCCGATCGTCGCCTACGACATGGGATTGAAGAAGAATATTCTGCGAAAACTGGTCGCGTACGGGTTTGACGTCACCGTTGTACCGGCTGACACCCCGGCCGAGGTTGTTCGCAACCTCGATCCGAAACCATTCGGGGTTTTCATTTCGAACGGCCCGGGGGATCCTGCGGCGGTCACCTATACTCATCGGGCAATCGCGGACCTGATGCCGGACTTCCCGATGTTCGGCATTTGCATGGGCCACCAGGTGA
>CAZVQJ010000064.1:0-13178 GCA_964629165.1 uncultured Puniceicoccaceae bacterium
CACCACCACCATCTTCTGCGACAGCCATGAAATCGGCAATGTCTGCGATACAGCGGGGATCGAATGGATGCTCGAAGATGCCCGCGAGGCGCCGTTGAATGTCTTTCTCACCCTCCCCAGTACGATCCCCGCGACCCATCCCGGGCTCGAGACGGCAGGAGGAGATGTCACTCCGGAAAAGATCGGAGACCTCTTTGAGAAATGGGAAGAGATCGTCGCTCTCGGGGAAAAGATGGATTTCGTGCCGGTGTGCATGGGGGACAAGCGCAGCCATGCGATCATTGCGGAAGCCCTCGAGCGCAACAAAGTGGTTTCCGGGCACATTTATGGCCGATCCTTCGTCCCCGCCTACGCCGCGAGCGGCGTGACAGACACGCACGAGGCCACCGATCGTGACATCGCCAACGATCTGCTCGAAGCCGGTTTGTGGATCTTTCTTCGCGGCGGTCCGCTGAACACCCCTTGGCACAGCTTGCCCCAAGCGGTCAAGGCGTTGACCCAGCTCGGTGCCAACGCCAAACGCGTCTGTGTCTGCACCGACGATCGCGATGCGGACGACCTCTTCCTTTTCGGCATGGACTGGGTTGCCCGTCAGGCGATTGCCGCCGGGATCAATCCGCTGACGGCGTGGAGCATGGGGTCGCTTCATCCGGCGACCCGTTTCCGGATGGATCATGAATGCGGGGGCCTCGGGCACAGCCGGCGGGCGGACATCGTCCTCCTCAATGATGAGCTCGAAGTCGAGAACACCTGGTTTGGAGGAGAGTTGCTCGTGGAAAACCGGACAATCACGCCGCAACTTGACGCGCAACTTTCGAGCCGGCGATATGTGTATCCAGAGGCTGCTTACAAGACCGTCCGCCTCCCGAAAAATCCGGTCCTTGTTCCGGAACGACCTGAGGGCCCGTGTGACGTGCACATCATCCACACGGAGCTGCCGGGGATAGAGACGAGGCACCGCACTGTGAAATGGGCCGGCGGGGACTCATGGGAGCCTTTCCTCTCCGACAACGATCTTGTCCATCTGGCGACGGTCGAACGTCACGGCGGCGATGGCGGGGTCGGCATGACGTTCCTGCAGAACTTTGGTCTGAAAGAGGGCGCCGTCGCCAGCAGTGTTGGCCACGATGCCCACAACGTCGTTGTTGCCGGAACGAACGAAGAGGACATGCAGGTTGCCCTCGATGCCATCCGGGAACAACAGGGAGCCGTCGTGAGAGTGCAGGAAGGTGCCGTCGTCGCGATCGTTGCCCTGCCAGTCGCGGGACTTCTTTCGGATAAACGGGCGACCGAGGTCGCGAAAGAGACAACCGCTTTCAAACAGGCATGGGAGGCCGCCGGATGCCGCCTGCCCTATATGGGCTTCAATCTCTTGCCGCTCTCCGTCATTCCCGAAATCCGCCTCACCGACCGCGGCCTGGTGCGTGTCCCGGAGATGGCACTGCAACCGCTCTTTTCCTGAGGCGCAGAGCCGCCGAAATACGCTTCAGCGGGCGAATCGCTCGAGCTGGCGCAGGAGGACCGCAAATGGTTTCGGGGGCGGCGCTTCAATCGTGACCGTTTCCGCGTCGGAAGCAGGGAAGGTAACGGCGGCGATGTACATCGCCATGCCGGGATAGAGGGAGGCTTCTTCGGCCCCTTCCTTGTGCACAAAATGGCGCTTGATCTGCGATAGATAGATCTCCGGATGGTCCCCGTAAAGGCGATCGCCCACGACCCCCAGTCCGACCTCGAACGCGTGCAACGGCACCTGATGCACCCGATAGAAGGGTGTGCTCGCTTCCCAGAGGGAATACCGGCCAAATCGCTTCAGCCGGCGGAATGCGGTGAAACTCTTTTTCCCGGTTCGGTTCGAGATGACCATCCGGGGTTCGGTGAAGTGCCGGGCGATCGGCAGATCGCATGCGAGCACCGTGGCTTCGGGAGTCAGGGCAGAAACGAATCGGATCCGCAGCTCGAATTTCTCCGAGCCGTAGCGGTTCGCCCACTCGATCCCGGTCTTCGGAAGCTTTGCAAAGAGGGCAATCCCGCTCATGTCGGGTTCCATCGAATAGATCGATCTTGCCCCTGCGCGCCCAATTCCCAGTCGCTCGAGTTCCCCTTTCCCCTGCCGCGCCTGAAAATTGATCGCTTCGGTCAAGGCCGGTACGCGGGGAAACCAGTTGTCGCCGAGGATCTGGATCCCCGGCGGTTTCTCAAGGGCAAAGCCCAGCGGATGGTCCCAGATGATGGGCAACCGTACCGGGCGATCGCTCAGCAGCGGCGGCGGGAATCCGAGTCTGGGAGGTGAATTTGACATGAAGGCAGCGAAACAGGCATCGGCAGACAAGCGAATCAACCCTAGATCGCTCCTGCCACCAGAATGCAGAAAAAAAATCCCGCTCAGCGAGGAGCGGGCAAGTCAGTCACCGAATCCCGGTAAACTACCGGACCTTCGCGTGCAGCGCGTCGCGGGAAATCTTCGACTTCTCGCGGGCCGCCTTGTTCGAATGGATCACGCCCCCTTTGACCGCCTTATCGATTGCCGAGGCATAGGCCGCCTTGTTCTCCTCATTCACCTCCGTCACAAGCCTCTTGCGCAGGGTCTTGAGGCGGCTCTTGACCGCACGGTTGCGCTCCGTACTGCGCGCGATGCGACGGATGTCTTTCTTCGAGGACTTGAGGTTGGCCATGGGAAAATTTAGCTGTGATCGATTCGGAAAAACCGCAGAAACCACCAATGCGGAGAGGAACTGTCAACGGCGAAGTGACAGTTTCGCCACCGGCGCTTTTCCCGGAAGCGGCCGGGGTCACCCTCTGCCTACCCCGACTTGGCCCCCACTCCAAGAATCGTCTCGAAAAAAGGTGCCTGCTCTTCGCGGGCCACTGTATCGACCGAAACCTGCTGAAACCCGATTTCCCTCAACCAGCGGTAGAGATTGTTGTGCGTGAACCCGAGCCAGACGTCGGCGTACAGTTCGCGTGCTTTTTCGAATTGATGCTCGAGCAAGTCGAGGACGAGGATCTGCCCGCCGGGCCTGAGCAACCGGAAACCCTCCTCGAGCGCGCGACGCGGATGCCGGGCGTGATGCAGTGCCTGGCTGAGGAGGACGAGATCGACCGACGCATCTTCGAGCGGAACCGCTTCGATGTCGCCGAGCTTGTAGTCGAGGTTGTCGATCCCGTGATCGCGGGCGAGCTGAGTCCCGACTTCGACCATGCGCGGAGAATTGTCGATGCAGTGGACGTGCTTGGCCCGCCGCGCCAGGAGCTGTGAAATCACGCCCTCTCCTGCCCCGAGATCAGCAATTTCGATCGGAGGCGTGAGGTGGAGCAGGCCATGGCCGATCGCCTCCCATGACCGCCCGGGACAGTAGTTTTTTCCCAACCTCCCGGCGACTTCGTTGAAGTATTTCTCGGACTGTTGTTTCCGGCGATCGAGAATACGGTCGAGGTTCTGCCGATCCGCCACGACCTCACCGTCTGTCTCCGTCGTCAGCAAGGCCGCCTCCACCAGTTTCTCTGTCGCCGATGGCAGTTGGTGCGATAACGAGTAGAAGCTCCGCTTGCCGTCGCGCCGATCCTCGACCAGCCCTCCCTGGCGGAGGAGACCGAGGTGGGAAGAAATGCGTGACTGCCCCATGCCGAGGGCGTCCTGCAATTCTGCGACACTCAACTCCTCATGACGCAGGAGGTGGAGCAAACGAAGCCGCGTCGCATCGGCGAGAAGCTTCAGATGCTCGGTGAGGTCAGACATCGTAACCGAAACCGCCGGGCTCTAGGCACGATCGA
Source organism: uncultured Puniceicoccaceae bacterium (assembly GCA_964629165.1). GTDB lineage: Bacteria > Verrucomicrobiota > Verrucomicrobiia > Opitutales > Oceanipulchritudinaceae > CAWVVV01. The sequence continues at coordinate 3,772 of CAZVQJ010000064.1, forward strand.
CCCACCTGCGGATCGCCTTGACCGTCCAGGTCTGCCGGTGACCTTCGATTTCGACCTCTGCTGTTTCCCCCACTCCCCGTCCAGTCACGGCGCGGGCAAGCGGTGTCTGGTAGGACAGGATGTTCTGTTCCGGGTCACTGTCCCAGGCACCAAGGATATTGTAGGTGTGCGCGCGGTCGGTGCTTTGATTATGCAGATCGACGACACAGCCGATGCCCACCCGGTCGGTGGGTGCCTCCGAGAAATCGGTGACCTGCGCACGCCGCAGATCCCGCTCCAGCTCGGACTTTCGCGCGAGGAGGAGGTCCTGCTCCTGCCGCGCCATCTTGTATTCGGCATTCTCCTTCAGGTCCCCATGCGCCCGGGCTTCGGCGATATCCTCCTTGTTCTTCGGAATCCGGACGGAGATGAGTTCATCATATTCCTTCTTCCGCTCCTCAAAGCTTGCCTGCGATACGATGAGTGCCTCTTCCGCAGCGTCCTCCGCACCGGTTTCACCACTGACAAGACCCTGGATGCTCGGGAAGAGTTTGATGAATCTCGCGAGGAGGGACTTCTTGGAAAGGTCTTCGAACCCCTGGTTCAGAATCAGCGTCTGGGCAAGATCGTGGGCGGTCTCCGGAGTCGCCGTGGCGAGCAGGTCACCGATCAGGCCGGGATCGTCCAGCAATTGCTCGGCGAGCGGGATCCGACGGGTTCCCGCCGTCTGCAGCGCCTCGTAATCGATCGCCCAGAAGATGGCGCTCAGAAGCCGGGAAGTGATCAAGGGGCTCAAGATGGCGCTGTATTTGCGCGTGTTCCGGTTCTTGAGAATCCACGACAGGACCGGCCCTTTGAGGTTCTGTTCGACCAGCCAGCGCTGGAACACCTTGGTGATGTCCGCTTCCTTCTCCGCATCGAGGAGGAAGTTGATGCACTCTGTCGTGAACTTGCCCGAACTGTTCTTCAGCAACTCGAAGACGTGCTTGTCCCAGTGCTCCGGGAAGGTGCGCTGAACAAGATCGATGAAACGTTTGTGATGGGTCGCCGGGATCTGCTCAACCAACTCCGTCAGGTCGTTGACATCGTGCAGAAGCGAGGCCGAGGTGGGCTCGAGAAGCTCGACGTCCGTGTGGATGAAACGGGCAAGGTCATTGCGCACCCAGATGCCATGGAGCCGTTCGCCGCGTTTCAGTTGGCGCGTTTCCGCCAGCGAAGCGGTCAATTCCCGGAGAATCTCGGGAAGCGCCTCCTCTATATCCTGATGCTTGACCGACATTTCGATCAGCTTGCTCGCAAAGTTGATCTTCTTCTTCGGCGCCTTCGTTTCGAAAAACTCTTCGAGGATCTCGTCCTCCGGCTTCACCGGTTCATCGCGAAGCACATAGGGATCGGTCTTCTTCGACGGAACGGCGATCCGCGGGTCCTTGACGAGGACCTTCTTCGTCGCGGTCCACCACTTCTTGTACTTGGTCGGGCCAAGAAGCCGGTTGAGCGCGGCCTCAATCTCGGTGTTGCCCGCCTGGTGTTCTTCGGTCCGAGACAGAATATCGACAATGACCTCCGCCGGGTTTTTCTTGATCATCTCCTGCACCGACTCCGGCTCCGTCCGCGAACGCACCAGAATGTCGTCATCTGGAAGAATATCGAGTTTATCGATACAAAAAGCGGGGTCCATCGCGTGGCCTTCGCGGCCGTCCTCGAAGTCGATGATCAACCGGTTCTCTTGGGCATCGTAGCGCTGAATCCGGCCCATTCCCCAAGCCCGGTGAACACAGTACGCGCCGGTTTGCATGGCTTCTAGTTTTGCCCGATGGCGCTTCAGGCGGGGCGTTTTCTGGATGAGCAAATCGATTGCTTCCTGATTCATAAGAACTTTCGCTGGCAGGGTTTGAAAACCTTAAATCCAGCCACCCGCGTTTCATAGGGTCAACCAAAAGATTAGAAGGCCCCGATGGCGACCAATCCCGCATGGAAAACCGCATTCCGGACAGCTGTCGATTTCCGGCGAAACCCGGCCAAGATCGATTCGATCGAAGCGGGTTGGTCGGATCTTCCGCAACCGGTCCGCAGGCGTGCTCATCGTCTGGTCTATGCATGGCTGCGGGAGCGCGGGCGGGCAGAGGCGCTTCTGGCCGTGTACCTCCAGCGCCCGCCACGCCTCCCGGCGGTCACGCTTCTCGAACTCGCGGTGGCTGAAATGCTCGTCACCGCGCCCGATCGGCACCCGGCAGTCGTCGATCATGCGGTGAGCGCCGCCCGCCAGATCCTCAGCCAACCGGAGTCCCGGCTCGCCAATGCGGTTCTTCGTAAAGTCGCGGCAGACCTCACAAAAGCGCCTCCCGCTCTCGTCCATTCGCACCCGCCGTGGCTCGTCGAGCGGTGGCAGAAGGCCTTTGGGCGGGAGAATACGGAGCACCTCCTTCGCTGGAATCAGGAGGAAGCGGAGTGGCTTGTCCGCCTCGTTCCGGGAACGCCGGTTCCGGAGGAATGGCACGCCACACCGTGGCCGGGTTTCCACCGCGTGGAGGTGCCGCATCGATCTGCAGCGCTCGCCCTCGTCGATGAGGGCAAAGCCTATGTACAGGATCCCTTCACCCGCCATCCGGTCGATCTCGCGATGGGCTCCGGACCAGCGACCGTTCTTGATCTTTGCGCGGCCCCGGGAGGAAAAACCCGCGCCGTCCTCGATTCGCGCGGATCCTCGTCCCTCACTTCGGTCGTGGCGGTGGATCTGCCAGGCCCACGCCTGGGGCGCCTGCGGGAGAATGTTGCGCGATCCCCTCGTCATGACCTCGTGCGGATCATCGGAGCGGATGTCCGCCAGCTGCAACCGGACTCACCCGTCCTGGGCGGATCGCCGTCCGCCTACGATGCCGTCATTCTCGATGTTCCCTGCTCCAATACCGGGGTCATTCGCCGCCGTCCGGACGTCCGTTGGCTGATTCGCCCGGAGAATCTCGCCGCCCTCGTCGAGACCCAGCGAATCCTGCTCAAGCGGGCGGCCGCATTCGTCGCACCCGACGGATCTCTCATCTACAGCACCTGCAGCCTCGAACAGGAGGAAAATGCCCGCCAAATAGAATGGTTTCTGCAGGAGCATCCAGACTTCACCCTCACCGCGAGTCATCTCAGTCTGCCGTGGCGGGACCACCATGACGGTGGAGCGGCTTTCCGATTGACCCGTCACGGTTGGAGCGAATCATTTGCCGCTCAGCGGGCGACCGCATTGCCATGACCCGACTTTCCTTTGTTCAAATTGTTCGTATTCTCGCTTGGGCGGGAGATCTCCTCCTGATCGCTGCTGCCCTGACCCTTCTCATCAGCCGTGGGGGCAGCCTGACAACCGGCATGGCACTGGTCCTCATCCTCGGGATCTTTCTCGGTGGCACTCTTCCGATCCTCGTCTATTATCTCGATTTTCTCTTTGCGCGGAACGCTGCCCGCGCCGCGCAGGACCTTGCGCCGGAATCGCTACGCCGCGCGATGGAAGAGTTGGACCGCCTCGTCCAGCGGGTCGAAATAGCCGCTTCGGACGCCTCCAAGACGACCATCGCCGCCCGTCAGGTTCCGGGCCACATCGAGGCCCATACGAAAACGCTGGATGGCACTGTCGAACGGATGGAAACACTCCTTGCGCAGCTGAACGAAGCCCTCCCCGACGCGCCTGCGGACGCCTCCGTTCCCGATTCCGGCCCCCTGCAGGGCAAGCTCACCGAGATCCAGGAGATCCTCGACACCCATCGGAACGAGTACCTGAACGCACGGCAGGGTCTGGACGCAAAGCTCGCAGCAATCGAAGCCCATATCCAGGCGGTCGCTCCGGTCAGCGCCGCAGCGCCTTCCGGGGATGCACCGCCCGTTTCCGCCGCGCGGGAACCCCCCCAACCTGTCCAGGAAGCGACGCCTTCCGCGCCCTCACCCAAACCGGAGAAGGCATCGGAGACCATCGATTCTCCGAAAAAGCGCGCCCGACCGCAAAAAAAACGGGCCAAGAAACGGGCGGCCCAACCGGCCGAATCCGCTCCGAAACCATCAGCCGACGAGGAACTTTTTACCGATCCCGAAGCGTCGGCAGAATTACCCGCGAACCAGAGCGCCCTCATCATCAAAGCCCTCGTGGGGGTGAACAACCGGATCTTCGTCCGGGGCGATCCGCCCCTCAGTTGGGATCTGGGACGCCCCCTCGAAGCCACCGGCATCGGCGAATGGCGTCTTGATCTCGAGGATCTTGAAGCGCCCATCAAGGCGGAAATCCGTCTCAACGACGAGATTGCCGCGAAGGGAAACGCGGTTGAGATGTCCCCCGGGCGGATCACCCGTGGGTCCCCCGTCTTCCCATCCGCAAACGAACCGTTCTGAGCGGCGGGCGTTCCGGCGGAATCACCCCGTCGCAGGTTTCCGGAAAGTTGGGCTGACGACGCCCCCATTGCGATCGGGCGCCTCCGCCCTTCGGGCAGCCGCCCGTGAGAGGTTCATTGAACGGTCACGGGGATTTCCCGGGTCCCGTACCCGGGGGCCTCGACATAAAGAGTGCCTGCACCCGCGGCACCGCCTTCGATAATGACAGCGGCCGAACTGCTCCCGGCCGGAATCATGACTTCCGGAATGATCACGCTTGTAGGCACGTCCGTCGTCACGTTGATCCGGTAACCCCCGGCAGGAGCTTGTCCATCGATCCGGAACGAAAGCTGGGCGACATCGCCCGAGGTCAGTGTGAGGGAAGCCGGGGAGATCGTGAGCGAGCCTTCGTCGACCCGGAACGAGCCGGTTTCGAGATCACCGGTGGCAGTCTCGAGGACGACCGGGTACGAACGGTTCGGATCCAGCGCAGGCACAACAAAGTCGATCGCATTGGGGGAACGAAAGTTCGTCTGCGCACGCTCCGGACCGATCCGCACCACGTCCATCTCGGTAAATCCGCTACCCACGAGGGCGATCGAATCCCCCACCCGCCCGCGATTGCTCACGAGCTGAATCGGATAGCGATTGATCAGGCGTGCGGTATACGGACGGCCGTAGTTCTCGTGCGTGCTGTAGGTGACGGTGGAACGCGTGATCCCGGCGTTATTGTAGTCAAAGTGCAACTCGTAGTAATAACGCACCTCGTTCACTCCCGCCGGGAACTTGTAGTCGTAGGTGAACAGGAGGCGGTCGCCAGGTGCCTTCTGCATCGGCAGTTTTTCCCCGTTGATGACCAGGTACGCCTGCTCCGTCCCCTTGATCACATTCGTCATCCGCGTCGAAGCGTGGAAGGAGAATGTATAGATGTCTGACGCATTCTGGGGGATGCGCTCATCGACCAGGTTATTGAACTTGGTTCCGCATCCGACCAAAAAGAGCGATCCGAGTACAAAAAAGATAAGGCCGATTCGAGATTGCGCAGTCTTCATGAATGGCTGGTTACTAAGCGATCCGCCGAATGTCTCTGCAAGCAAAAGCTGTGAACGCTCCCGCCCTTGGAATCTACGTCCATGTGCCGTTTTGCGCGACGACCTGCGACTTTTGCGCGTTTTACCAGGAAGCTCCTGATCGCGCGTCGATTCAGCGCTACCTGAAGGCGATGGACGCGGAGATGCGCTGGAGGGTGCCCGACCGCTGGGCCGAAACAATTTTCTGGGGGGGCGGCACCCCCGGACTGCTTCCCGCCCGCGACCTCGAGTCTCTCGGCCGCTCCCTCCTCTCGGTTCTCCCGCGTCCACCAGCCGAGTGGACGGTCGAGATGGCGCCCTCCACCGTAAAGCCGGACAAGATCAGAGTTTTGAAAGATCTCGGAGTGAGCCGGATCTCGATGGGCGTGCAGAGCTTTGACGACGAAATGCTCAGCGCGCTGGGCCGCCAGCATTCCCGCCGGCAAGTGCTGCGCGCGATCGAAATTGTGCGAAACGCAGACTTCGACAACCTGAACCTCGATCTCATTTTCGCCGTTCCCGGCCAGAGCCTCGGCGAATGGAAGGAGGACCTGCGTGAGGCGATTGCGATCGGCCCCGAGCACCTCTCCACCTATTGCCTGACGTTCGAGGAAGACACCAAACTGTGGGTGAGACTGCAACGGGGGCAGGTCCGTCGGCGGAGCGAGGATGACGAGGCCGCCTTCTACGAAACTTCCGGAGAAGTTCTCGAATCGGCAGGATACGCGCAATACGAGATCTCCAACTTCGCCCGCCCCGGCTTCGCTTGCCTGCACAACATCCACACATGGCGCATGCAGGAGTGGATCGGTTACGGCCCCTCCGCATCCAGCCAATGGCATGGCCGCCGGTTCACGCAGGTCGCCTCCCTCGATGAATGGATGCGATCCGTCTCCAGCCGTCAACCCGTCACGATTGACGACGTCGTGCTCACACCGACCATCCTCGCGGTCGATGCCGTGGTCTTCGGACTCCGCATGAACGCAGGCGTGCCCGTGCAATCCCTTCGTGAACGGTTTCCTGACGCTCCCTGGAAGGTCTTCGCCACGCTGGCCAACCAGCTCTCGGAGGAAGGTCTCCTCGAAATCGGGCACGGTCACTGGGGCCTCACCCCGGCCGGTCGTCTCCTCGCCGATCGCATCGGCACCGAATTTCTTCTCGTTGCCGACTGAAATCACGGCGACGACCGGGGCGCCTTTCAAAGCCTCATCTCGCCGCCGCGCACCCTGTCAAAGCGAGTCGAGGAGTCGTTTGATCTCGTCGAACCGGGCCTGCGTCTCGGCTTGTTGGCGGCGGGCACCCGCAACGACGGCGGGAGGAGCGTTGCGGATAAACTTCTCGTTTTTCAGTTTACCTTCGGCCGCACGGAGCCCTCCCTCCAGTTTCTTCAGTTCCCTTTCGAGCCGTTCGCGCTCCGCCTCGATATCGATGGAGCTGGCGAGATCGAGAAAGAGGGAGCCGAGTTTGCTAACGGCGGCCGGCATCCCTTCCGGAGCCGTATCCAGAATGTCAATCTGTCCTGCCGGGATGAGGCTGCTGAGGAGGCCCTTCGAACGCTCCACAAGGGCGGAGGAAGCGGCGCTTTCAGCGAGAAAGACGAGGCGTACGTCTCTCTTGTTCGCGACCTGATACTGCGCCTTCAGTGCCCGCGCGCGTGTGATCCACTCCTTCAATGCCTCGACTTCTTCGACTGCGGAATCGGGAAGGGCGATCCCACGTGCTTCCAACTCGCGGCGGATCTCCGCCGCCGGCAGTACCCGGGCATCCTGCAGAAGCGAATCCTCCGGCGCGAATCCGAGGGCTTGCCAGAGTTCCTCCGTGATGAACGGGACCATCGGATGCAGCAGGAGCAGGCTCTGCCGCAGGACGACATCGATGACCGCGAGGACGCCTTGTTGGGTGCTCCCATCGCGCAGGCGTGGTTTTGCCATCTCCACGTACCAATCGCAATAGTCACTCCAGAAGAAGCTGTAGAGCTGCTCCGCGTACTGCGGCATCTCATAACGGGCGAAAGTCTGTTCGATCCGCTCGGTCGCCTCGATGAGACGCGCCAGGATCCAGCGATCTGCCGTTTCCAGGGCATCGACCTGCAGCCGATCGAAAACCGCTCCGGACGAACGGTGTGGCGTGACAGGACCGCTCATCTGGCGAAAGCGCGCACTGTTCCACAGTTTGTTGCAGAAATTGCGGCCCAGTTCCGCCGAGGGCACCTCGATCGAGCGTTCTCCGTCGGCGGGAGTGAATTTGTAGAGGATATCCTGTCCGGTCGGAGCAATGCTGACGATGCCCCAGCGCAGTGCATCGGCTCCGTATTTCCCGATGATCTCAAGGGGATCCGGCGAATTTCCGAGGCTCTTCGACATCTTTCGCCCAAGACCGTCGCGAATCAGCCCGGTCATATAGACATCCCGGAACGGCACTCGCTCACGGATCTCGGCGTCGGTCAGGGCATCCTTTGCCTCACCCCGGAATTCAAGCCCTGCCATGATCATGCGCGCCACCCAGAGAAAAATGATATCAAAGCCCGTAACGAGCACGCTCGTCGGGTAAAAATAGTCCAGCTCCCGACCGTCTTCGCCTTCAATATCGGGCCAGCCGAAGTTTGCGAGGCACCAGAGCCACGAGGAGGCCCAGGTATCGAGGACGTCCGACTCCTGCTCCCAGTTTTCCGGGTCCGCGGGACCTTCGACCGAAACGTGCACCAGCGCTGGATTCTGATAGTCTGCCTCGCTCCACCTCGAGCGGTCGCTACCCCGGCGATACCAGACGGGAATGCGATGACCCCACCAGAGTTGCCGGCTGATGCACCAGTCAATGCCTCCACTCTGCATTGAATCGAGCCAGTGCATGTAGGTTTTTTCCCATCGCTTGGGATGAAAACGGATAGCCCCGCTCGCGACCGCGCGCTTCGCCTCATCCACTTTGGGATACCGCATCCACCATTGCTCGGTCAGCCGAGGCTCGATCACGACACCCCCTCGCTCCGAAAATCCAACGTTATTTTCATACGGCTCCGTCGCCACGAGCAGACCGAGCTGGTCGAGCTTTTCGGCCGCCTTTTTGCGCGCTTCGAAACGGTCGACCCCTTCAAAGTCGGGACCCGCATGGGCGTTGAGGGTCCCATCCGGATAAAAGACATCGATGATCGGCAGTTTGTGACGCTTGCCGATCTCGAAATCAACCACGTCATGTGCCGGCGTCACCTTGAGACACCCCGTCCCGAACGCCCGGTCCACGACAGTGTCGGCGATGATCGGAAGCTCCGCCCTCGGAAACGGTCGCCAAACTTTCTTCCCGATCAGATGCCGGTAGCGTTCGTCCTCCGGGTGCACCGCGACCGCGACGTCGCCCATCAATGTCTCCGGACGCGTCGTCGAAATCTCCAGATGGGTGCGTCGTTCGCCGTCTGGACCCGTCTCAGGTTCGACCAACTCGTACCGCATCTTGTAGAGGAGCCCCTTCTGCGGGCGCATGATGACCTCTTCGTTGCTCAGCGCGGTCTGGTCACTCGGGCACCAGTTACTCATGCGCAAGCCGCGGTAGAGATAGCCGCGCTCATAGAGTTTCACAAAGGCAGCGAGAACGGCCCGGGCATATTTTGCGTCGAGGGTGAAACTCGTGCGGTCCCAATCACAGGAGGCTCCCAGCTTCTGCAACTGTTGCAGGATGATTCCGCCGTGCTCTTCCTTCCATTCCCAGACCCTCTCGAGGAATTTCTCACGGCCCATTTTCCGCCGGTCGAGCCCTTCCTCCCGGATCTGCCGCTCGACCCGCGTCTGCGTCGCGATGCCGGCGTGATCGGTCCCCGGAAACCACAGCGCCATCTTGCCTTCCAAACGCGCACGCCGGGTAAAAATGTCCTGCAGGGTGTTGTTGAGGATGTGCCCCATGTGGAGAATTCCCGTCACGTTGGGCGGAGGAATCATGATCGTATGGGGCGTGCGGTCCGGTTCTATTCTGGCGGCGAAAGCCTTGCGGCGCAGCCATTCCGCATACCACCGGTCTTCGACGGCGGAG
>CAZVQJ010000065.1:0-13127 GCA_964629165.1 uncultured Puniceicoccaceae bacterium
CAACAGCAAGTGTCGCAGGGGCAGGATCGGTCAACACCCGGCGACGCTTCCGCGGCAAGAGAATCTTGGCAAGTCCGGAGAGCGGTCGACGGCGGGTTCATGGAGGTCTTCGTTGCGCGGCAATGGAGACCCTGCAAGTCCGTGCCGACGAGTCGAAAGCGCGGATTCAGCGGGGGCGGATCCGCCACATTTCCAGTTGCTTCGCGAAATGCGCCTCCCTTTAGTGAGCCGCTTATGGCCATTGGACTGCTTTTCAGTGGACAGGGGGCTCAGCAGGTTGGCATGGGCCGTTCACTCTACGAAAATTCATCGCTCGCACGTTCGCTGTATGACGAGGCGGACTCTGTGCTGGGCTGGAAACTTTCGGCTCACTGCTTCGAAGGACCGGCGGAAACCTTGACCGAGACCCGCGTCTGCCAGCCTGCGCTTTATGTGCTGGGCTACACCCTTTTCTCGATTCTTCGCGAAGCCGGAAAACTGAACGATCTGCGTGCCTGCCTGGGCTTGAGCCTCGGCGAACTGACCGCGCTGGCGGCGGCCGGTTCCTTCGATTTCGCGACCGGCCTCAGAACGGTGGCGGAACGCGGGCGTCTCATGCAGGAAGCCTGCGATGCGACAGAGGGGGCGATGGCGTCGATGATCGGCGGCAAGCCCGAGGATGTCGAAGCGATCGCGACCCGCTTCGACGTGGACGTGGCGAATTTCAACTGTCCCGGACAGATCGTTCTCTCAGGTGAAAAGACAAAGATCCTTGCCGCGGTCGCTTCCGCGAAGGAATCCAAACTCTTCCGGATGGTGATGCCGCTGCAGGTTGCCGGTGCCTACCACAGTCGCCTCATGGAATCGGCGCGGGTGCGGTTTTCGGCATTCCTCGAGTCGGTCGAGATCCGCCCTCCTGTCGTGCCTGTTTACACGAACGTGACGGGGGATGCGGTTGACGCGCCCGCCGCTATCCGGGAGAACCTTGTGAAACAGGTTGTTTCTCCGGTCCGGTGGGAAGATTGCATGCGTGCGGCTTCCCGCGACGGCGTCCAAACCTTTTTCGAATGCGGCCCCGGAGCCGTTCTCAATGGTCTCGCGCGACGGATCGACCGTGTGCTCGACGTAACCAGTTTGTCCGAATACGAGCATCTCCCGCTCGCTTGACTACATCAATGTCCGACCTCGAGCGTACACGCAATTTTTGTATCATCGCCCATATCGACCACGGCAAGACGACCTTGTCGGACCGGTTGCTGGAGGCGACGAATACGGTGGAACTCCGCAAGATGAAGGAGCAGGTCCTTGACTCGATGGAGCTCGAGCGCGAGCGGGGCATCACGATCAAGAGCCACCCCGTAACCCTCCGCTACACAGCCCCCGACGGTCAGGTCTGGCGTCTTAATCTGATCGATACCCCCGGGCACGTGGACTTTGCTTACGAGGTTTCGCGCAGCCTCGCCGCCTGCGAAGGCGTCCTTCTCCTTGTCGATGCAGCGCAGGGGATCGAAGCGCAGACCGTGGCCAATGCGCTCCTTGCGATGAAGCAGGGGCTGGAGGTTGTTCCCGTCATCAACAAGGTCGATCTTCCCGGAGCGGACATTCCCCACGTGCAGCGGCAACTCGAGGATGTTCTCGCCATCCCGGCGGAAGATGCGATCCTCGCCAGCGCCAAGGTGGGGAAGGGGATTCCCGAGATTTTCGAAGCGATTCTCAGCCGGATGCCTCCGCCCCGCTGGGCGGATTCCCCCCACGCCCGCGTTCTCATCTTCGATTGCGTCTATGACGCCTTCCGCGGTGTTATCTGCTTCGTCCGTGTCTTCAGCGGCACCCTCAAGCGCGGTGACCGGATCGTCATGATGAGCGATGGGAAAGCCACCGAAATCAAGGAGGTGGGGACCTTCAATCCTGCCATGCAGGCGGCAGACAAGCTGGATCCCGGTGCGGTGGGCTATGTCGTGAGCACAATCAAGGATGTTTCCGAAGTGAAGATTGGCGACACCATCACACTCGCATCCGATCCTGCGACGGAGATGCTTCCAGGGTATCAGGAAGTGAACCCGATGGTCTTCTCCGGTATTTATCCCATCGATACGTCGGACTACGAGAAGCTGAAGGCCAGCATGGGCAAGCTCCGCCTCAACGATGCCGCCTTTGTCTATCAGTCGGAATCTTCGGTTGCGCTTGGTTTCGGTTTCCGGTGCGGCTTCCTCGGACTGCTCCACATGGAAATCGTGATGGAACGGATCCGCCGCGAATATGATCTCGATATCATTTCGACGTATCCAAGTGTTGTTTACAAAGTGCACCGCACGGACGGCGTCTGGTCGGAGGTGGACAACCCCGTGAACCTGCCGGATCCGTCGGAGATTGAAGAGATCCTCGAACCGATGATCCGGGCTGTGATTCACATTCCATCCACCTCGATCGGCGACCTCATGGCGTTGATCATGGAAAAACGCGGCACGGTCGAACACACCGAAACGGTCGACGCGACGCGGGTGATGTTAACGGCGCGCCTGCCGCTCAACGAGATCCTCGTCGATTTCAACGACCGCCTGAAAAGCATCACCCGCGGCTACGGCTCGATGGACTATGAGTTTGCGGAGTATGAACGTTCGAAACTCGTGCGCCTCGATATCCTTGTGAACTCGGAACCGGTGGACGCGTTCGCAAGCATCGTCCATGTTGACCGCGCGGAAGGGAAAGGGCGGCAGCTGTGCGAAAAGCTGAAGGAGATCCTGCCAAAGCAACTCTACAAGGTGGCGATCCAGGCCTCGATCGGGAGTAAGGTCGTTGCCCGCGAAACGATCGGAGCGCTGCGCAAGGATGTCACCGCAAAATGTTACGGCGGAGATATTTCGCGCAAACGCAAGCTCCTCGAAAAACAAAAGGAGGGCAAAAAGCGCATGAAACAGATCGGCAAGGTCTCGATTCCGCAGGATGCCTTCATCAATATCCTCAAATCCACGACCTGACGATCCATGCGCTTCTTCGGCGATGCAAAATTGAAAAAAGCGCGCAAACAGGGCAAGGAATGGATCCAGCTCGCGCGCAAGATCGATCATTTCCGGCGCGATGTGATCGCCGGGACGCAACTCGATAAACTCAGGACGACGCAGGCTGCGCTGGCCGCCGAGGTGAAGGACGAGGCCGCCACCGTCGATTCGATTCAGGCGCGGATCACACCGCTCGAGCAGGTCCTCCGTGAGGTGGGAGGGAGCTTTTATCCCCGAGGATTTGTCGCCGAGAACATCGACATGATTGTCGTTGCCGCGATTGTCGCGATCGGGATCCGCTCGTTTTTCCTGCAGCCTTTCAAGATCCCGACCAACTCGATGTTTCCAACCTATCACGGGTTGACAACGGATGTGTATTTTGGCGACGAACGCCCGTCGGCTCCCGTTCGGATCGCGCGGGTCGGCCTGCTCGGCGCCGGTCATCGTACGGTGGAAGGATCGCCCGGAAGCGAACTCATCCTGCCGCTCATGAATCGTGACGGCATTATTGCTTCGCGCGGTACCGGTCGAGGTGCGGTGCGCGATCAAAGGCTCTTGCACCAGGCAGGCAACTATCTCTACCTCGCAGAAGAAACCGCTCGTAATGCGAAAGGGATGCGGTTCGTCGTTCTCCCCGGGCCAGCTGCATTTTACCAGTTCATCGTCGGCGACGAAGTCCGGACGGTGACGGTTCCAGCTGATTTTTCGATGAATCACGTCGTCGAAGCGATCGTCGCCGAGGCCGGAGAAAATGCCCGGATCGAGCGCAACAAGTTCGGCTATCCCTACGTCCTCAGAACCGGGATTACCGTGCCCGAAGGCGAGGAAGTCGCGCTGAGCTTCGACATCAAGTCCGGCGATATGCTCTTCGTCGATCGCATGACCTATCACTTTCGGCCCCCTGAACTTGGAGAACCGTTTGTCTTCGGGACCACCCAGATCACCGGCATGGAGCCGGGCGAACGCGGGAAGTACTATATCAAGCGCGTCGGGGGAACCCCGGGCGATACGTTGCAGGTCCGCGATTCCACGCTGCTGGTGAACGGCGAGCCTGCGTCCGGTGCAGAAGCCTTCGAGCGCAACGCCAATCAGGAAGGTTTCTACGAAGGGTATCTGGCAGGACCTCCCGCCGGATATCCGCTCGATGTTCCCCGCACACTTCCTCCGAAATCGTATTTCGCCCTCGGTGACAACTCAGACGAAAGCTCCGATTCCCGCTTCTGGGGATACGTCCCGGAATCGTCCCTCGTCGGCAAGGCGGTCATTATTTATTATCCCTTCAGCACCCGCTGGGGATTGGCCGAATAAGGAAGGGTCCGTATGGGGCAAATCAAAGCGGCGTTTTCGCAAAACTCCGAGTTGATGCACAATATATATTATGTCTAATTGTGATAAACGGGGTTCCCTCTCCGTCTCTCCCCGGTGTTCCTCTACGATCGCTCCCGAGGCCGGGGAGTTTTTCCGGACACCCTCTTTGCCGGAACGAGGACGAGGCGGGATATCTCGTCCGGGGAGACGGATTGAGAGCTGTCTGCGTTCTGACCTTGCACCGTTAAAGGCGGAGCCTACGTTCGTCCTGCAATGCATGGTATCAAATTCGCTCGGGCCGCGATCCTGGCGGCTCTCTGTCTGGGCCTTTCGGGCTGTTTCAGCTTCACGCGTCACGGGGAATTGCCGACCGCGCCTTTCGTGGCGGTCGACCGTGTGATGGGCACGTGGTATGTGCAGGGAGCGATGACCACCCTTCTTGATCGCCACCCGCACGCCGCCTCCTTCAACTTCACCCGGCAGCGGGACGGTTCGATCGATGTCGAATATACATTCCGCCCCGGCTCGCTTATGGCGGAGCCGAAGACCTACACCGCGAAGGCGTTCATCGACGAGATCGAATCGTATGCCGACTGGTCGATCCAGTTCCTCTGGCCTTTTGAGAACGATCTCCGGGTGATCTACGTGAGCGATGATTACTCGACGATGATCATGGGACACCCCAGCCGGAAGTACCTCTACATTATGAGTCGGGACCGGAGCCTGGACACGGTGACGATGGAATGGTTGCTGGACTTTGCGGCCTCGCGCGGCTTCGACACGTCGTATCTCCGGCGGATACCTCATCAATGAGCTCTGGGCGCGTCTGAGACTCCCCTTTGTGAAAAAGGCTGGCTTCAACTGGCTGAACGAACGCGGTGCGGGGATTCTGCTGCATCCGACCTCGTTGCCTTCCCCCTCCGGGATCGGGACGATCGGTCAGTCAGCGCGCGAGTTTATCGATTTCCTGGCGGAATCCCGGCTGCGCTACTGGCAGATGCTGCCTCTGGGGCCCACCGGTTACGGGAACTCCCCCTACTCCGCCTATTCCGTTTTCGCAGGCAATCCGCTCCTTCTGGATCTGGATGCGCTCGCGGATGCAGGCTTACTGAAGCCGGACGAGCTTGAACCGCTGCAAAGGCTGTCCGCAGAGGCGGTGGATTACGATGCGCTCGAGCGGATACATCGTCCGCTCTTGGGGCTGGCCTCCCGGCGATTTCAAGAGCGAGAACAGGCCTATGTCGGCGACTACGGCCTCTTTTCGGAATTTCAGAAGGAACACGCGTCATGGCTTGACCCCTACGCCCTTTTCATGGCGCTGAAGGAACGCCATGGCGGGCAGGCATGGACCAGTTGGCCGAAGGAATGGCGTCATTACGAGACGGCCCGGAAAGCGGAGCACAGTCCGCATTTGCGTGAGGCCATCCGCGTCCATCTCTTTGGGCAGTATCTTTTTTGGGGGCAGTGGAAAGGATTGCGCCAGTACGCTGCGAGGCGTGGTGTTGCGATCATCGGAGACATGCCGATCTACGCCGCGGGCGACAGTGCGGATGCCTGGTGCGAATGCGAGGTTTTCAATCTGGATGCGAACGGGCATGCGCAGGCTGTGGCGGGAGTTCCGCCGGATTATTTCTCGGCCACCGGCCAGCTTTGGGGAAATCCCCTCTATGACTGGGACTACCTCCGCAAGACCGACTTTGATTGGTGGATGCGGCGTCTGGGGCACAATTTCGCTCTCTTCGACATTGTCCGCCTGGATCATTTCCGGGCCTTTTACGATTACTGGGCGGTGCCGGCGGAGGCCGTGGACGCGCGTTCGGGCCATTGGGAAAAAGGGCCCCGGAAGGCGTTCTTCGATACGCTCGGAAAACGGTTCAGCGGATCCCGTATCATCGCGGAGGATCTTGGGGAAATCGGTCCCGGTGTACGGGCATTCCTCCAGAAGCTCGGACTTCCGGGGATGGCGATCCTACAGTTTGCTTTCGACGGTAAAGACCCTGCCAACCTGTTTCTACCCCACAACCTGACGTCGAACAGCGTGGTCTACACCGGAACGCATGACAATGACACGACCCTCGGCTGGTACCGTGGCGCCTCGCCCGAGGTACAGGACCAACTCAGGCGTTACTTTCGTGTGTCGGGAGAGGATGTAGCCTGGGACCTCCTGCGGGCGGCTTTTCGCTCCGTCAGTCGGTTGGCGATTGTGCCGATGCAGGATCTCCTGGGACTGGATTCGAAACACCGCATGAACACACCGGGGGTACCTTCTGGCAACTGGCGTTGGCGAATGACGCGAGAGCAGTTTGTCCGTCAACGGTCTTCCGCACCCTACCTTCGCGAATTGACTTGGCTCTACGACCGCTGAATCCTTCCGCCAGCCGATGACGACCCCGAGTCACTTCAGCGAAAGCATCAATCCTCTTCAGCGGCGCCTCATCGTATCGGCTCTGGTCCTCCTCGCACTGGTCGTTATCACGGGCGTCCTTTTCGGTGTCTTTCTCCTTTTGAGGAGTTTTGTGAATACGTTTTCGGGGGTGCTCTGGCCGCTCGCGGTGGCGGGCATCCTGACGATGATCCTGCGGCCGGTGGTGCTGTGGCTTCAGCGCCGGTTGAAGCTCGGGCGGATCAAGGCGATCATCCTTCTTTTTCTGCTCGTGGTCGTGGTTCTGGCAGGTCTGGGAGCCCTTGTTCTCCCGGTGCTTTTTGAACAGACACTCATTTTTATTCAGAAGCTGCCGGTCATCTGGGAGAATCTTCGAAGCTCCGTTTCCGAGACCTTTCCGCAGGTACAGGCCTTTCTCGAAAGCCAGCTCGGTCCTGAACGGCTGGCACGCTATGAGGAAGCCTTGCGACAACAGGTTGGCCAACTCGCGGGCGTGCTCGTCCCGGCGGCGCAGGATCTGTTCGAAGTTGCCGGCTCGGTGGTCGCCTGGGCGGCCGGGGCCGCGATCGTGCCCGTCTATCTCTTCTTTTTTCTGCTTACAGATCGGGATCCCACGACCGAGCTCCGTGAGCAGCTCTCGTTTGTGCGGAGTGAATGGCGGGACGACATTATCTTCCTCGTGCGCGAATTTGTGGGCAGTATGGAAGCCTTTTTCAGAGGGCAAATTCTGATTGGGCTGATCATGGGCGTCCTCCTCGCGATCGGCTTCAGCGTCGGCGGTGTGAACTTTGGGATCGGTCTCGGGCTCATGATCGGCGCGCTCAACATCATTCCCTATTTCGGAACGATCGTGGGCCTCGGAACCGTCCTTCCGATTGCCTACTTTCAGCCCGACGGTGGCTTCGCGCGCATGTGTGTGGCGCTGGGGATTTTTGTCGCTGTCCAGATGCTCGAGGGGTACGTCCTCACCCCCCGTATCATGGGACAACGCACCGGTTTGCACCCGCTCGTCATCATCATCGCAATCTTCTTCTGGGGAGTCGCTCTCGGCGGATTGCTCGGGATGATTCTTGCGATCCCGTTAACGGCCTTTTTTGTCGTTGCCTGGAGGCTGGTGAAACGAAAATACCTCAACCGACTGGCTCAGCCGGAGGGGACGCCGCAAGACGCTCTTCTCTGAGACGCCGTGGCCTCGTCAGGGCCGACTTGGCAAACGATGGAAGACGGTCACAAAGAACAGGTTGAAAACTCGCCCTCGGGCGAAAATGGGACACCGTGTGAGGTGCCCTATCGCCCCGCTCGGTCGCTCCGGAAGCGACTCCCCGGAAGTTGCCATGGACAATTTTCAAATACCGCCGCAACGCGCTGACGAGATCCTCGAAAGCATCACCGACGCGTTTGCGGCGTTCGATGCGCAATGGCGATTCATCTACGTGAATCGGAGTTATCTCCAGCTGGTATCTCCCCTCTATACCTCCGCCGAGGAGCTGATTGGCCATAGCCTCTGGGAGAAATTTCCCGACATCAAGGATCGGCCAGCGGGTGAATTTTATCGCCGCGCGATGCAGACGCAGGCTCCGGCAGAGATCGAGTTGTTTTACTCCCCGCTTCAGCTCTGGCTGGAAATCCGGGCGCAACCCTCCCCGTCGATTCTCGCCCTTTATGTAAGGGATGTGACCGAGCGGAAGGCACAGGAATGCACGCTCCTCGAACTGTCCCATACGATTGCGGAACAGTCGGGGATTTTTGATGCCATCCTTTCGAATATCCCCGACCAGGCCTTTGCCTTTGATGGTGACCAGCGCGTGATCTATGCGAATGAGGCATTGCTTGCTCTCTGGGGTTTGAAGATGGAAGACGCCCGCGGACGCAATCTTCATGACCTCAATTATCCCCCGGAACTCGCCGCGAAACTGATCGGTGAAATGCGAGATGTGATGAACCGCATGGTCGCCGTCAGGGGCGAAGTCGTCTTTCAGGAAGATTTCCACGAATATGTGTTCAGCCCGGCAATCTCAAAGGGAAATGTGACCGCCGTGGTGGGAACCAGCCGGATTGTTACCGAACGAAAACTGCAGGAACGTTCAGCGGAGAAGCGGCGCCGAACGATGCAGCTGATCGTTCAGGACGCGCCCCTGCCCGAGATTTTCGATGAGATCATCGTGGCGCTCGAAACGGCGTTCAGCGGGACCGTCGGCTTTCTTCACCGGCAGGACTGCGAGAACCGCAACCTGCACCTTGTGGCGGCCCCCAGCCTTTCGGAAGACTTCGCCGGATTGATATCCACCGTGTCGGTCGGGCCCCGGTCGGGTTCTTTTGGACTTGCCGCGTCGACCGGTAAAGCGGTGTGCGTGACGGATGCCCTCCAAGATGATCAGTGGGCCGATGTGAGGGCGATTGCGCAAGCCCTCGGGATCCGCGCCTGCTGGTCGGTCCCGATCCGGTCCATCCGGAATGAGATCGTGGGTACAATCACACTCGCCTTTACAAAGTGTGTAGTGGCCTCCGAGGACAACGTTCGGAGCCTTGAAACGTTCGCGCATGCCGCATCGCTCGCGATCGAACAGAAACGTACTCAAGGCGAGTTGGTCCGCGCAAGAGACGAGGCACTGGCGGCATCGCGCGCAAAAGACGAGTTCCTTGCCGCGTTGTCGCACGAACTGCGTTCCCCCCTCAACCCGGTGCTCCTCCTTGCGACTGAATACCTCAGCAAGCCGGAGTTGTCGCCAGACGTGCGGACAACTTTTGCAAGCATCGTCGAACATGTTTCGCTTGAGGCCCGGTTGATCGATGACCTCCTCGACCTGACCAGTATAGCCCATGGCAAGATCCTCCTTGATCGGCATCCTGTGGACCTGAAGGTGATCGCAGAATCCGCCATTCTAGTGGTGGAGGATGACTTCAACAGCAAGGGTGTGTCGTTAACGAAAGAGTTTCCGAACACGCGCATGTACATCGATGGGGATGGGACAAGGCTGCAGCAGGTCGTTTGGAACGTGCTCAGGAACGCGGTCAAATTCACCCCGCCTGGTGGTGAAGTGGTCATCCGCGCCCGCCCTTCCGACGAGGGCACGGAACACATTCTCGAGATTCTGGATACGGGTATGGGGATGACCCAGAACGAAATCGACAGTGCGTTCAACGCGTTTGCGCAAGGGGAACATGTCAGTGGGGGAAGCGGTTCCCATCGCTTCGGAGGGTTGGGACTAGGCCTCGCGATTTCGCACCGGATCATCCATGCGCATGGGGGCAATATTCGCGCGAGCAGCGAGGGGCGAAACCGTGGATCGACCTTCACAATCGCCCTGCCGATGGTGCCCGTTCCCGAAGACGAGCGTTCCTCCACGGACACCGCTCCATCCGCTTTCGCTGCTCGAAGCGATCCCGGGGCTCCGCCTCCCTCGGGGGTGCGTGCCCGCCTTCTCCTGGTGGAGGACCATGCGGCAACGAGAACCGTTCTCGCCACTCTTCTGACCGCCCGGAACTACGAGGTCCGGCAAGCCGAATCGGTCGCGGAAGCAAGAGAGGTTGCTGAATCTGAACCGATCGATTTTGTCGTTTCCGATCTCGGTTTACCCGACGGTGACGGGTATGAACTGATGCGAATCCTCCACGAACGTCATGGCCTCGAGGGCATCGCCCTGAGTGGATATGGGATGAAGGAGGACGTCAGAAGAAGCGAAGCGGCCGGCTTTCTCATGCACATCGTGAAACCTGTCGATGTGCGCACGCTTGAGCGAGCCCTTGCCGAGGCCTTGCGGAGCCCGCCGGAGACGGATCGATAAAGGTGACCGCGGCGGAGCGGCAAGTTGGTCGCGCTACCGGCCTCTGTTCTCGTTTCGAGGGTCAGCCCATGACGGCGACGATTTCAGAGCCGTCTCTGAGGATCTCCGGTGGGATGACATTTCCCGCTATCGAACGCCCATCAACCGATAGCTCACAAACACCCTTCATGACACCGTGAGGATTCCGGACTTCCATCTTCAGGCGATTGCCCCGGAAGGTGCGTTCCATCGAAAATCCGGGCCAGTGCTTCGGCAGGCACGGGTCGATGTGGACGCCATCCAGTTCCGGACGAAAGCCGAGAATGTATTGGGTCGACGAATAATACGCCCATGTTGCCGTTCCGGAGAGCCATGGAATCCTCGCCGCACCAAAGCTGGGACTATAGGGAGCGTGCGTGCTCTGACAATGCACGTAGGGTTCGGATTGCCGGATGTCGGCGCGGTCGTTGAACGCACTTGGCATATAGGCGCGGTGGTATTCGAAAGCGCGATCGCCATTTCCGAGGATGCACTCAGCCATCACACACCAGCCTTGGGGATGATTGAAGATTCCAGCGTTTTCCTTCGTGCCCGGGTTGAACAGAATCGCGAGCATGATCTCCGGTGACATCGAAACGACGGCGGGTGCACAGAGCATCACGCCATACTCGGTCGCCAGCATACGGTTCAGCGTCTCCATCGCGGTTCGCGCCTGCTCTGGATTGGCCGCCCCGCTCAGGACGGACCAGACCTGGGTGTTCAGGTAGATCGCACCTTCCGTCGCATCGTGTGTGCCATAGACGGTGCCATCCTCGGCAATCGCCCAGATGAAGCGATCTTTGCTCCAGCAGTATTTCTGGATCCGTCCGTCGAGGTCGGTCAGATGATCGAGCGCCCAGTCCCGTTCCTTTGGCTGCTCCAGGAGATCGGCAATTTCAGCGTAGATTTTCAGCCCCAATCGCAACTGGAAGGCCACGAAGAGACTTTCGCCATAATAGCCGAGACGCAGGCAGTCGTTCCAGTCCGCCTTGAGGCCACAGGGCAGTCCGTGCTCCCCTACTCTCTCGAGATTGAATTCGAGCGCCCGGCGCAGATGCCCGAAAACGGTCGCCTCTCCGCTGTCCGCAAAAGGAAGCACCTTCGTCAGGAAATCGCGATCCCCGGTCTCCGCGACGTAGGCCGGAACCGTATTGAAAAACCAGAGACAGTCATCCGATCGAAACTCCTCCTTCGGAATCATCTGGGTCCGGCCCGGTTGGTGACTGAACGGCTTGATAACCGGAAGGGCACCGCCATTCGCGTACTGGCCTGTGAGCATCAGCTCAAGTCGCTGACGGGCGTCCTCGGTGATCGAGGGAAGTACGGCGAGAATGTCCTGCACGGTGTCGCGGAACCCGAGGCCGTTGCGCTCCCCGTTGTAGACGAGGCTGGCGGAACGCGACCATGCATAACTGATGAGGCAGTTGTAGACGTTCCAGACATTGACCATGCTGTCGAATTCCGGATCCGGTGTCTTCACGATCAAGCTGCCGAGCTTGCTGTGCCAGGAGCTACGGAGCTCTTCCAGGGCGGCCTCCGCCTTCCCGAAGGTGCCCCACTCCGCGATCGTTTTCTTCCCCACCGTCCGTGCGTCGCCGACCCCCAGCAAGACAAGCAGTTCCTTCGATTCTCCGGGTGCGAGCGTCACCTTCACCCGATAGGCACCGCATGAGTTGTCCCCGTAGGATTCGCTGTTCTTCGATTCTCCCGAAACGACCACCTCGGGCGCCGCGTAACTGCCGTATGTCCCGATGAACTCCTCGCGGCTCAAGTCATAACCATCGGGTTGTGCGCCCACCAGTCCCATCCATGAGCGCTGAGCCTGGTGGTTGTCCTCGAGGTTCTCCGGTTTTTCCGGAAGGTTATCGTTGATCGCCATGCGAACCACGCCCTCCTCCATCGTGCATCGGCCGATGTATTGCGTGTACTGGAGATTCGACTGGTCCTGATCGAGGTTCCAGTTGTTCGAAAACTCGCAGTAGGTGAAGACCGAAAAATTCCTGTCCGTATCGGATGTATTGGAAATCCTGAGGCGCCAGTATTCAAACTTCTGGCCGAGGGGAACAAAGTAGGTCGCCGCGGTCTCAATGCCCCGGTAGCGGGAGTTGATGGTCGTATAGGCGGTCCCGTGGCGGCAGGTCGTCTCGTATTGATCGAGCGGTTTTCCGGTTGGCTGCCAGGATGTGCTCCAGTAATCGCCGTCGTCGTTATCCCGCAGGTAGAAGTAACGCCCGGGCTGATCCATCGGAACACCATTGAACCGGATGCGCGTGAAACGTCCGTCGGCCGCGGAACGGTAGAAACTGTATCCACCCGCGTTGTTCGTGATGATGGCGCCGTATTCGGTGCTCCCGAGGTAGTTTGTCCAGGATCGGGGCGTGTCGGGGCGGGTGATCACATACTCGCGGGCATCGTCGTCAAAATGTCCGTATCGCATAGATTCGTCAGCGGGAGGTTGAGGAGGGTGCGGCAAAAGCATGCGTTCAGCCTGCAAGTTCGATCTCGACCTGAACGGTGCCGCCCTTCTCCGAAGGGAGAGGAATGAGGTTTCCAGTGATACGCTTGCCGTTCACCAGCATCGACCCCACCCCCCGGGAAACCCGCGAGGGATTGCGCACATGAATTTCGTAGGTCGTTCCCCGGAACTTGCGGGTT
>CAZVQJ010000066.1:0-13124 GCA_964629165.1 uncultured Puniceicoccaceae bacterium
CCGCCGCAACTCCGGGAGCAGCTCGAGGAGCCACAGGCCGTTCAGATCAGTGGGCTCCTCGATCGCAACGAGCACTTCGGGAAGAGGCATCGTACCGGGTTTCGAGAGGCGGATGGTGGTGGAGGCGCGACCTTCCGGCTCGTCCGCAAGCGCGTAAGGCTGTCCGTATCGGATGCCGCGGGCCAGTCG
This sequence comes from uncultured Puniceicoccaceae bacterium, assembly GCA_964629165.1. Lineage (GTDB taxonomy): Bacteria > Verrucomicrobiota > Verrucomicrobiia > Opitutales > Oceanipulchritudinaceae > CAWVVV01. Next base: position 190 of record CAZVQJ010000066.1, read on the forward strand.
CGCCAGTCGCTGCTCGGCAGGCGAACGTGTCTCTTCCGCCGGGAGCATGGAAAGGGTCTTCTCCGCGAGTTCCTGGAGGATCGGACTCTCCGTCAGCAGGGACGGGGTCTCGATGCCAGCGTAGTGCCAGGCGAGTGAGCTGACGACGGCTTCAGGCTCGCGGCCCTTGGCGATCTCATGCATGCCGAGATAGATCGCAAGGCGATCCCGGTGGAAGACTTCCCCGGTGTGGGAGCGCGTCATGTTGCCTCCGTGCCGGCGATAGCCGGACCAGGCTTCGGGGATGAAATGGGCATTCTGTCTGCCGACCAGATGAAGAAAAAGCGGGAGGTCGCCGCTCGCTAGTTGTGGAAACCATGCCGGAAGGGCGCGCGAGACAGGCATCCGGGCGACCACGCTCGAGGTCGGGCAGAGCTCTGATTCGATTAGGTCTGCGGCGACGTAGGTGCGCCGGGCAGGATCGATGTGGCTCCAGGTCTGACGTGAGTAAAGCGCCCCCGGGGTGACCTCTTCGGAATTTTCATCGACAATACGGGTGTCGTGAAAGGTGAGCGCACAATGCACGTTTGCCTCGAGAAACTCCACCTGCCGACGCAGCTTCTCGGGCGTGGTCCAGAAGTCATCACCCTCGCATAATGCCACGTAGCGTCCCCGGGCGTGGAACCACAGCCAAAGCATGTTGAAACGCCCCGTCGGCCGGCCATTGATCCGGATGACGTTCTCACGCTCGTGGAGGAAAAGCCGGATCCGCCCGGCATACCGTGCAGCGTACTCCAGACAGATCTCGCGCGTCTCATCTGACGAGTCATCTTCGCCAACCAGGACCTCGACCGGAAACGGCGTCTCCTGTGCCAGAAAGCTATCCAGCGCCTGCGCGATGAACGGCCCGTGCTGGTAGGTGGGGACAATAACGGAAACGAGGGGCGGGCCTCCGGTCTCTGTGGTCATGCATTCGGTGACTGGGACCTTCTGGTACTGTGCTTTGAACGCGTCAAAATCCATCATTGCTTCCGGCTATTCGGTGAACAGGCCAGCGAGCTCCGAATTCCGAAGTTCATCGAGAATTGGGCAGGCAATGCGGGGATCAAGCTCTGTGCGCCACCGATCGCTGACCTGCGGTTTCTTGAAGACCGCGTACTCGCTCGGGTGCGCCTCGTCGTGGCATTGGTCAAGGAATTCATCGGTTTGCGGGTTCCAATCGAGATTGCAAAAATCAAAGAGCCGTCGGACTTCTTCCCGGGGATCCGAGACCAGCTTTTCGTAGACCAGAATATGTACGCGGGCGGGCGAACTTCGCTGTAGGCGGAGGTACTGCCGGGAAACAGCCATCCAGTCATCGAAGCCCCAGGATTCTTCCCGTGCTGTCTTTCGGTGACGTCCGCACCGCCATTCCACCAGTGGATCAGCATGAGAATGAAATTCACGCGGTGCCGTGAGCCAGGAATGAATCGCGCCCGCTGGATGGCGGACGATGTAGACGAGACGAAGCCGCGGGACCTTCGCAAGAAGCTCCTCCGTCAGGTGGTGGAAGCGGGTCTCCTTGATCACGAGATGGGAGGGATGAGACCTCTTATGCTCGAATCGTGGATAGGACCCGTCCTCCACCCGATAGGTTTGGTCGATGAATGGGTCCGGTGTTTCGTAGACCTTCGTGAAGAACTCTTCCCAGCGCGTCGCCGAATCCTCCGCTCCGACCGCATTCTTGAAGCGATAGGAGAAAAGCGGGGAGAGCTTGAAGCGAACGTCGGGGTGGCTGTTGAAAATCTGGCTGAGCCAGCTGGTCCCCGATCGCGGCATGCCGCAGACCCAGGTAATGTTGGAAATCATGATAGTTTGAGAAGGACATCCCGGCGGTAGGTCGAGGTCGGGAGCAGGTGGCTTTGTTGTCGGATCTCGAAGGTGAGCGCGCCGTTCATCTGCTCTTTCAAACGGGCGAAGTCGGCGGGTCGCCACCAGCGGCCAATCCCCTGAGTTCGACCGAGGATGCGAACATTGAACCAATAGTTCCAGCGGTAGCGCCAGGTGGAGAGAAAACGGTTGCGATCGGGGGCCCACAGAACGGCCCCGAGGAGGCAGACGACTGGCCCGCCTGCCAGGTTGTTCAGAACGCGCAGGAGGTGACTGAGCGATGACGGGTTGAAATAGGCAAGCGCGTCATAGAGCAGCACCTTGTCGAATGCCCCTCGGAGACTCTCCCCGCACTCGTCCAGCTTGCCGACATCGTGAAGAATATAACTCACATTCTCCCGGGCCGAGTGTTGGCGGGCGTTTTCGATGAAGGGCTGGGAGAAATCCACGCCGATGATGGACTTCATCCTCGGTGCCAGCGCTCTCGTGAGCACTCCGTTGCCGCAGCAAAGGTCGAGCAGACGATCTTTCGGCTCGAGCTTCAGCGCCTGTTGAATGTCGTCGGTAAGGGCGGTGAAGGTTTCTTCGTCGTAAGGGCGTCCATGGACCGTCTTGCCGATTTGATACAGGAGGTCCGCCGGATTCGAGACGGGCACGATCCGATAATTCTGCCAAAATGCCTCCCAGTTTTTCATTCAAGAATATAGGCGTGGAGCATTTCCTTCACCGCTTCGGCATCGTTGAACATGAGAACATCGATGATTGATAAGCCGGCCTCGAATGGCTTGCCCGTGCGTTGCGGGTAGGAGGGTAGCTGGTGCGTCAAGAACTGAAGCTCCACGCCCGCGCGAGCGAAGGCGTCTGGATCAAAGAGTTCCTTGCCGCCCGATGGATTGATGTAGCGCTCCGCCTTGAGTGTACCCGCAATCGCCGGTGCCCAGCCGCCCGGATCGTTAACAGGCGGAAGATCGAGTGAAAGAGCGGAGAGAAACTGGAGCTCGCGCTCGATTCCGAGGTATGCGAGCACAGCGTGCAAGAGGCCACAGTTGATCTGCGCGAGATGGGGTCCGGTTTTCCACCCCGCTTCCAGCACGTCCATGACGAGATCAAAATGCGGGGCGCGCTTCCGGTAGTGCATGAGCTGTCCGCGCATGCGCTGACGCCAGTCTTCGTGCTCAGCCGCAACCACTTCCGCGATCGAGGCTTCGCGCGGGTGTTTTGCCAGCGGCACGCCGATGTACTGCCAACCGCCCCCCGGTTTGAGGATGCGATTGCGGTTCATCCAGCTGTGGCGAACGTATTGAGCCGAGTCGAAGAGGATGAATCGGTCGCAGTGCACGATGAGTGCGAAGTAGCCGATGTAGGGGACGAAATAGGGCTGCATCACCCCCAGGCGCCGGGGCCTGGCGCGGACGCCGGAATATTCAATCGCACTCATGAGGACGACGTCAGTGAGAGCAGGTATTCCCCGTATCCGCTTTTCTCGTACTTGTGGGCGAGGCGGAGGAGCTGGCCGCGGTCGATGAAGCGGGACCGGTAAGCTACCTCCTCAATGCAGCCGATCTTGAGGCCCTGGCGTTCCTCGACCACGCGGACGAAGGTGGCGGCTTCGTTGAGCGAGGCAAAGGTGCCGGTATCGAGCCAAGCGATGCCGCGATTGAAGAGGCTGACGCGGAGCTTGCCGCGGTCGAGATAGTGACAGTTGACGTCGGTGATCTCGAGTTCACCGCGGGGGGAGGGTTGAACGGATTTGGTGATAGAGACGACTTCGTTGTCGTAGAAGTAGAGGCCGGGAACGGCGTAGTTGGATTTGGGTGACGCCGGTTTCTCCTCGAGGGAAAGGGCGCGGCCGTTGGCGTCGAACTCGATGACCCCGTAGTCCTGCGGATTGCGCACGTGCGAGGCGAAGAGGACGGCGCCGTCCGGATCGGTCTGTGCTCGGAGGAGTTTCACGAGGCCGGATCCGTAAAAGAGGTTGTCCCCGAGAATGAGGGCGACCTTTTCCTCGCCGATGAAAGATTCGCCGATGAGGAAGGCTTGGGCGAGGCCCTTCGGTTCGGGCTGGACGGCGTATTGAAAGTGGCAACCCAGCTCGGAGCCATCGCCGAGGAGGGAGGCAAACGCACCGACGTCGCGCGGGGTGCAAATGATCAGGATATCCCGGATGCCCGCCAGCATGAGCACGGAGAGCGGATAGTAAATCATCGGTTTGTCATAAACCGGGATGAGTTGCTTGCTCGTGACGAGGGTGAGCGGGTGGAGGCGCGTGCCGCTGCCCCCTGCGAGAATGATGCCCTTCATCGCGCTGAAAGGGGTTGGGAGCTCAGGGCCGACTCGACCAGATCGCAGATGGAATCGACCTGCTCGATCGAGAGGTCGTGAAAGAGAGGCAGGCAAAGGATTCGTTTCGAAATCCTGGAGGCTACCGGTGCGATCGCAGCGGTTGGAAATACTGCCAGGGAATCGAGGGTCGGATGAAAATAGCGACGGGTCGAAACCCCGTTTGCCATCAGATGTTGGCGAACATGCAGCACCTGTTCCTCTGAGGAAAAGAGGCAGGCTGCGTAGGCTGCGTTGTGAACGGTGCCCTCGGCGATCTTCTGGAATCGCATTCCGCGAATGGAGCCGAGTCGGTTCTGGTAGTGTTCCCAGAGTTTCCGGCGGTTCTTCAGAGTCGCTTCCATCTCGGGGAGGAGAGCGAGACCAACAGCTGCGTGCAGTTCGCTCAGTTTCGCGTTGATGCCTATGCGATTGATTCGGCCCTGGCTGTCGAAGCCGATCGCCCGCAGTTCACGGACGCGCTGATCAAGGCCCGGATCATGAAAGAAGACGCCACCACCCTCAGCGGTGTGGAAGAGTTTGGTCGCGTGGAAGCTGATCGCTGCGGCGGCACCATAGCGGAGGAGGCTTCGTCCGCGATAGGTCACTCCGAAGGCGTGGGCGGCGTCGTAGATGACGGGAATGCCCGCTGCCGAGGCGATCGCATCGAGTGGTTCGATCGCACAGGGATTTCCGAAAACGTGGGTGGCGAGAATGGCGGAGGTTCGGGGAGTGATCCGGCGTTGGACATCGGCAGGATCGATGTTCCAGGTATCCGGGTCGATGTCCGCGAATACCGGCGTGAGCCCTTCCCAAGCGGCACTGGACACCGTTGAAACGAACGAAAAGGGGGTGGTCAGGATCTCGCCCTGGTCAAGGCCAAGCGCCCGCAGGATCAGGTGGAGGGAGAGCGTGCCGTTGGCCGTGGCGATGAAGTGTGGCAGACCCAGGAACGCGCTCAGGTCCTGTTCCAATTGGCGGACAAGCGGGCCGTTGTTCGTCAACCAGGTGCGCTCCCAGATTGAAGCGAGCAAAGCCTCGTAACGCGCGGCAGAGGGGCGCATTGGCTGGCTGAGGGGGAGCTGAATCGGCTGGACGTTCACGTTCATGCCCTGATGGGGGACTTCTCTCGGCCCCGGCGACTGAGAGCGGATGCATCGCCGTCCAGCAGCGGTGCCCACCATTCGCGATTCTGGAGGTACCAGGCAACCGTCTTGCGGAGACCCAGGTTGATCTCGTGCGTCGGTTCCCAGCCGAGTTCCTTGCGAACCTTGCGGGCGTTGATGGCGTAACGAAAATCATGACCCGGGCGGTCTTCCACGAACTGGATCAGTGAGTCATGGCGAGAAACCGCCGGAGATTCCACCAGTTCGTCGAGCAAGGTGCAGATCGTGTGCACCAGGTCGAGGTTAGCCCACTCCGCGTTTCCGCCGATCGCGTAGGTTTCGCCCATGCGCCCGCGCTCAAGGACAGCGAGGAGGGCTTTCACATGGTCTTCGACGAATAGCCAGTCCCGAACGTTTTGACCGGTGCCGTAGACGGGTATCGGCTCGCCGCGAAGAGCTTTCAGGATGACGGTGGGGATCAGCTTTTCCGGGAATTGGTACGGGCCATAATTGTTCGAGCAATTGGTGATGAGAACAGGAAAACGATAGGTGTATCCCCAGGCGCGGACAAGGTGATCCGAGGAGGCTTTGCTGGCAGCGTAGGGCGAACGTGGCGCGTACGGGGTTGATTCGGTGAAGGCGGGAGAATCCGGCTCAAGCGAGCCGAAAACCTCGTCCGTCCCCGTGTGCAGGAAACGAAATTGGTCGCGGAGGTCGGCAGAAGCGGCGTTCAGATACTCCCGGCAGGCGTCGAGAAGGGTATACGTGCCAACGATATTGGTGGAGATGAACGCAGCGGGTCCGTCGATCGAACGATCGACATGCGACTCAGCAGCGAGATGCATGATCGCTTCGGGAGCGAAGCTTCGAAAGATCTTATCGAGGGAATCACGGTCACAGATGTCGGCGTGGCAGAAACGATATCGGGGATGGCGCTCGAGATCCTTCAGCGAATGGAGGTTCCCCGCGTAGGTCAGCTTGTCCACATTGAGGACCTCGTGAGGGGTCTCGGTCAGCAGATAACGAACGAGATTGCTGCCGATGAAACCGGCACCGCCTGTGACTAGGATCCTCATGCTTGGTCGATACGGGTTGCGAAGAAAGCGCCCCGCTTTACGGGAAGCAACCGCTGTGCCGAGCATCCTGAATGATGCTCAAGTGGCGAGCAAACAGCGTTTTGCGAGATCTGTTTGCTGAATCCCAGCGCGTAAGTGGAGATGGGCGGAGCTGATTTGAGGAAAACTTTGCAGCCGCGGGGAAAGGTTCGACCCCGAAGGACCCATGGAGGGCGTCAGGCGTGCTCGACGTCCAGAAAGGCCCGTATCGTCTCAGCAACAAGATCCACCTGCGCCTCACTCAGTTCCGGGTAAACGGGGATGCTGAGCACTTCCTGAGCGAGCTTCTCAGTGACGGGGAACGCACGTTTGGAGCATCCGAGGCCGGCGAAGCAGGCCTGCTTGTGGAGGGGGAGGGGGTAGTAGGTTTCGGAGCCGATTTCGCGTTCGGCGAGGAAGGCGCGGAGGGCGTCGCGGCGGCCTTCGCCGGGAAGGCGGATGGTGAACTGGTTCCAAGTGTGGAACTGGCCTTCGCATTCTTCCGGGAGAATGAGGCGGGGAGTGGCTGCGTCGGCAGTGGGTTCGCTTCCGCAGTCGTCACAGGCGGAGGCGACGCCTTCGATCGTTCCCAGTGCCGCGCGGTAACGTTCGGCATTGGCTCGTCGCCGGGCGGTGTATTCGCCGTAGTGGGGCAACTTGGCGGAAAGGAGGGCTGCCTGGAGGGGATCCATGCGGAAATTGCCCCCGATGAAGTGGTGGTAATATTTGGGCTGTCCTCCGTGTACGCGCAGGATGCGCATGCGTTCGGCGAGGGCGTCGTCGTTGGTGGTGACGAGACCGCTGTCGCCCAGACCGCCGAGGTTCTTGGAAGGGAAAAAGCTGAAGGTGCCGATGCTGCCCATCGATCCGGCCGGGCGGTCGCGATCTTTGGCTCCAAAGGCTTGGGCCGCGTCCTCGATGATGTCGATGCGACGCTCCTCGGCGAGGGCGAGGAGTTCGTCCATGGGCGCGCATTGCCCAAAGAGGTGGACGGCAATGACGGCCTTCGTGCGCTCGGTAATGAGCGGTTCGACGTCGCTGCGCTGAATGTTGAAGCAGCTTTCGCAGCAATCACAAAAGACGGGCGTGGCACCGACCCGGGAGACACAGCCGGCGGTGGCGAAGAACGTAAAGCTCGGCACAATCACCTCATCACCCGGGCCGATGTTCAGGGCCATCAGCGCGAGGATGAGGGCATCGGTTCCGGAGGAGACGCCGAGTGCATGCTTCGTCTGACAGAATTCGGCGCAGGACTGCTCAAAGCGTTCGAGTTCCGGGCCCATGATGTATTGGCCCGAGGTCAGCACCCGGTCAAAGGCCGCGCGCATCTCATCGGCAAGCGCACCGTTCTGAGTCGTCAGTTCAAGCAAAGGCACACGCATGGGCAGAGGGTGTGCCAGAGAGCGGGGGCGATGGGAAGAAAAAGCGGGAAGCGGCGCGGTGTGACCCGCATGGGCTCATGAAGGGCGAAGATGGATCAAATAAAACGGTTGATCGTTTCGATCAGTTCCTCGGCGACGACGGGTTTGCGCACGTGATCATCCATGCCAACCTCATTGACGGAGGCTCGCATGACGTCGGTGACGTGCGCACTGAGGGCAATAATCGGAGTGGATTTCACCGGTTCCGGAAGCAGGCGAAGCTTCTCGGCGGCCTCGAAGCCATCCATCACGGGCATGTTCAGATCCATCAGAATGAGGTCAAAGGAATCGGAGCGGCAACATTCCAACGCTTCCCTCCCGTCGGCCGCAACCGTCACCTCGCCTCCCGCGCGTTCGAGAATGACGGAGGTGACGTGCGCGTTTTCATCGCTGTCTTCCGCGAGCAGGATGCGACAACGGCGATCGAGCCGGGGGACATGATTCTCCGAAAACGGAGCGCGTGATCCGCGCGTGCCTGTCCCGAGGACTTCGACGGGAAGGCGAAACCAGAAGCGTGCGCCATCCCCGGGGACGGAGGTGACCCCGATCTCACCACCAAGAAGTTCGACCAGCTTGCGACACGTTGCGAGTCCGAGGCCGGCTCCTTCGTGGCGTCGGGAATAGGAGGCATCCGACTGCTCAAAGGGATGAAAAATGCGATCCGTGAAGTCGGTGTCGATGCCGCACCCGGTGTCGACGACTCCAAAATGGAGGGTCACGCCGCGGCCATTGTCGGCGGGATCACGGGCCACCTCGAGCGAGATCGTGCCCGATTGGGTGAATTTGGAGGCGTTGCTTAGGAGATTGTCGAGGATGCGGTGCATCATGAGGCGTTCTCCGCGGATCACCATCGTGGGATCGACCGGAGGGAGCCCGTCAAACCCGTTCACAAACCGAAACTCGAGCCCGGACGTGCACGACTCTGCGGCTGACTGGAGAGCTGACTTACAGATCTCGAGCGGGTTGAACGAACTCCAGACGGGACGTGTCGTTCCCCGGTCGAGGCGCGCGTACTCGAGCACGTCATCGACCAGATGTAAGAGCCGCTGGCTCGAGAGGAGGATGGACTCAAGATATTCGCGCTGTTCGGTCTCTTCGATTTCGGTGAGAAGCACATTCGTAAATCCCATGATGGGATTCAGAGGCGTGCGCATCTCATGGCTCATGATGGCGAGGAACTCGTCCTTTGCGCGGTTTGCGCTTTCGGCCGCTTCTTTCGCCTCGAGGAGTTCCTGGACGGTTGATTCCCGCTGTTTTTCAAGGTCCTGTCGAAAGAGAGCGTTCCCGAGATCTTCACCCACTTCGGCAAGGATGGCGATATCCTCGCGTTCACGAAAGATCGACTCTGTCACGGTCGCCGCAAGAAATCCGTATTGGATATCCCGATGGTGGAGCGGCACCCACACTTCAACATATGCGGGGTCGGTGCCATTTGCATCCATCCTGGTCCTGTCAAGATAGACGCCGTTGCGCAGCTCATAAGTTTCGAGCTTCCGTTGGCATTCCCCGGAGAGGTGGCGCGCACGCACGGTTTCAAGCTCTTCGGCATATCCGGCGGCGGCAAAATGTCCGGGAATGCCGGCGTGATCCACGGAAGAAATGGAAGCACTTGGAATGCCGCGGTTGTGCACGAGGAGGTCGACGACACCCTTCAGAAGAGAGGCCCGATCGTGTTCCCGGTTGATGAGAAGACTGATATCGCGCACCGTGCGGAGGAGTTCGTTGAGATAGTCGAGTTCCTCCTCGTTGCCTACCTGCTCGGTGATATCCGAGGTGGCGCCGATCAGACGGGTAATCTTTCCGGAGGGCGCACGGTTGGCCTGAGTTGCGCTGCAACGCATCCAGCGATAGGAGCCGTTCTTGTGGCGGAGCCGGAACTTGATGGTGAGGCGTTCGCTTTCACCGCGCCAGATACGCTCAAATGCGCGTCGGGTCGGATCCCGGTCTTCCGGATGAAGGCGATGCGGGAAATCGTCGATCCCAAATTCCACTTCGTCCGGTGCGTATCCAAGGATCTCGAGCATCCGCGGACTGGTATAGAAAAAATCATGCTCTCGATCGACCTCCCAAATGCCGTCCGTCGTCGCTTCGACGGCCAAGGCATAGCGTTCTTCGCTCTTGCGGAGGGATTCCCGCAGACAAAAATCGGTCGAGATATCCTCGAAGACAACGACCACGCCGGTAATGGCGCCTTCCCGGTTCCGGATCGGGGCGATGGTCTCGGCCACCTTGCGCTGGGTTCCATCACGTTTCCTCAAGGTCACATTGCCCCGCTGCGGGGTCGGATGGGGGGACGCCAGGAGCTGGGTAACCGGCTCCACCAGTTGTTCTCCGCCGATCACCATGGTGGGGAAGACCACGTTGAAGGGCTGACCGCAGGCGTCGTCTTCGCTCCAACCGGTGAGCGACTCCGCCGCCGCATTGAGATGGGTTACCCGGCCATCGAGATCGGTGGAGATGACGCCGTCACCGATCGACTCAAGGGTTGTCCGCATCTCCTTCTCATTGCGGCGAAGGGCCTGCGTGGCCTTGCGCACATTCTTTCGCGCGATCAGACCGAGGATAAGAATCAGGAGGGTCGAGAGGAGGATGAAAAGCCAGCCCTTGAGGGTCTGGGCGCGTGCCACGGATCCGCTTTCTGCCCACATCCATTCGACAATCCGGTCGGTCGTGAAGATCCAGATCAAACCGAAAATCAGATAGGTCGTGGCGTTCCCGTAAGGAGATGACCAGAAACGGTTGTCCGCTTCGGCTGAGCATTTGGTTCGGAAAAGCACGCGCAATCAGAAGATCCCGGAGATCGAAACGAAAGAGAGCAGACTGCGGCGATGAGACTGCGGCATCACTCTTCGAGAAACACCATCGCGCACAATGCTATCAGTTTCGGTGTAATCGGTTACTGTGAGGGAGACTTCAATCAACCTTCTTGTTTCGTGCAAACGGGAGGGCGGGTGCGACACTGGGGGATGCGCGTGGGGTGGAGACCGTTCTGGTCTGTCATTTTGCAGGCAGAGGACGGCAGTCTCAGCTCAGATCCGCCCGGACCCGCTCGAGAAGCGCTTGGGTGCGGCGAATCCCGTCTTCTTCGGAAAGACCGTGCCCCTCGTATTCGATCCCGACAAAACCATTGTATCCAGCGGCCGTCACGAGGCGCATGATGCGTGGGTAGTCGATCGTCGTTTCGTTGCCTTGGGCGTCGAAGGCGTAGGATTTTGCGCTCACTGCCTGGGCGAACGGCATGAGTTCCTCGACGCCCCGATAGCGGTCATACTCTTCGACGCATTCGCGCGAGCCATCGCTGGTCGCCTGATGGGCGATGCAGAAATTGCCGAAATCGGGCAGGGTGCCGCAGTTCACCTGGCCGACATCGCTGATAACGCCTGACAGCCATCGGGCGTCGGAGGAGTAGCCACCATGGTTTTCAACGAGGACGCTGATGCCGGCGGGAGCGGCGAATGCGGCCAGTTCACCGAGACTTTGCGCGGCGGCGGCGGCGACTTCCTCGCGGCTTCCGTCGCCACCGGCATTCACCCGGATCGCGTGGCAGCCGAGAAACTGTGCGGCGTCGACCCATTTACGATGGTTGTCAACCGCTCGCGCCCGCCGGGATTCGTCAGATTCGCCGAGGTTGCCCTCGCGATCCACCATGATGAGGAGACTGTGCACGCCGTGATCGTCTGCCCGCATCCGCATCTCCGAGAGGTAGGTCCGGTCGGTCGCACGCTCGAAAAACATCTGGTTCACGTATTCGACCGCTTCGATGCCGAAGTCCTTGCGGGCCCGAACGGCAAAATCGAGATGGTCCATCTCACCACCGAAAATCGCCCGGTTGAGCGACCACTCAGCGAGCGAAATACGAAACAGCTGATCGGAGGTGGGCTCGGCGCGCGAACAGGCCGCAAGGCCAAAGAGGGATAAGCCGGCGGTTGTGGCGGTGGTCCGGCGGATAAACTCGCGACGGGTCGGATCGAGGGGTGGGTTCTTCATCAAGGAGGCAGTTTTGGCGAAAGCGAGGGGAGCGGAGGCAGCGGGTCAGGTGAGAATCCACCCGTCGGGGTAGTCCTTGCGCAGGTACTGGTTTGCGGAACTTTCGTTGGTGAAGAGCCGCTTCTCCGCATCGAATTCCAGACGCGTCCCCGCGCGCAGGGCGACCGTTCCGAGCAGGACCATTTCCGTGAACGGACCGGCATAAGAGAAATCCGAGGACGCTTTCCGGTTCTCGAGAATCGCCTTGATCCAGTCGTCGCGATGATGCCCGCGGATGCGGCGGAGGGTCTTTGCGGGCAGGGTCGAACGAATCTGCCGAAAGGCATCGTCGGGCAGCAGGCGAAGGGAACTGCCATAGGTATCGACATAAAGAACGGCGCGATCGCCCACGATGAGGGAGCCGTTTTTCTCATTCGGCATTTCCTCCGCTCGGAGGATGGCCGGGCGTGAAGGACGAAGGCCATTGTCGTACCAGCAATACTTGAGGGGGGGCCGCTTGCCCCTCGCGCCAAACTGATAGGTGACAACGGAGGATGCAGGAAACGAATGTCCGCCACTGTGAGTCGCCGTCACGTCGATCGTATGCGGATAATCGAGATCAAGTGCCCAATAGGCGGCGTCCATGATATGACAGCCCATATCGCCGAACGAGCCGGTGCCAAAGTCAGTCCATCCACGCCAGTCGAACGGGGCATAGGCGGGATCGTAGGGGCGACTCGCGGCAATTCCCAGCCAGAGATCCCAACGCATGCCCGGCGGGATGACCGGAATGAATTTGTCGTGAGAAGGAAGATCCTCGCCCTGCGGCCAGTAGGGACGGTCTGTCCATGAATGCACTTCCCGCACATCGCCGAGTACCCCCGCCTGTATCCACTCCCTTACCAAACGGGTTCCTTCGTGGGAGTGCCCCTGATTGCCCATCGCCGTGATGACCCCCTTGCGTTCGGCGGCCTCCGTCAGCACACGGGCCTCTTCGAAGGTATGGGTGAGCGGCTTTTCGCAATAGACGTGTTTGCCAAGATTGATCGCCGAGAGGGCGATCGGGAAATGCATGTGATCCGGGGTCGAGATGATGACGGCATCGATCTTGTCCGCCATCTTGTCGAACATCACCCGGTAGTCCTCGAACCATTGCGCACCTCTGCGTTCCGCCGTTCGGA
>CAZVQJ010000067.1:0-13045 GCA_964629165.1 uncultured Puniceicoccaceae bacterium
CATCGGCGTTGCCCGCCGAGCCAACCTGATGGATGTAAACGGACGTATGCCGCGCATGAGCGCCGCGCTCTCAGCCGATGCCATCGCTACTTCGATTGGCGCAATTCTCGGCACATCAACGACGACTTCCTACGTCGAATCGGCGACCGGTGTCGAAGCCGGAGGGCGGACCGGGCTCACAGCCGTTGTCGTCGCCGCCTGCTTTCTTCTGGCCCTCTTTTTCTCCCCGCTGATCGTCTCGATTCCCGCCGTTGCGACGGCCCCTGCACTCCTCATGGTCGGCGTCATGATGGCGCAGGGAATGCGGGATCTGGACTACTCCTCACTGGCGGAAACGACCGCCGCTGTCCTCACCATGATTCTGATCCCGCTGACCTTCAGCATCACGGAAGGTATCGGTGTCGGCATCGTTGTCTGGGTGCTGATCAAGTTGTGCACAGGAAAGTACCAGCAAATCCCCGCATTGACCTGGGTGATTGCCGGCGTCTTCGCGCTCTACTTCGCGTCACCCGGATGAACCCATGTGGCCTCTCCGGGCCGTCCCCCGCACTCTCGGGAATCCGCTCCCGTTTGGAATCAACCTTCCACCGCCTGCATCTGCGGGTCAGCGAGCGCCTGCTTCGCCCGTTCATGGCCCTGCTCCGCAGCTTGGCGGAAATACCCTTTGGCGGCAACCGGGTCCGCGGTGATGCCTCCTTCGCCATAAAACAGGATCAAGCCGAGGTTGTACGCCGCGCTGGCGTGGCCTCCCTCCGCCGCATGGCGATAGTGCCCGATGGCGGCGCCTAAATCCGGTGCCTGATGCCAGCCCTGTGTGAGCGCGAGCGCCACCGCAAAGTGAGCATTGGCATCGTTTGCTTCTTCCGCGATCGTCTTGAGATAATCAACGGCGTCGGTGATTTCAGTCCCGTTCCATCCCAGTTTCCGGCAGATCAGGGCATAGTTGTAGGCCGCATCCGCGTGTCCCTGTTGCGCTGCCCGGCGAAAGCAGGACGCCGCCTCCGGCAGATCCTGCGCGACTCCCTGCCCAGCCTGATGAAGGGCGCCGAGATTAAACTGGGCAACCGCCGAACCAGCCTCCGCCGCTCGTGCAAACCATCGCGCCGCTCCCTCCATATCGGCGCCCCCACCCTGTCGGCTGGCAAGGAGGAAGCCAAGATCCACCTGCGCCTCGACATTTCCATCTTCCGCCAACGTCTCGAGGAGCGACTCGGCTTTCGAAAGATTGCTTGGATCACCGCTCTGAATAAGCGCGCGAATCTGGTTGTAGAGGGCGGTGTTATCGGTGGCCATGATATTCATTTTTATATGACAAGTCGGTTAGTGGAAGATCGCATTGAGTGCGGTGAGAAATTCGTCGGCCCACACGGGGGCCTGCGTTCGGCAGCGTTCGATCATCGCGCGTTGCCGTTCCGCGCGGGAACTGCGCAGTGCGGAGAGCGTCTCCCCAATCGCGGAAGCCCGTTCGATTAAAGAGGTTTCATCGGGAAGCACATCGTCCGGATCACCAAAGGTGCGAATCAGGCCCCCGGCGTACCGCGCGGCCGGAGTGTCTCCCGGAATGGTCAGCACACGCACGCCCATGGAGAGCGCCTCCATCGTTGTGGTCGCTCCGTTGTAGGGCCCCGTATCGAGCGCAACGTCTATTCTCCGATAACACCCGAGGTGCCCGGCAGAGCTGGCTTCGTATTCGAGAAATTCAATGCGATCAAGCGGGGTTCCCCATTTCCGCAGTTTCCCCATCCACTGCCCGAGCAGCTCGGGATCGGAGAACTGGGGGCATTTCACGCACAAGCGACTCGTGGGCAGCGCATCGAGCAGGCGTGTCCACTGCTTCCATACGCCTTCATGCATCTTTGCCAGGTTGTGGAAGGCTCCGAACGTGAGAGGGCCATCGCCAATCGCTCCATCCAAAACCGGAAGGTCATGAGGAGGCGCATACGGAAGTGCCCCCGCGTCCAGGCGCAGAAGCCCCACAGGAAGGTCATCGCCATCCGGATAAATGTGGTGGTCGGTGAGGAAAAAATCAATTCCTCGGCTCTCCGGGGCCGCCGGGTAACCAAGCCAGCTGATCTGGACGGGCGCCGCCCGGTGCGCGAGCAGGGGCAGACGGTTCCCGGCGGTATGTCCGCTCAGTTCCACGAGCACATCCAGTTTCCGGTCCCGCAGACAACGCAGCAAATCAACGTCGGGCAGGGCTCCTACTTCGTTCCACCGGGCGCTCAAGCTCCGCAGTTCATCCGTCACCCGGTCCGGATGCGTGGCGTCGGAAAAGACGTGGATATCGGCACCTGCGCGGGCAAGAGCAGGGAAAGCCGCCCGCGCAAAATGACTGACGGAGTGACTGCGCAGATCGGGCGAAAGAAATCCGATTCGAAGCGGCGCTTGCCCCGGACGGGGCCGTCTGCGGGTCCCCGCGAGAGGCGTCACGATGTCGCCGAGTTGACGGGCGTCATAGACCGCATGCTGTTCCCGCAGGTCGGCATGGGACAGTCCTGGCACAAAATTGAGGAGATACACGAGGTTCGAATGCACCTCCGCCCACTCCGGCCGCAGCTCAAGGGCGCGACAGAAAGCAGCCACCGCGTCATCAAAACGTCCCTGGTCCCGGAGCGCACAGCCGAGATTGTTCCATGCTTCGGGAAAATCGTCCTTCAGCTCGAGCGACCGTCGGGCCGCTTCCTCCGCCCGGACCGGTTGCCGCGTCGCCCGATAAAGGGCGGAAAGGTTCATCCATATCCCAGGCTTGTCCGGGGCCATGCGCACGGTCTCGGCGTACGCCTCGGTGGCACGATCGATGTCGCCGACGGCCCGACAGCTCTCGGCGTAGGCCGCGACAATCTCCGGTCTGTCCGAAAATACCTCATACGCTTCGCTCCACGCTTCGTGCGCCAGCGCGGCTTCACCCCGTTCCTCGAGTGAGTGCGCAAGGGCAACCCATGCGGAGGGCGCAAAACCCGACTCGGCCGCCTGCCGCCAGAAGCGTTCCGCATCCGCAATGCGCCCCTGCCGCAAAGCCTCGACGCCGCTCCCGTGAGCTTCCACTGCGGCAGCTTTGAGGAGATCCTCATCGGCTTCGCGCAAGGCTTCCTCGACGGCACACGGCGCGGCCCCGTGTGCCTTGCAGAAAACTGCCCAGAGTTTTCGAATCGTGCTCTGGAAACGCAGGGCAAAGCTGGAGGGATTTCCAAGACTCGATGAGCGGACCCGGTTGCGCAGTTCGCGCCGCAAGGTCACAAGTGCGTCCAGATCGGCAACGGCCTCGACCACGCGCCGAATATAGGCCTCTTCCGATTCGACAATCCAGTCCTCCATCCCGGCTTGCGAAAGCAGGCTTACGGCATGGCGGGTGCGGGCCGAGTTCCCACGCAAGCTAACGACCGGAACTCCCATCCAGAGCGCTTCGCAGGTCGTTGTCGTGCCTTGATAGGGGTATGTATCGAGCGCGATGTCGGCCTCATGATACATTTCCAGGTGCGACCGAATGTTCGGGGCGAGAGGCCGGATCTCAACCCGCTCCGCATCGACTCCTGCAGATGTGAAATACTCCCGTACTTCCGCTTCGCGGGGCGGATACGAAAAACCGCCGTTCTTAAGAATGAGGCGCGCTCCGGGCAGCTGCCGCAACAATTCGGCCCACACCCGCAGAAGCCGAGGCGAGATCTTCGGCGAGTTGTTGCAGCAGATGAAAGTGGGCCCACCGTTCGTCGCCATCGGCAACGGAGAGAGGGGGATCTCCTCGCCCGGCAGACGATAACAGTGGGCTCCGCCGGAGATATGGACGATGTTCTCCGAACTGAAAGTCTTACTTTCCGGGAGCGGCTCGATCCAGGCGTCGCTCAGCCGAAAGTCGAGGGATCGCAGTCCGGTCGAATGCGGATATCCCAACCAACTGCCCTGCAGCGGGGCAAGGCGACCCCCGAAGGCGGGCAGACAATTGCCTCCCGTATGCCCCGAAAGATCAATCATGACATCGATCGCGAGCGAACGTCCGAGGGCTTTGAATCTCTCCTCCGACAAGCCGACAATCGAGTGCGTTCGAGCGGCGTGGGAAGCGAGCAGGTCGCTCATCTTGTCCGGTTGATGTACCCCCGAAAAGAGATGCACTTCAAACCGGTTCCGATCGATGCGGTGCAGGAGTGGCTCCAGGAAAAAGGCCACGGAGTGCATGCGCAAATCAGCGGAGACAAAGCCAAGCCGGATGACCCGACCGGGCGAAACATCGGCCGGAACCCTCACCTCCTCCGTATCGTGACGCTTCCCGAACGCGCGATGCGCCTCAAAGATGGTCTCATCCGTCACCGACTCGTCGTAGAGAAGCGAAAGCAGATAGTTCGAGTGCCACATGGCGTTGGTCGGGCACCTTGCGAGCGCCTCCAGATACGCCTGTCGCGCCTCCTCGGCGTGACCGATATGGGACAAAATATTGCCGCGGAGGTTGAGCGCACCGGCAGCCTCGGGGACATCCTGCGGAATCCGGGCGCAACACTCGAGGGCGGGCCCGATTTTCCGGCATTTCCAGAGGATCGTACCAAGGGCCAGTTGAAGATCCCATTTTGCGGGAGAGAGCTGAACGGCATGACGCACCGCCTCCTCCGCCTTTCCGAGCCTCAATTGCAGGCTGTAGACATCCCCGAGGTTGCCCCAGAGGCCCGCGTTTTCGGGATAAAGGCGAATCGCCTCCTGCCAACGTCGCACCGATTCGTCGAGGTGTCCCCGTTCCTTCGCGATCAAGGCAAGGTTTCCGGTGGCATCGAGATCGCCCGGCTTCTGCTTGAGGACCTCTTCCCAGGCAGAGACCGCCTCGTCCCAGCGCGAGGCCGCCATATGCCCGGCGGCTTGCTTCCGAAGTACCCGCAGGATTGCGGAACGTGCCATTGCTCTCTCAGACGAAGACACGGACGATCGGTGAAAGGAGGACACGGCTCTCGTCAGGCATTGGCCGCGGCCGTCACCCTTGAATTTGCCTCAAGGCCGCTCGCGAGGGTCTCGTTGATCCGGATCATCCCGTCGAGTTGCCGGGAGTTCGGCTTCGCGCGAAACTCCAGTTCCGCCTTCGCCATGAAAACGCTGAGATTCAGCAGATTGGACCGAATATTGTCCGGGAGGGGGCAGGCGTCATCCCGCCATCCCGCTCTCAGAATATCCCAGACGCGCCGGTTGAAAAGGATCGCTTCCTCCGCTTCCTCACTCATCACCCCTTTCGTCAGCGTCGGTTGAGCTTGTCGGAAACGGAGAGCCGCCTTTTGCAGGACGGCGGCCTCGATCTGACGGCCGCTCATCGTCTTCCAACGCAGTTTTTCGTATTGATTTCCGACTTGAGAGTACATGGGAGGCTGCTTCAGCTAGGAATGGTTTCCAGTAGCCCGACCGATGAGATCGCCCTCCTGCCTGATAAGCAGGCGCGCTTCCTTGAGCGCGTTGTAGTAGGATCCATCAAGGACATGTTCGCTGATCTTGTATATAGTATCGATCAACGAGGGGGCCGCTTGAAGTAACTCTTTCGTCAAAGCGAGAAAACTGTCGTATTGCTCCTTTGTGCGTCGCTGCTCGATATACATCATCTGCACGACGAAATACAGTTTGCGCGCATGCGAATCCGCGTCTGCCTGTGAAAGCAGATCCTTCTCCCGCAGGATCGGGACCTGGTTCATGACAGAGATCTGGGCCGGGTTCTCCCCGTTCAGGATCAATGCGGTGCCAATGAGCACGCGCTCGCCGGGTTTAATTTTAATCTTCAGGGGCATGATCGTCGTGGTGTGCGCTAGATGAAGTCGACCAATGAGAGCCCCAGAAGCAGTCGTCCGCTCTGCAGGCTGGCCTGGTAGCTCTGTTGGATCGCATTGAAGTTGAGGATCTCCGCGTTCATATCGACTTCCTGCAGGCGGGCTTCACGGTCTGCCATCGCAGAGTCTGTCTGGGTGGACCATTCATCGAGAGTCTGGAGGCGGATGGATTTGCTGATCAGGTCGCTCGTCGCGGCAAACGCATCGTCGGCCGCCTCCGAGACCTCGTCAAGGATCGCCTTCGAGGCAGCCTTGTCGTCATTCGCATATTCGTTCTTCGAGTTGATAAGGGCATTCATCCACCTTGCCCACGTCGGGTTGGTCCGCGCATCCGCCGAGGGGTCGATGCGAATGCCGAGCCCGATCCTGAACTCAAGGCCCTCGTCGTTACCACGATACTCCACCGAGGCAATGTCCCCTTCTTCATCCCGAAGGATCTCGAAGGGAGGATGCGCCGTTTCCGTCCCGCCGAAAAGATAACGGCCTTCCTGGTCGTAGTTGAGAAAGGCGACGGCCTGCTCGATCGTCCGGTCAATCTGTTGGCCAAGCAACGCGCCCTCGGGGGAATCCGGTCCCACTTCGTAGGCCAGCTCAATCGCCGTGGCGGCCTCGGTGAGCAGTGCGCGGGTCTGCGTCGCGGAGAGCGTCGCGCTCTCATTGAGCCGCATCGCAAAGTCCCGTCGCTGACCATCCGCCTCCAATCCCAGCCGCTGGAGGCTGATCCGTTGGGTGGCGAGAGCGGCATCCGGATCGTCCGAAGCCTGAATAAACCCCCGCCCCGTGGCCACCCGCTGCTGCGCCTCGGCCTGGGCCTTCTGGAGATAGCTCAGTTGATTCTGAATCGATGCGGTGTAATAGGAAGATCCGATATTCATGGTGGTGGTCGGGAGTCTGTACGGCCGTCAAATGTCCGAAAGGAAGGTCTGGAGACTTTCATCGAGGGCGCGGAGAACCCTGGATGTCGCCTGAAACGAACGTTGAAACTGCAGGAGCATCGTGATCTCGCGGTCGAGGTCGACCCCGCTGCGTCCCGCCTTCTCCTGTTCGAGAAAATTCACTACCTTTTCCTGTGCTCCGACGTTCCCCTGCAAACTGTTGATGCGCCTCGCGAGCGTATTCTGCCGGTCGAGAAGGACGTCGGCGAACGAGCCGGACAACGGCGACCCAAACTCGCCATCGAGGTCGGCATTGCCGATTTCGGCGATCGCGCGGGCCACGTCGTTGCCGACGCCCCCCACCCCAGCACGAATATCGGCCGCTCGGGAAATCTCCAGACGCATCGAGCCCGCCGTCGCAAAACCGGGATCAAAAAAGTTCTCTCCCTCCGTGGCACCCGGATTGTAGACCGTATTGGTCACCCGGACGACCTCACCGGCGAGCAGGTTCCATTGATTCTCCCACTGTGGCAGTTCGGAGTTGAGAAAATGCTGATGGGCTCCGATGGCACCGCCACCCGCCGCAAGGACGCCTCCGCCTCCGGTGAGAGAGACCGTCCCATCGGAATATGCGAGGGTGTCATTCACGGTACCTCCCGTCACGAGGGTCGCGGTGGAACCGTCTTCCAGGCGCACGCTCAAGGTGCTCTCAAGAGGCGTCGTCGCACTTGGCGACCAGGTAAAGGAGATGTGTTCGGACAACGCCGACAACGTCTGGTCGCGCATCGCCGTCAGCTCGCTCTTGGCGGAACTCGGATTGGCCGGCATGCGGGCAATTTGTTCCTGCAATCCCGCCACCCGTCCGAGGAGGCCGTTCACCGTCCGGGTGGTGTCTTCGAGGTTCTTCTCCGCCGTGATCCTCATCTCGCCAAGGGTTTCGGCATCATTCCGAAAACGATCAATCAAGGCCTCGGCCCGATCATAGACGGCCTGCCGGGCCGCCGTGTCATTGGGTTGCGCCTCCAGATCGGCCCATGCGTCGTAGAAGCCGTTGATCGCGGTGAGGAGTCCGCTGGATACATATTCGCCGCCGCCGGCGGCCACTTCGAGAGGAGCTTCCGATCCACCAAAAAAGGAGAGCTCCAACCGCTCGGAATAATTCAAGGTCCCTTTCTGATAGTTCAAGTTGCTTTGTTCCCGCCAGATCTGGCCTTCGAGCAACTGGTCACGGGTGTCCTTGAGAACCGCGTTGACGCCGGAACCGTGGAGGTTGCCGAGGCTCGCGGGCAGCGCCGACTGCATCGTCACCTGCTGCCGGGTGTAGTTCGGATCCGCGCTCGAGGCGATGTTCTGGCCGGTCACCTGGAGAGCCTGCGAGTAGGCCTGCAGCGAACGGCTCTGTGTATAAAGATTCTGGATCGATCCGGACATGAGAGGGCCGCTCAGGCGATTTGAGAGAACGAACGAGCCCCGGGACTCCATTGCTGACGGGTCCGACCACGGGCGTCATAGGCCGGCTTCTCAGGGACAGGAACCACCCTCCGCAACAACTCTCCGTACGCCTCGCGCGCAGAATTCAGGAGTTGCAGATTTTCCTGGCTGAGCCGCTGGAGGCGGCGAAACTGCTGTTGCATTTCCTGCCGGAGAGCCCGAAAAAGCTCGCCCACATTGACCGGGAGGGACGCCAGAAAGGCATCCCACGCAGCTTTGTCGCGGACGAGATCACCCTCCGATCCGAAATCCCGGAAGAGCGCCTGCGAGTTCTGCCGCAGGAACTGAAGACGTTGAAGCTGAGCCGTGATGGCGGCGTCCTTTGCGCCAACATCCACAAAGCGACGCTCGAGCATCGCGGCTTGCTGATCCTCGAGAAGAACGAGCAACTGGGCGCATTCCGAGAGTTCATCGCGAAACGCGTCCGCGAGGGGCTCCCACGGATGCTCCGCTCCTGATGGTGTGTTCGTCATGACTTCGGTGAAAGGTTTCCTTCTCCTGCCACAAGCGGCATCGGAAGCGGGTTCTGTTGTGCGAGTTGAGCCGCGATGGCGGCGGAAAATCCTTCTTTGGCCCAGTCTCCGTAGATCCCGCCACCAAGGCCTTCTGAGCCCATCCCCTCGAATGAGAGGCACTCCTTGATGATCGTCTGCCACATGACCTGGCTGAACGCCTGCGCGGGCATACCGGACGATTTCTCCGGCGACCAACTGCGGGAAAGTTGCGTGCGAATCTGGTTCGGATCCATGCCGAGAGGTCCAAGTGAATCTGTCATGGGGGATTACTGGATGATGAGTTCTGCCTGGAGGGCGCCCGCCGCCTTGAGCGACTGGAGGATCGCCATCATGTCCCGGGAGGTGACTCCGAGCGCATTGAGCCCGGCCGTGAGGCGGTCGATCGTCGGAAGATCACCGAGCACCTGGAACTCCCCTCGCTCTTCGACCACATCGACAAAGTTGTCCGTCGTCACCACCGTCTGTCCCCCGGGAGCGACAATTGCGCCGGTTGCGGGATCGACGATCGTGCCCTCTCCGCCCGGGCCGGGAGCCAGCGGATTGGCTTGCGAAACATTCTGCTGGGACTCCACCACCACATTCAGGTTCGCATGACTGATCGCCACCTGCGCGATGCGAACCGCCTGTGTCGCAACGATCGTCCCGGTGCGCTCGTTGATGATTACCCGGGCGACCGCGTCCGGTTGCACCTCGATCTGGCTGACCTGCGCGATAAATGCGGTCGGTTGATGCTGCCACTCCGCAGGCAACCGGATCTCGATCGCGTGGGCATCTCGCGCCGTGGCGACATCGGGGAAATAGCGGTTGATGGCCTGCGCCATCCTCACCGCAGTCGTGAAGTCCGATTCACGCAGGAGAAGCTCGATCTCGTTGTTCTTCACGAGCTGCGTCGGAATCCCCCGTTCGATGATCGCCCCGTCGGGAATGCGCCCCACCGTCGGGTGGTTTTTCACAATCGAATTATCCCGGGTTCCAGCCGAGAATCCACCGAGTGAAAGTGGCCCCTGCGCCACCGCGTAGACCTGCCCGTCGGCGCCACGCAGAGGCGTCTGCAAGAGGATGCCTCCCTGAAGAGAGTCTGCGTCACCCATCGAACTCACCGTCACGTCGAGCCGGGTACCTTCCTTCAGGAACGGCCCGATGTTTGCCGTCACAAAGACGGCGGCAACGTTGTTCGGACGAATCGAGTTCGGTGAGATCTCCAACCCGAAACGGCGAAGGGAGTTCACAACGCTTTCCAGCGTCATCTGGCTCGTCGTCCCGTCGCCGGTCCCGGCAAGTCCCACCACAAGACCGTACCCAAAAAGCTGATTGTCGCGCTCCCCCTTGATCTGTGTGAGATCCTTGATGCGGCTCGCGCCATAGACCTGGGGAAGCAGGATCACCGCACCGAGAGTGAGCGCAAGCCAGCGATACCAGGAACGGGAGAGGCGGATAACTGGGAAGGACATGTCGATCAAAACGGGTTCACGCGGTTGAGAAATCTGGACATCCACCCGGGGGTCTGGATGTCACTCAAAGTACCTTCGAGGACGAAGCGGACCTGTGCATGCGCCAATTGGCTCGACGACAGCGTGTTGGACTGGGAAATATCCTCCGGGCGGGCGACACCGTGAAGCACGACGATCAGATTCTCTTCACCAATGGAAACCGTCTTCGCCCCCGCGATGACGAGGTTGCCGTTTGGCAGCACATCGACGACCTCCGACGTCAGCGGGTAGGATTGCACATGGATATCGCTTTGGAGGGTGCCTGCACCCCCGCTGAACTCACCGCTCAGGAGTTGCGACAGATCGACCACAAGGGGCGCCCCGGCCGCATCCGAACCTAGTCGCAGGGCGTTCTTTCCGACGCCCTGGAGCAAGCGCAACATCTCCGATTGCAGCGCCGACTCCCGTCCGGGCATCGAGGCCTGCAAGCCGGAGGTACTGAACTTGGCCGTCTCCGAAACCTGGATTGTCACGAGATCACCGCGGCGGCTTGCCACCGCCCGACCGTAAATGCCGCGTTCATCGTTGCTCGCGCGCAGCCAGAGAGACTCCGCGCTCACCGCCGATGCGAAGAGGCAAAGAAGGCTAAAAAACGACCAGAACCGATTGTGCATCATTGATAATTCCCTGGATTTCCTGCCGTGATTGCAGGTTGCGAACGCTGATGACGTCCCCGACATTTCCGTTCTCCATCGCGACTCCACGCATCGTGATGCGCAGCGCTCCCTCGCGGGCAATGACGTCGACGATACTTCCCGAACGGATCAACGGGCGCGTTTCGACATGCGACCACCGAAGCGGCTCGCTGGCCCGCCAGGTCGCCTTGAGGCGCAACGTCGCAAGATCAAAATCGCCCGGAACAAGCGCCCCCCGGTGCTGGAGCCAGTTGACGGATTCCACCGAGTAGCTGTCCGCCTCAAGATCTCCCGCCCGCACGAGGCGTCGGGCAACAACGGCGTCACGCCACCATTCCGCCCGCAGCGAAAGGGTTACCGGTGGCTGGTGACTAAACCCGTTGCTGAGGCGATAACGCACGTGCATCCGCGCACCCAGATCGGCCGGATACGGCGGAACGAGTTCAACAAACCAGTCGTCGCCGGGCACCGGAATGCTCACAACCTGCGTGTCCGGAATCAGCACCAGCTCACCCACGAGATCAAAGCGCTGCACAAGATCGGCGTGCACCGACCGGAGGATCTCGTCCGGCGTGATGACGGATTCCTTCTCCGAGGCATCCCACCCCGGCTTCGCGGAGGGAGCCTCCGACGAACCCCCGCTTGTCACCTCCACCGCTTCATCCGCACTCTCGAAGAGCGGATACTCGGACAACAAAGGGGCCGATGGCTTGACGAGAGTACCCCAAGTCGTTTCCCAGCCGGACGTGATGCCCGCGGTCGAAGCAAAAACCGTAGTGACAAGTATGATACCCGGGAATCGCATTAGCGTTTGAGCTGGTTGATAATGGACATCATTTCATCCGAGGCCTGGATCGCCTTGGAGTTGATCTCATAGGCGCGTTGCGCCACGATCATGTTGATCATCTCCTCCACGACGTTGACATTGGACATTTCGAGGAAGTTCTGGATGATCGATCCGAAGCCGTTCATGCCCGGATCCCCGAGAGTCGGCACGCCGCTGGCCTGCGTTTCCTCATAAAGATTTCCACCGAGGGCTTTCAGTCCATTTGGATTGGAGAATTTTGCCAGTTGGAGTGTCCCTCCATTTACGAGACCATTGGGGGTTTCGTAGGAAATCTCTCCCGTCGGGAGGACGACAAGGCCGGTATAGTTGTCGGGAGCGCCGGCGAGTCCCTGCACCGGCATGCCGCCACTGGTAACGACCTGTCCGGTGGCATCGATCTTGAGCGACCCATCACGCGTGTAGGCAAGCGTTCCGTCGGCTCTCGACACCTGGAAAAACCCGCCGCCGTCAATCGCGACATCCCAGGGATTGTCGGTTTGCGTCAACTGACCCTGGCTGAAGACACGGGTCGTGGAAACGGCCGTGCTGCCGTTTCCGAGCTCGACGCCCGTCGGCACAATCGTTCCGTCATTGCCCTCGCCACCCTTCGGCCGGGGTGCCTGATAGAGCAGATCCTGAAACTCCACCTTCGTGCGCTTGTAGCCGGTCGAGTTCACATTCGCGATGTTGTTCGCGATATTGTTCAGGTTCAACTGCTGGGCCTCCATGCCCGTGGCGCTTGAATAGAGGGAGAGATTCATGTGTAAAAGGGGGCCTCGATAAGGGGTTTATTGAACCGATTGGATCGTCCGCTCCACCACTTGGTCGGCGGCCTGAAGGGCCTTCTGGTTGGCTTCGAAAGCCCGCGTGACCTGAATGAGCGTGACCATCGACTGGAGCGGGGAAAAATTGGCTTCTTCGAGATGACCGGGGAGCAGTTCCGGCTCATCGAGGTCGGTCAACACCACGCTTCCATCCCCGGGCAAACGCCAGCCCGCTCCGTCAAAAACGAGGGCTTCCGGTCGATCGGCCGTGACGACGCGAACCCGACCAATATTGACATCGCCCTGCCAGACTTCGCCGCGTTCGTCGATGTGCGGATCTTCGTCGCCCACCACGGCCTGGATCGGGCCATTCCGCCCGTCGATCTGCCAGCCCATTCCATTGGTGAGGCGTCCGGTGGCGTCGATGTGCAACGCACCGTTCCGCAAAAGGACGGGAGCTCCCGCCGAGTCCTGTGCGGCGATTAGTCCGTCTCCGCTGATCGCGACGTCGAGGGCCCGATCCGTGGCGCGGGCGGAGGCTGCATGGAGATTCCGCGTTTCATGCGCGACCATCGGCAGGTTTTTTCCGCCCCGCCCAGCCTCCGGTCGTTCGAGGGATACCTGAAGCGCCTTGTATCCGGGTTGTTGCCCGGCAGAGAGGTT